>JACVCL010000093.1 GCA_016742075.1 Phycisphaerales bacterium
CCCCCCGCCACCCAGCACCTCGGCCGGGCTCTCCGGGTTCTCTCCGGCGACGCCGCGCACGGCATCGACCCGGCGATCACCGCGCATAGCCACACCAGCCGGCCCGGGACCCAGGCCCCGGCAGCCGCCGGCGATCTTCATGTTGTTAAGCGGAGCGTCTCGGACCCGCGTAGGAGAAACCTACGGTGCACCACTGGGAGATGCAACGACATTTCTGGGAACGCAGGTGAAATCGGCCGCGATGGCGTCGCCGCGCGGTTCCGGGCCCGTCGGGGCCGGCCCGGGTGCCCCGCCGGGAACCGACTTCCTTCATCGCTAGCGATGACATCTGCGTCTGTTTCCCCCGCCGCGCCGCAGGAAGGGCCTCCCCGCGCGAGGCCGAGAAACTTGCTCCGCCCGAATTTCGTGGCACACTGAGGGTGATTCCTGCCAGGGAATCCCTCAAGGAGTGTCAGACATGAAGATGCTTTGCTCGCTGGCCGCAGGGCTTGCCCTGCCGCTGCCCGCCCTCGCGCAATACTCGGCCAGTGTCGTGGGGCTTGGACCCGGGAACATTGAAACTCCCTCGCTGCAAGTAAACCCCGGAGAAACCTTCTCCGGCGCGGTGGTCATCACCGGCCCCGCCGGCATCCGCAACGACTCGGCGGTGTTCCGGCTGGCCTTCAACCAGCCCGGCCTGCTCTACGCCCCGGGCTGGTACCAGTGGGGCAACCCCTACGTCACCGGCGGGCCCGACGATCTGACCGCCCCCTTGGCCACCGCCACCGGCGTCATTGGCCCCGGCACCTACAACGACCCCGCCAACCCCGGCGCCATCGACATCGGCTTTGAGAACGCCACCCCCGCCTTCGGCACCTTCTTCCAGACCGGCCAACTCGTCCGCTTCACGTTCCAGATCGCCGCCAACGCCGGGCCCGGGATCTTCGAGATCGCCTTCGCCGACGGATCGTTCACCAACGGCACCGCCAGCGTGGGCGCCAGCGCCGGCGCATCGCTGCTGGTGACGGTGATCCCCGCCCCGGGCCCCGCCGCGGCCATGCTCGTGCTGCTCGGCGCCGCAGCCCGCCGCCGCCGGTCGGCGTAACGCCGGCCCGCATCACCGCCGCCGACGACATCCCGCCGTTGCCACGCACCGCGTGCGTCCGCTCGGCTCGCGCCCGGCCCACGCCGCGGCCGGGGCCGGGGCCGGCGCTGCAACCGGCCGGCCCGCCGCGGCATCTCAGGCGCCGGCCGCTCGACGCCGCACCAACGCTCGCCCTTCCTGTCACGGGCCGTGGTGTGCTGCGCGGCTCTGCACCAAGCACTTATGAACACCACGCACGCCCCGATGAACAGCCGGCGGATCCGCGATCTCATGCCGGCCGACCTGCCCGCCGTCGCGCTCCCCGAGTGCGAAGCCCGCCCGCTGCTGAAGGGGCAGACCGCGATCGTCACCGGCGCCTCGTCGGGCATTGGCCGCGCGATCGCCGCGGGGCTCTGCGCGGCGGGGGCCAATGTCGTGATCAACTACGTCGGGCCCGACGGCCCCGCCCGCGACGCGATGCACGAGGCGACCCACTGCGGGTGCGCCCACCGCGGGCAGGCGATCGCCATCCCCGCCGACGTCTCCGATGAGTCGCAGGTGCGCTCGATGTACGCGCAGGCCATCGAGCGATTCGGCACCGTCGACATTCTCGTCAACAACGCCGGGCTCCAGCAGGACGCGGCCGTCGAGGAGATGACTCTCGCGCAGTGGCGCCGGGTGATCGACGTCAACCTCACCGGCCAGTTCCTGTGCGCCCGCGAGGCGATCCGCGAGTTCAAACGCCGCGGCGTCCGCACGGGGGTGTCCTGCGCTGCGGGCAAGATCATCTGCATCTCCAGCGTGCACGAGGTTATTCCCTGGGCCGGGCACGTGAACTACGCCGCCAGCAAGGGCGGCGTGATGCTCATGATGAAGTCCATCGCGCAGGAGGTCGCGCCCTGGCGCATCCGCGTCAACTCGATCTGCCCCGGCGCCATCCGCACGCCCATCAACCGCCCGGCCTGGGAAACCCCGGCGGCCTACAACGAGCTGCTCAGGCTCATCCCCTACAAGCGGATCGGCGAGCCCCAGGACATCGCCCGGCTGGCCGCCTGGCTCGCCTCCGACGAGGCCGACTACATCACCGGCGCAAGCCTCTTCGTCGACGGCGGCATGACCCTCTACCCGGGCTTCGAAGCGGGGGGCTGATCGTGCCCCTCGACTACAGCGCTTCGCTCCACTGGCCCGAATACGCGATTGAGGCCTCGCTGCTCGGCCTGTTCATGCTCGCCGCGTGCAGCGCCGTCGTGCTCGCCGAGCACCCCGCGTCGGCCCTCCGCCGGGCGGTGCCGAGCACTCTGGCCCGCCGCGCGGTGGTGGCCGTGCTCATGGGTCTCACCGCCATGGCCCTGATCTACTCGCCCTGGGGCCAGCGCTCCGGCGCCCACATGAACCCTGCGGTCACGCTCACCTTCTACCTGCTCGGCAAGGTGCGCGGGCCCGACGCCGCCGGGTACATACTCGCCCAGTTCGCCGGCGGAATGCTCGGCGTTGCCCTCGCGCGCCGGCTGCTCGGCGAGCGCGTCATGCACGAGTCGGTCCGCTGCGCCGCGACCCGCCCGGGACGGCACGGCCTCGCCGGCGCGCTCTTGGGCGAGCTCGCGATCGCGTTCCTCATGATGACGATGGTGCTGCACTCGACCTCTCACCCCGCCACCGCGCCCTTCACCGGCGTGTTCGCCGGCGTGCTGGTGGCGCTGTTCATCACCGTCGAAGCCCCGCTGTCGGGCATGAGCATGAACCCGGCCCGCACGCTCGCATCGGCCGTTCCCACGCGTGCGTTCCGCGGCCTGTGGATCTACTTCATCGCGCCGCCCGCCGCGATGGCGGCCGCTGCGGCGCTTCACGCCGGCGTGCGCGGGGCTGAGAGCATCCCCTGCTGCAAGCTCCAGCATCCGGATCGTCAGCCATGCATCTTCGGATGCCGGCAGACCTCGCGCTAGCCGCCCCCGCGCGACACCGCCGCGACCCGCCGGCATCTCACCTTCAGCACCGCCCGCCCCGTCGACAAGTGCTCCGCCAGGCCCAGAGCCGGCGTGCTCGCGCAGCGACGCTCACGAACCCCGCCCCAACCCAACCCAACCCAACCAACCCCCGGATCCCCGGATCCCCGGACCCCCGGATCTCCGGATCCCCGGAAGTCTCGCCACCCTTACCCGGTCAGGACCTCATGATCACCCGCGCACTCGTACCGCTCGTCGTCCTGATTTCTGGCGCAGCCCTCTGCGCGCAGCCCGCCGCGCCCGCCGGCAAACCTCACTCGCCCGCGGCCCACCCGAGTTCCGAAGGCTCCGAGGGGCCACGGCGGGTCCGCGACGGATCGCTGACCCTCGCCGGGGCCGAGCACATCCTTCAGGCCTCAAGCGAGTACTCCGCGGCCCGGGCGGGCACCGGCTCAATCGCCGTCGTCGACGCGGGCGGGCATCTTCTGGCGCTGCGCCGGCTCGATGGGACCTTTCCCGCCTCCGCACACGTCGCCGAGGGCAAGGCCCGCACCGCCGCCGAGTTCCGAAAGCCGACACGCGACTTCGAGTCGGCCATCAACAGCGGCCGCACCGCGATGGCCGCGATGAAGGACTGGACGCCCCTCCAGGGCGGCGTGCCCGTCTTCGTCGATGGCGCCTGCGTCGGCGCCGTGGGCGTCAGCGGTGCCGCGAGCGCCCAGCAGGATGACGAGATCGCCCAGGCGGGGGCCCGGGCGGTCTCCGACAGCAGCCCGCATCGGTAATCCGTCGCCGGGATCAACCGGCTCCTCCCACTCACCTCCTCGAAAGGATCGGCTCATGTCCACAGGTCTCAGGTTCCTTCCGGCTCTGCTGTGCGCCGCCGGTGTTCTCGCCGGCTGCCAGAACGCCCAGCCCGGCCGCCCGCCCGTCGCGGCGGCGGCGGCGGGCTCACCCGTCGATCAGAAGTTCCTGGTGAACGTCGACACCGGCGGCATCGCGCTCAACGGCGGATACGACCCCGTCGCGTTCTTCACCGACAACAAGCCGATCAAGGGCGATCCGAAGATCCGCTCGGTGTACCGCGGCGCCGTCTACCACTTCGCGAGCGCCGAACACAAGGCGATGTTCGATGCCGACCCTGCGCGGTACGAGCCGCAGTTCGGCGGGTTCTGCGCCTACGCGGCGTCGGTCAATCGTGTCTCGCCGGTCGACGTCAAGTACTTCGAGATCGTCGGCGGCCGTCTGATCCTCCAGCACAACCAGAAGGCTTGGGATCTGTGGCACAAGTCTCCGTCCGAGTCTCTTGTGAAGGCCGACACGAACTGGCCTGGACTGGTCAAGGCCAACGGCCTGTGACCCACGCACACGCCATCCGCCCCTCCCGCAGGAACTCGTCGATGCCGAAACCCACCCGATGGCCGCTGCTGCTCGCCGCCATGCTTGCCACCCCGGCGCTCCCGGCCGGCGCCCGGCAGTCCCCGGCACCGCCCGCCGCCGTGGTCGACCTGACCGCCGCCGAGGGTGCGCAGCAGGTGTCGGCGACGTGGCGGACCTGTGAAGCCCGGCTGACGCCCGGCCCCGCCGACAACCCGCTGGCCCTGCAGCTGTCTCCCCGCGGCGACAACCTCGATGGCGCAACGTGGACACCGATCGAGCCCACGTCGCTGACCACGCGGCGCGGGCCCGGCGGCGTGTGCTTCCAGTGGTACGACCTGCGGCTGACGCTCCCCGAACACATCGCCGGGCTCGGCATGCGCGGCTCGTCCGTGGTGCTCGAGATCGTGGCCGACGACTACGCCGAGGTGTGGGTCGACGGGCGCCTGCCGCTGGTCCTCGGCGCACGGGGCGGCGCCGTCCCCGCAGGGTTCAACACCCCCCAACGCCTCCGCCTCACCGACGACGCGCGCCCCGGCCAGCAGTTCCGGATCTCGTGCCTGGCCATCAACGGCCCCATCTCCGTCTCGCCGGGCAACCGCGTGTGGATCCGCTCGGCGGTCCTCGAGCTGTACCCCCCGGGACGCCCCGCCGGATCCGAACGCGTCGCGCTGACGATCGACCGGCGCGACCCGCGCCTGGCCGAGCTGCTGCCCGAGGGGGCGTCCGCCGAGCGGCTGGCCTCGGGCTTCGTGTTCACCGAGGGGCCGGTCTGGGCCGACGCCCGCTACGCCGCGGCGGGCGGACGGGCGCTCCAGCGCGGCTACCTGCTCTTCTCGGATCCCAACGCCAACACCATCTACCGGTTCGACGGCGCCGAGCCCGAGACGGCCGTCACCGTGTTCCGACCCAAGAGCGGCTACACCGGCGCCGACATCGCCGAGTACCGCCAGCCGGGCTCCAACGGGCTGACCTTCGACCCCCAGGGCCGGCTGACGATCTGCCAGCACGGCGACCGCCGGGTCGTCCGCGTCGAGCACAACGGCGACGTCACCGTTCTCGCCGACCGGTTCGAGGGCAAACGGCTCAACAGCCCCAACGATCTGGCCTACCGGAGCGACGGCGCCCTGTTCTTCACCGATCCACCCTTCGGGCTGCCGAACTTCGACAAGGACCGGCGCAAGGAGCTGCCGCACTCGGGCGTCTACTGCCTGCGGAACGGCGTTCTGTCGCTCGTCAGCACCGACTTCTCCGGCCCGAACGGCCTGGCCTTCTCGCCCGACGAGCGGACGCTCTACATCGGCAACTGGGACGAGCGTCGCAAGGTCGTCAACCGGTACGCCGTGGCCGATGACGGCTCGCTCACCGCCGCCGGCACGCTCATCGACCTCACCGCCGAGCCGGGCGAGGACGCCATCGACGGCATCAAGACCGACGCTCTCGGCAACGTCTACATCTCCGGCCCCGGCGGCCTGTGGATCATGAGCCCATCCGGGATAGTGCTCGGCCGCGTCGGCCTCCCCGAGCACCCGCACAACATGGCCTTCGGCGACGCCGACTCTCGCTCGCTCTACCTGGCCGCGCAGACCGGGATCTACCGCATCCGGCTGCTGGTGCCCGGCATCAGACCCGGTGCCCCGGCGAACCCGTCTGCCGGGGAGGAGACGCGATGAGCAGCCAGCACTACGACATCATCATCATCGGCACGGGCGCCGGGGGCGGGACCATCGCCCGGGCCGTCGCGGGATCGGGCCGCCGCGTGCTCATCCTCGAGCGGGGCGACTTCCTGCCCCGGGAGCGCGAGAACTGGGACGAGAAGGCCGTCTTCGCCGACAAGCGCTACCTCGCCCGGGAGACCTGGTACGACCGCGACGACCGGCCCTTCGAGCCCTACACCCACTACTTCGTCGGCGGCAACACCAAGATGTACGGCGCCGCGCTGCTGCGCCTGCGCGCGAGCGACTTCGGCGAAACCCGGCACTTCGGCGGCGTCTCACCCGCCTGGCCGATCGACTACCACGACCTCGAGCCGTACTACACCCGCGCCGAGCGCCTGTACAGCGTGCACGGCCTCCGCGGCAGCGATCCCACCGAGCCGCCGGCCTCGGGCCCCTTTCCCTTCCCCGCCCTCGAGCCCGAGCCCCGCATCCGGGCGCTCGCCGACGACCTGCGCGCCCTCGGACACCGCCCCTTCCCGGCGCCGCTCGGCGTGCGCCCGGTGGGCGGGCCGGGCGAAGCCCCCTACCGCTTCAGCCAGTTCGACGGGTATCCCGATCTCACCGAGGTCAAGGCCGATGCGCACGTCGTCGGCGTTCGCGGCGCGGTGGCCCACCCCGACGTCACGCTGCTCACCCGCGCGTTCGTCGAGCGCCTGCGGACGGACCGCGCCGGCGGCCGCGTGAGCGAGGTCGTCGTCCGCCGCGACGGCGACGTGCTGACCTTCAGCGCCGACATCGTCGTGCTCGCCGCAGGGGCGATCAACTCCGCCGCGCTGCTGCTGCGCTCGGCCGGCGGCACGCACCCCGACGGCCTGGCCAACTCGTCGGGCCTTGTGGGGCGGCACTACATGTGCCACCAGAACGGCTGCTTCATCGCCGTGACGCATGATCCCAACCCGTCGCAGTTCCAGAAGAACTGGGCGATCAGCGACTTCTACCACGGCGCGCCCGACTCTCCGCACCCCCTGGGGCTGATCCAGCTCATGGGCAAGCCCGACACCGGCACGCTGGAGTGGCTCCGCGACGGACAGATGCCCGGCGTGCCGATCGAGGACATCAAGCGGCGGACGATCGACTTCTTCCTCACCGCCGAGGACCTTCCCAGCCCCGACAACCGCGTCACCCTCAGGGCCGACGGCTCGATCCGTCTCTCGTACACCCCCAACAACACCGAGGCCTACGACCGGCTTCAGGCGAGGCTCGCCGACATGCTCACGGCCGCCGAGCGCCGCCGCGGCCGACCGGGCCCCACATTCTTCGCCAAACGCCTCGGCATCGGCGGTGTCAGCCACCAGAACGGCACCCTCCGCTTCGGAACCGACCCGCGCACCAGCGTCCTCGATGCGGACTGCCGCGCGCACGACCTCGACAACCTGTACGTCGCCGACGCCTCGTTCTTCCCGAGCTGCGGCGCTGTGAATCCATCGCTGACGATCATGGCCAACGCCCTTCGCGTCGGCGAGCGCATCCTCGACAGGCTCGGGGCGCGGGCCGAACCCGCCGCCGCCTGCAGGAGCTCCGTCGTATGACCATGCCCACGATCACTCTGGCGCACGCTCTGGCGGCCGCGATGGTGCTCGCCGCCCCCGGGCCGGGCACTCCCGCCGCCCCGGCGTCCGTGGCCGCCCACTCCGAACCGGCGGCGCCGATCGCCGGCGTCGACTCGGTGACCATCACCGTCGGCGACCTCGACCGCGTGGCCGACTTCTACACCGGCGTGCTCACCTTCACCAAGGTGGCGGAGTCCGAAGAGGCCGGCCCGGAGGTCGAGCGGCTGAGCGGCGTGTTCGGGGCCCACACGCGCACGGCCGAGCTTTCGCTGGGCGAAGAGCGCCTCCGACTGGTGCAGTTCCTGGCCCCGGAGGGGCGCCCGGTGCCCGCCGACGCCCGCTCGAACGATCACACCTTCCAGCACATCGCGATCGTCGTCAGCGACATCGGCCGGGCGTACGAGCATCTCCGCGCCCACAAGGTCCGCCATGCGTCGACGGGCCCGCAGACCCTCCCGAAGACAATCCCCGCGGCCGCCGGCATCAGCGCCTTCTACTTCAAAGATCCGGAGGGCCACACCCTGGAGATCATCCAGTTCCCCCCGGGCAAGGGCGATCCGCGTTGGCACGGGAGCGCCGGCAGCGGCCGCCTGTTCCTGGGTATCGATCACACGGCCATCGTCGTCGCGGACACCGACGCGAGCCTCCGGTTCTACTCGGGACTTCTGGGCCTGCGCGTGGAGGGCGAGAGCGAGAACTTCGGCACCGAGCAGGAGCACCTCAACAACGTGTTCGGCGCCCGCCTGCGGATCACCGCGCTGCGCGCGGCGCACGGACCCGGCGTCGAGCTGCTCGAGTACCTCGCGCCGCGCACCGGCCGCACGCCGCCGGCGTGCAGCAGCACCTTGAGCGCGTTGTAGGCCGAGACCACCGCGCGCGGGCCGCCGTCGAGCGCGACCAGCGGGTGCACGTCGCTGTCCATCATCAGCATGGCCAGCACATCGGGTGGGGCGCTCAGCAGCACCAGGGCGCCGGCGGTCTGGACGCGCAGCCACAGCGCCTGCGGCGTGCCGGCCTCCAGCGCCAGCGGCACGGCAAGGCTGCGCCCGCCCAGGGGGCGCTGGGCGAACGGCTGCAGGTTGCCCAGCGTGGCCACCGGCCGGGCCGCGCCGTCGCGCTCCAGGTAGATGTCCACCCGGTTGAGCACCGGGTAGTTGATGTCCAGCACCCAGGGGGTGGCCGGTGTGGCGTCCACCCGCAGCGGCAGGTGCAGCCAGACCGGGGGGGGCCGGAAGCCCAGCCCGGCCTGGGCCGGGGCGGTGGTCGGCCGACTGGTGGCCGGCCGGGGCCGGATCACCCCCGGGG
>JACVCL010000010.1 GCA_016742075.1 Phycisphaerales bacterium
CTTTCCCCACCGCGCCTGTGCCTCAAACCCGCCCGGACGGGCCCCCCGGACCCCAACCCCCCCCCACCCCAAAGAGCCCCCGCCCGCCCCCCCCCCGCCCCCCCCCCCCCCCCCGCCGCAGGATCCCCCCCGTCCCCGACCGGCCGGGCCGCCATGGACGAGACCGTTCCGCTGCTGCAGGTCGACGATCTGGCAGTCTCCTTCGCCCAAGGCGGCGGTCCGCGGATCCAGGCGGTCGACGGCGTCCGGATGACGATCTATCCCCGCCAGACCCTGGCCGTGGTGGGCGAGTCGGGCTGCGGCAAGTCCGTGACGGCCATGTCGGCGCTGCGCCTGGTGCCGACGCCCCCCGGCCGATTCGACCGCGGCCGCATCCTCTTCCGCGGTTCCGGCGAGCCCACCGACCTTCTGACCCTCAGCGACGCCCGGATGCGGTCGATCCGCGGCTCATCCATCGCCATGATCTTCCAGGAGCCGATGACCTCGCTGAACCCGGTCTACACGATCGGCGATCAGATCATGGAGGCCATCCTCCTCCATCAGCGGGTGAGCCACGACGAGGCTTTCGAGATCGCCGTCGGCGCGATGAACGACGTCGGCATCCCCGACCCGCGGACGCGCATCAAGGCCTATCCGCACCAGTTCTCGGGCGGCATGCGGCAGCGCGTCATGATCGCGATGGCCCTGGCGTGCAACCCTCGGCTGCTCCTCGCCGACGAGCCGACGACGGCGCTCGACGTCACCATCCAGGCTCAGATCCTCGAGCTGCTCTCCGAGCTCCAGCGGACGCGGCAGATGGGCATCATGCTCATTACCCACGCCCTCGGCGTCGTCGCGGGCAACGCCGACGTCGTCTGCGTCATGTACGCCGGCCGCGTCGTCGAGTACGCCAACGTCTTCGAGCTCTTCGCCAACCCGTTGCATCCTTATACGCGCGGCCTGTTCGCGTCGATCCCCAAGCTGGGCGACGCCGGGCACCAGAGGACACGCGAGCACCGCCTGGTGACCATCCGTGAAGTGGTCGACGATCCGAAGCAGTTCCAGCGACTGCCCGGGGCCGAGCACGGCGTCCGCCCCTGGTGGCCATGGCAAGACCCGCCGAAGGATCTCCGCCCCCAGCCCGGCCCCGCCGGGGACTACTACCTTCAGGAGGTTCGCCCCGACCACTGGGTCGGCGTGTGGCGGACGGAGGCAGTCGCCGAGCACCAGTCCCGCCCGCCCGATCTCCGGTATCGCGTGGCCGACGATCCGTCCCGACCCAGGGGCTGAGAGGAGCACCGCCGTGCGCGTGCTGCTGATGGCCGATCCCTCGTTCGCCCGGCGGGAAGAGGCGATGCTGCGCCGCCTCGAAGTGGGCCTGCTCGGCGAGGGATGCCGCGTGACCCGCGCGATGCCCGCTCGGGCGGCCGTACGCTCCACCGCCGCGCCGGGCGGCACAGATTCGATCGGCGAGCTCGGCCCGACCATCGCCTACTCCGGCGCCGATTCGGGACTGCTCAGACCCCTCCATCTCCGCCGGTTCCTCCGCGAAGCCGAGCGGCTGGCCCGATCGCAGGGCGATGAGCCCGCCCAGCCCTTCGACATCGTGCATGTTCTCGGCGATGCCTGCTGGGACCTCGCCATCGACGTGGCCGCGGCTCTCGACGCCACCCCGGTGCTGGAGGTCTGGTCCGCCGCGTGCCTCGCCCGCATCAAGCGCGTGGAAGCGGCGTTCGCCAGGGCCCAAGAGGACCCATCGGCCCGGGGCGTGTGGCTCGCGCCCGACGCCGCGATGCTCGGCGCAGTCGAGCGCCTCGGACCGCGGTGGCGGCGCGAGCTGGCCCCATGGGGCGTGCACCTCCCGGCGAGTGGTGCGGAGCGGCGCCCCCACCCCGAGTCGGCCGTCGGCGTCGCGGTCGTCTCGGCCGGGCGTGAGGAGAAGCCCCTGGCGGCCCTCCTCGAAGCCCTCGCCGATCTCGCCGAGCGCGCACCGGGGCTGCTGATCTTCGCCGACGACGAAGCTCTCGCCGGGCACCGGAGCCTCTGGCGCCTGGCCGAGGGGCTCGGCCTGCTCGAACGCCTCTCGATGATCGCCGACACCGAGGCCCGGCGAGAGCTCATCCTGCGAGCCGATGTGCTGGTGTGCCCGGATCAAGCGGGTGAACACCGCTCGATCGTTCTCGACGCGATGGCCGCGGGGCTGGCGGTCGCCGCCAGGGCCGAGCCTCTGAACGACGCCCTGATCGAGGGACGCACCGCCGTGCTCGTTCAATCGGCCGACCGTTCGGGCTTCTCGGCGGCCCTCGCGCGTGTCGTGCTCGATCCCGGCTACGCCCGCGATCTGGGGGCCTCGGCGCGACGCTGGGTGCAGGAACAGCGCCCGGCCGACGGGCACGTGCGGGCGGTTCTCGCGGCGTATCGCTCGGCCGCGGCGCCGGAAGCGCTCCGCTTCACGGCGAGCGCCTGAGCCTCTCGACGAGCTGAACGGCCCCCGCGTGGCCACGCCGAGCCGCCGCTTCCGCGTATCGGAGCGCCCGATCCGCCTGCGAGGCCTGATCGAGCCAACGGGCCGCCTGGAAGGCCATCTCGGCGTTCTCCGGAGCCGCTTCCGCGGCCCGGGTGTATTCCTCGGCCGCAAGGTCAGGCTTGCCCAGAAGCCCCAGGGCCAGCGCGTACTCTTCGAGCAGGGCGGGGTCGGCCGCCCGTTCCTCGGGCGGCACAGCCGCGAGCAGGTTGGCCGCGGCCGCGGGCTCGCGCTGGCGGTTCAGAATCTTGGCTTCGACCACGCGCCACGTGGCCCGGTCGGCCTCAAACTCGCGCGCCCTGCGGACGTAGCCCAGCGCCACGCTCAGCCGGTTCTCATCGAGCGCAAGGCCGGCCAGGGCGCCCCAGGCCACCGCCAACGACGGATCAAGGCGGGTCGCGATCATCAGGTTCGCCCGCGCCGCATCGGGTCTGCCCAGGCGACGCTGCACCTGGGCGCGGTACAGCGGGTGCTTCGGATTGCTCGGGTCAAGAGTCTGCGCCACCGCGTAGTGGGCATCGGCCTGCTCGTCACGCCCCAGGTCCGCCGAGAGTGTGCCCGCCATGAAGCGGTACTCCGCGTGGTCCGGGCCGATAGCGATGCCCAACTCGTACTGCTCGAGCGCTTCGTCCTTCCGCCCGAGGGTCAGCAGCGTCTCGCCGTAGAGAAACCGAAGGGCCTGGTCCGCCGGCGCCCGGTGCACCGCCGGCTCGAGAATCGCGGCGGCGCTCGCCGGATCGGCCCGGTTCAGGTAGCCGCGCGAAGCGCTGACGATCGCCTCAATCTTCTCGGCCGTGAGCGGTTCCGCCCGACCCGAAACAGCGGCCCTGGCCCGCTCGCCGGCGGAAGCCTCCTGGAGCGGGGGCGGCGTCGACAGCAGACGGACGGTCAGCCACGCGCCGGCCGCGAGAATCGCGACCACCGGCA
Source organism: Phycisphaerales bacterium (assembly GCA_016742075.1). Taxonomy (GTDB): domain Bacteria; phylum Planctomycetota; class Phycisphaerae; order Phycisphaerales; family UBA1924; genus JACVCL01. Next base: position 3,431 of record JACVCL010000010.1, read on the forward strand.
CCAGAGCCAGGTACGCCAGCCGGCGACGGCCGGGGGCTTGGGAGGCGGGCTCATGACCGGCGGAGTTCGACATCGTGAGGACATTATCGGCGGCGGTACACTTGACGGTTCACTGCGACTCCCGAGCATGACCCGAACCGAGGACCGATCGGTGCCCGAACTGGCCAAGCGATACGTGCCCGCCGACCACGAGCCGCGGATCCGCGAGAAGTGGACCGCCGCCGGTGCGTCCCACGCCGACCCGCAGCGCGTGCTGTCCGGAGCGGCCAAGCCGTTCTCGATCGTGATCCCGCCCCCGAACGTCACCGGCGCGCTGCACCTCGGGCACGCGCTGAACAACACGCTGCAGGACATCCTCACCCGCTTCCACCGCATGTCGGGGTTCGAAACGCTCTGGATGCCCGGCACCGATCACGCCGGCATCGCCACCCAGGCCGTGGTCGAGCGCCGACTGTTGAAGGAGCAGGGCAAGCGCCGAACCGACTTCACCCGCGAGCAGTTCGTGGCCCAGGTGCAGGCCTGGAAGGACGAGTACGAGGCGCGCATCACCGACCAGCTGAAGACCATGGGCTGCTCGTGCGACTTCGAGCGCCAGCGGTTCACCATGGACGAGGTCTGCGCGGCCGCGGTCCGCGAGGCATTCTTCAGGCTGTTCAAGGACGGCCTGATCTACCGCGGAAAGCGCCTCGTGAACTGGGACCCCGTGCTCCAGACCGCCGTGGCCGACGACGAGTGCTACGACGCCGAGATCGACGGGCAGTTCTATTTTCTCCGCTACCCGCTCGTTCACCGGTCGGGCGCACCGGCGACATGGTCCGAGCTGCGTTCGCGCGGCTGGCCCGCCGATCTCCCCGAAGAGCTGCTCGACGGCGACCCCGGCGCCCGATCCGACGACCGCCAGGCTTGGGTGACCGTCGCCACCACGCGCCCCGAGACGTATCTCGGCGACACCGCGGTGGGCGTGAACCCACGCGACCCGCGTGCCCCGGCGCTCCGCGCTCTGGCGGTGCGCCTCCCGCTGGTTGGCCGCGTCATCCCGATCGTGGAAGACGGGTACGTCGTGCTCCCCAAGGCCCTCGCGACCACCGAGGAAGAGGCCGGCGACCCCAAGGCCGCGTTCGCCACGGGCTTCCTGAAGGTGACCCCCGGGCACGACGCCAACGACTACGAGCTCGGCCGGCGGCACAACCTTCCCATCGTCAACGTGATGGCCCCGGACGCCACCATCTCCGACCGTTACGGCTGGAGCGATGTCGGCGACGCCCGGCGCTTCGTGGGCCTCTCGCGGGAAGAGGCCCGCAAGCGCGTGGTCGCCGAGTTCAAGGCCCACACGGTCGGCGGCGACGCCGGCGCGGCCCCGCTCTTCGCCGCCGCCAAGCCCTACCGCCACACCGTGCCCCACTCCGATCGCTCCAAGGCGGTCATCGAGCCCTACCTCTCCGACCAGTGGTTCTGCAAGGTCACCGACGACCGTCTCCGCGGCGCGGCGCTGCGGGCCATGGCCCCCGAGCAGCGGACCACCCGCACCGCGCAGGATGGGCCGCCCCGCGAGCACGACGGCCGGCTGCGCTTCTTCCCCGCGCGCTACGCCAGGACGTTCGAGACCTGGCACGAGAACCTCCGCGACTGGTGCATCTCGCGCCAGCTCTGGTGGGGGCACCGCATCCCGGTGTGGAGCCGCCGCCTGACCCCGGCCCACGATGCGGACCTCCTTGCGGCGGTGACGGGCGGAACCGGCCCCGACGCAATCGCGGGGCTCCTCGGCCTCCGTTCATCGCCCGCGAACGCCTGCGTACGGGTGTTCGGCGGTCCCGACGCCGCCGGGCCCGTTGAGTCTTCGGGGCCATCGGCCTCCGCAGGCCGCGACGTCTTCGTCTGCCTCCGCGACCCCGACGGCGCCGATGCCGACGCGGTCCGGGCGCTCGAGGCCCGCGGCTTCCGGCACGACGAGGACGTCCTCGACACCTGGTTCTCCTCGGCCCTCTGGCCCCTCTCGACGATGGGCTGGCCCAATCCCGCCGCGTTCCCCGCCACCGCGGGACTGCTGGAGGCGTACAACCCGACCACGGTGCTCAGCACCGCCCGCGAGATCATCACGCTCTGGGTGAGCCGCATGGTCATGTTCAACCGCTATTTCCGCGACGGGCGGCTGCCGTTCACCGACGTGTTCATTCACGCCGTGGTGCAAGACGGCAACGGCCAGCGGATGAGCAAGAGCGCCGGCAACGGCGTCGACCCGCTCGACATCATCCGCTCGCACGGCTCCGACGCCATGCGCTTCGTGCTGGCGAAGATGACCACGCAGACGCAGGACGTCCGGATGCCGGTGCAGAAAGACGCTGAAACGGGCCTGAACACCTCCCCGCGGTTCGACGAGGGCCGCAACTTCTGCACCAAGCTCTGGAACGCCGCGCGGTTCGCGCTCCTGAATCTCACGGGCCCTGAGGCCGCGGGCGACGCGGCCCGCACCCAGGCCGTGAACTCCGCCGGGCTCTCGCTGGCCGACCGATGGATGCTCTCCCGCGTGGCGTCGGCAGCGATCTCGGCCGAGCGGGCCATCCGCGAGTATGAGTTCAGCGTCTACGCCGGCGTGCTCTACGACGTCCTGTGGCGCGACTTCTGCGACTGGTACCTCGAAGCCATCAAGCCCACCGTGAAGCATTCGCCCGACCAGCGCGCGGTGCTGCGGGCGGTGCTCGACGCGATCCTGCGCATCCTGCACCCGGTGGCGCCGTTCATCACCGAGACGCTCTGGGAGGAAGTCTCGGCGGTGAAGACCGTGCCGGTCCGGGGGCTCGACCTCCCGCCATCGGCCACGCTGGCCCGGGCCGCGTGGCCCGGCGCCGCGGCGTCGCTCCGCGACGAAGCCGCCGAGGCCGACTTCGAGCGCCTGCGCTCAGTCGTCGAGGGGGTCCGGGCGATCCGGGCCTCAAGGAACATCGACAGCCGCCGACGGCCGACCCTCCACGCCGACGCCGCCTTCCTGACCCTTGCCAAACTCGCAGGCGGGATGGTCGAGACCATGGCCGGCCTCGGCGGCATCGTCGCGACGCCGCCCGCAACCGCCGCGACACCGCTCACGCTCGACGGACGCGAATACCTGCTGACGGACCTGGAAGACGCCGCCGACGCCGCGGGGGCGTCTGAGCTTCTCAAGCAAACCCTGACAAAGCTCGATAATGACATCGCGGCCCTCGAGAAACGCCTCTCGAGCCCCGGGTACGCGCAGAAGGCGCCGGCGAAGCTGGTGCAGGAATCGCAGCAGCAGCTCGCCCAGAAGCGGGCCGAACGCGACGCCGCCCGCCGGCGGCTCGAGGAGTTGACCACCCGATGACGCACGGACGCCGATCGCTGCGCCTGGCCTTCGCCTGCGGGGCCGCGGTGGCCCTCGCGGGCTGCTCCATGCCCAATCGCGCCCTCACCGAGGACGCGTCCGCCCCCGCCGATCGGCCCGCCGGCGACGCCTCGCCCCGACCGGGCGTGATCGAGCGGGAGAACTGGTCCTTCGGCGGCGTCAAGGGTCAGGTGATCCGCACCGAGCACTACCGCCTGTTCACCACCGAGAAGAACCCCGTCATCGTCTCTCGGTTGTCGGACTTCCTTGAGTACGCGCTCTCCCACTACCGCACCGCCATCGTGGATCTGCCCTCGCCCGAGATCAAGCTCGACACCTATCTGATGGACAACCGCGGCCAGTGGGCCACGCTCACCAAGGCGCTCATGGGCGAGCAGGCCGAGACGCTCACGAAGATCCAGCGGGGCGGGTTCGCGTCGCGGGGCATCGGCGTCTACTACGACCTGGGCCTCTTCGACACGCTGGCGATCGCCGCGCACGAGGGCTGGCACCAGTACACGCAGCGCACCTTCCGCGACCCTCTTCCGATCTGGCTCGAAGAGGGACTGGCCACGTACATGGAAGGGCACCGCTGGAGCGGCTCCGCCCCCACCTTCCGCCCGTGGGCGAACCTCGAGCGATTCGATCAGCTCCGCAAGGCCCACGCTGGCGGCAAGGTCATGCCGCTCGACGAGCTGCTCCAGTCCCAGCCCGCGGGGCTTATCCAAGCCGTGGGCGATCAGCAGCTGCTGACCTACTACGCCCAGGTCTGGGCGCTCGCCCACTTCCTCGCCGAAGGCGCCGACGGCCGTCACCGCGTCGAGCTCCAGCGCCTGCTGCGCGACGCCTCGGAGGGCAAGGTGCGCGACGCCCTCACCGCCCGGGTGGGTGCCCGCGGTGCCGCCAACGCCCTGTCGACCAGGGTCGGGCCGGCGGTCTTTGATGCCTACTTCGGGGATCCGACCTCCGAGATCGCGTCCGAATACCGCGCGTTCATCGAGCGATTGGTGGCTTCCGGAGGGCGCAGCGCCGTCGCGGCGGGCCGTTCTCCGCTCTCCGCCGAGGGGCGCCAGGCCGTCGGGACCGGGGCCTCCGGCCGATAAAAACGTTCGTGGCAGGCGAGGGCCCCGCGATTCAAGGGTAATTCCCCGGTCAAGTCCTCCGGCACGACCAGAAACTGTCCCGGGGTCATCGGAACCGATGCGGGCACTGTGCGAAGAGTGGTGTGCTGGAAGGGTTTAGGTGATCATCCGCCTTGCCCGACCCGCAACCTCAGGGTATTCTGAGGTCGGAAAAGGGATCCGCGCACTCTGGCGGTCCTCACAACGCGTTGCCGGTCTTCAGCCGGCTGTGTTCGTCCGTGTGCCGCGGGAGGCCTTGCCTCCTCCGGCGCCCCAACTGTGGCTTCCCTCTTACTCAACGCCCCGGACTTGCGGCCACGCAAGTCTGGGGTTGTTTTTTCCGGCCCAGTCCGGATTGGAGGCCTCATCAGGCGATCGGGCGACGGGCAGCCCGTGCGATCGCCGCGAGCCCGACGGCCAGAAGCAACGCGACGCCCACGAACGTGCCCAGCGACAACTGGTCCGGCCGCAACCAGCCCCGCGAGACCGCGACGCCCGCCAGGAGCCCCGAGATCGGGCCCGCCATGTAGCCGAGGCCGATGAGCGCCTCGTGCTTCCCGCCCGCGTCCACGCCAGCCGAGCCGACCTCCATCGCGTAATAGAAGGCCGCAGCGTACACCGAGCCCATGCCGAGGCCGAACAGCGCCAGCCCCACGACCAGCACCGCCACGTGCGCGGCCAGCATGCTCAGGGCGAACCCGCCGACCAGCAGGCAGCTCGACCACACCAGCGTCGTCCTCCGCCCCTGCCACCAGTGGTACCGCTGCATGACCGAGAACATCGCCACGCGTGAAAACAGCCACGTCGAGGCGACGATCGTGATCAGGTGCAGCGTCCAGCCCGCGGCGTCATGGCCGGCCCCCAGCAGACGCTTGGCGATGCCGTCCAGCAGCGGGTTGATCGAGGCGAAGACCGCGTAACTGAGGACCAGAAGCATCCGCGAGCAGTGCAGCAGCCGGCGGTACCGGGAGACCTCGTCCACCGGCATGTGCGGCACGTGCTCGTGGTGGTCGGCGGGGTCGCGCGGCATCCGCAGCAGCAGCGCCAGGCCCGCCAGGTGAGACACGCCCATCACCGCGATCACCTCCAGCGGGTGATGCTCCTTGAAGGGCGCGGTCATCCACAGCACCAGCACCTGCGTGCCGGCCCACGACAGGTTGAAGCCTCCCGCGGCCCTCCGGAGCTCGGCGTCGGTCCGCCCGCTGGCCAGATAGCTCTCGATCACCGGCCACAGCCATCCTGTCAGGGCCGAGGACATGCCCACCAGCACCCACATCGTCCACGGCTGCCTCACCGCCCAGGGCAGCGCGCACAGGCCCGCCAGCGCGGCCATCAGCACCGCGAGCAGGCCGCGCATCGACAGGGGTTTCCCCGGGCCCGCCAGACGCCGGATCACCGGTCCCGCCGTCAGGGCCCCAGCGATGTAGGTCACCCCCTGGAGCAGGGCGAGGAAGAGGTTCTGCTCGGCGGTGAACCCGAACGACTGGCGCGTCAGGAAGTACACCAGCATCAGGGCGGTGCCGGCGCCAAGGTTGTTGACCGCGGTCAGGGACAGCACCACCGGCAGCGGTGTGAGAAGCGACCGGTCGTCTCCGGCGGCGTTGGGGGCTTCCGAGAAGGCGTCGTGCCTCGGGGTGCGAGGTTGCAGAGGGGCGTCCGTGCGGGGCATTGGGCGTCCGTGGGGCGGGCCGGGCCGAGGCGGTTTGAAAGGCGGCGGGGCGGATCGTAGCATTGGTGGTTCTCGGGCCCGCCCGGGTTGACCCGGGATGCCGCGTTGTCCGCGTAGCTCAATTGGATAGAGCGTCGGTCTCCGAAGCCGAAGGTTGGAGGTTCGAGTCCTCCCGCGGACGCTTTCCCTCTTCGTCGGCCCCCCACCCCGATCGGTGTACCGGCCGGCCGTTTCCCGGGTCCTTCCGGCAGCCCGCCGGCGGGTGACCGGTCTCGGGCTCCGGCGGCCGCGAAACCGCGGTTCCGCGGCGGCATCCAACCGCGGAAGCCGCGGCGAATCCTTGGGATGGGGGCTCGGAGAAGCACCATGATGCGACAAGTTCTGTGGTCGGCGACCCTGATGGTCGCGGTGCTCGTGCTGGTGGGCTGTGAGCGGGCGGGAGCTTCGCCCCCGTCGCCCGCGCAGCCCTCGGCGTCGGTGCCCGCCGCGCCGTCGGCCCCGGCCCCCGCAGCACCCGCCGACACCAAGGCTAAGGAACCATCCGCCGTGAATCCGACGACGCCGAAGAGGGACTGGAGCGAGATCGTGAAGACCCCCGGGGCCGAGGTGGCCACGCTGGCCCTCGGGTGCTTCTGGAGCCCCGAAGAGGAGTTCCGGAAGGTCAAGGGCGTGATCGACACCGAGGTGGGCTACACGGGCGGCAACACGAAGAATCCGACGTACAAGGACGTGTGCACCGACACCACCGGCCACGCCGAGGCCCTGCAGATTGTCTTCGATCCCAAGGTGATCACCTACGACGAGATCCTCGACCTCTTCTGGCAGATGCACGATCCGACGCAGATCGATCGCCAGGGGCCCGACGTGGGCACGCAGTATCGCACCGCCATCTTCACGACCAACGACGCCCAGCAGAAGTCCGCCAAGGCCTCGAAGGAGCGCTGGCAGAAGCAGTTCAAGAAGCCCATCGCCACCGAGATCGTGAAGCTCGAAGTGTTCTACCCGGCCGAGGAGTATCACCAGCGGTACTGGGAGAAGCGCGGCGGCGGGAGCTGCAAGGTCGGCCACTGACCCTCAGGCTTGGGCATGCTCCGCGTGACCTCTTCACTCGCGTTCAACCGCCGTGAGCGGGGCTTGTCGCCGGTCTGGCTCTGCGCGCGTCCTTGAAGAACTCCCACACCCTATCCGCCCCGTTGAACGTGGCGATAGGCCGGTTGACGCCGCGCCGGGCTCGCGCGCCGGGCCAGCCGTGCCCGCCCTCGCTGTCAACGATCGACACCGTGGCCGCACCACCGGGGCCGGCGTCGAACGTCGTGGTGGTCACGGTGCCCGACACGCTTACGAGCGGATCCGGCTTGGAGCCGTTGACACCCACCCAGAACGACACCGTGTCTTTGAGCGGTTGGTAAGGCGTGGATTGGGCGCGGCTCACCAGCGGGTTGCGGCTCATGCCGCCCTCGATCGGCACTTCGTTGTCGCGGGCGCCGTTGATGAGCAGGATCGGCAGGGGCGCCGCCGGGCGCCGGTCAAAGGTGAACATCGCGGCGACCACGGGCGCGATCGCCGCCAGCCTTTCGGCGCGGGCCACGCCGTAGACCAGCGTCATCATCCCGCCGTTCGAGCCGCCGGTCATGCAGATGCGGGCCGGGTCGGCGCCGTGGTCGCGGATCAACGTGTCGATCAGGGCGTCGAGATAGGCGATGTCGTCGGCCTCCTGCACCTGCCGCCGGAGGAGATGGCCGGTGTTCCAGGCGTGCCGGCCTTCGCCGAAGTCGGTGCCCTCCGGGTAAACCACGCAGAAGCCTTCCGCACGGGCGAGGCCGTCGAAGCCTGAGTTCGACCGCATCTGATTGGCACTGCCCATGCCGCCATGCAGCGCAAGCACCGCCGGACGGATGCTCTCGCCGGGCCGCGGGGCATTCACCACGATCGCCCTCCGGTCGCGATCGCCGACCCTGAGCGTGAGGACGAACTCACGCTCCTCTCCCCGGGCCGCCGCGGGCGGCGGGGGCGGGCCGAATGCGGCCGAGTAGAAGGCCCAGCGGTCATCGCCCAAGCCGTCGAGCACGGCCAGCGTGTCGTGCCCCACGCCCGGAATCACCCGCCACTGGTGCGGGATCTTCAGACTCTCCAGTCGCTCATGGAACTCGCGGTTGACGGCGAAGGTCTCATCACGATCGCCCACGGCCATTCGGATCAGGACGCTGCCGGTGACCTTCTCGGCGTTCTGCTCCGCCAGCCGCCACGGACTGACCGCCCGAAAGAACTCCATGTCGCCCCCGTACACCCGGCGGAAGATCTCCTCCCGCTGGCGGGGGCCTGCACGAGGGGCACGGTCAAAGTCCGGCTGGAGCGGGCCTGCGCCCAGCATCGAGACCGCGCCGAACAGGTCGGGGTGCTTGAAGCCGAGCCTGGCGGCGCCGTAACCGCCCATGCTGAAGCCCTCCAGCATCCGGCCTTTCCGCGTGGCGATCGTTCGGAGGGTGCCGTCGATGTGCCCAACGAGATCGCGAACGATCACCATTTCGAGGGGTGTCGAGCCGTCTTTCCAATCGACGTACATCCCGTCGGTCAGACCGTTCACAAAGACCACCAAAAAAGGCGGTGCACGGCCCGATTCGATGGCGGCGTCGAACTGGCCCGCCAGACGGGGGATCCCGGGCAGGCCGCCGCCCGAGCCGTGAAGCCAGTACACAACGGGGCACCGCCGATCCGGCGCCCGCGCGTAGAGGCCCGGGGTGTAGAGGTGGTAGCTCACCTCGGCGCCCGCCGCGGGGCTGAGGAACGTGTGGAACGACACGTTCTTCGCGTGCACGGCCGGCGTGACCCAACGCTGGGCGCGCGGATCGGCCGCCGCGGGGGCCGGGACTGGGGGTGCCTGGGGCGGGCCGCCGGGCTCGCCAGCGGCCGAGGGCCGGGCGACGAAGACGGCGCACAGCACCACCGCACGCACGGAGCGAAGGAGTGTCATGCGGGCCGAACGGTGGTGGCGGCGAGGGATTGCCGCTCGGCCGGATTCCATCGTGGCCGCTGGGGTCATCGCGCCAAAAGTACGCGGGCCCGGATTCCGCCATCCGGGCCCGCAGGACGTTACTGAGGATGGAGCCTGTGCCGGTTGGCCGCTGATCAGCGGCGGCGACGCGAGACAGCGAGCACGCCGGCGACGCCGGCCAGCCCGAAGGCGCCGGGGGTGGGCACCAGGGTGTCGGGCACGAGGATCTTCTGGATCAGCCCGCCGGCCTGATTCCTCGCCGGGTTCAGGTAGTCATTGGGGTTGGCGACGGTGACGCCGAAGTCCTTGTTCCAGGCGGTGCCGGCGTTGCCGCCCTTGGAGTAGAAATCGCCCCACATCGGCTGGCGGTTGGAGTCGAAGCTGAAGGTGATCGTCGTCGTGCCGGCGGTGGTGACCTTCATCCCGAAGATGTTGCCCGGCAGGTTCGGGTTGCTGTTGCCGGGATCGCTGGGGCTGAAGGTACCGATCGAGTCGAGCGTGCCGTTGCCGTCGGGGTTCGTGAGCAGGTTGGCGCTGGTGAAATTGCTCGAGGTCTGCAGAATGATGTGGCTGCTCTGCGGGGTGAGCACGACACCCGTCTGATTCGTAAGGGTGTACGTGTACCGCCACGTGCCGGCGTTCACCTGGTCGATCGACCAGGCGATCTTGAAGCCCTGAGTGGCCCAGAGACCGCCCGCAGTGACACCGGTGCTGGTCATCAGGCTGCCCGTGATGGGCGCGGCCGACGCAGCCGAGGCGCAGAACATGGAGGCGGCCATAACCGCCGCGGCGACGAGCGCGCGCGGCCCAACAGACAATGAGGAGCGCATGAGACAATCTCCGTGAAAAAGAGACTCTGCCGGACACCTGTGACGTGTGGATGGGCCGTTAAGCCCGACTGCCTTCCCTGATTAGGCGACGAAAGAATACCCGCGAACAGGCCCGAGGCAAGCGTCAAGCGCACACGCGACGCATCAAATCGCTACTTTTCCGATGATCCCGCCGGAATTGTCATCGCAAGCGCTTATCTGAATTGCCCAGAGCCCCAAGCCATGTGCGGAATCGCCGGAATTCTGAGGGTCGCGCCGGCTCCGGTCTCAGATCCGGCGCCGATCCCCGACCCCTGGCTCGCGGCCCTCGATCAGACCATCGCCCACCGAGGGCCGGACGGGTCCGGCGTTTTCTCGGACGTCGCGGCCCGTGCCGACGGGGCTTTGGTGTCTGTCGCCCTGGTCCACCGTCGCCTGAGCATCGTCGACCACGAGGGCGGCGGGCAGCCCATGATGCTGGCGCGGGATGGCCGCGACCCGAATCTGCTCGCCGTGGTGTTCAACGGCTGCATCTACAACCACGCCCGGTTGCGGGCGCGATGGTCCGAGGACCTGAGCGGCCGTCCACCCTTCCGCTCGGACCACTCGGACACGGAAGTCATCCTGCACGCGTACGCCTCGCACAAGGTCTCGACGCGGCGGAAGCCCGAGGACGACGTTGACCGCGACGGGGAGTCGTGGACGGACGAGCTGCACGGGATGTACGCCCTGGCCCTCTGGGATCGGGCCGAGGCCCGCCTGGTGCTGGCCCGCGACCGGTTCGGCGAGAAGCCGCTGTACGTGGCGGCTTCGGCGGACCGGAGGGTCTTCGTTTTCGCCAGTTCCGCGGGCGCGATCGTCGCGGCGGCCAGGGCGGGCTGCCCCATCGACCTCGACGAGCCGGCGAACCTCGACCGGCCGGGCGTGCTCCGGTGGATGGCATTCGGCCACGACCGCACGCGGACGCCCTGGTCGTCGATCCGTCAGGTCGATCGCGGCACCGACGATGAACTGCTGGTGCTCTGCGAGGATGCCTCAGCGAAGCCCCCCCGGACGCTGGTCGATCGGTTCTGGCTTGTGGTCGGCCTCGCCTGCGGGGCGGTGCTGCTGCCGGTGATCCTGCTGTATCTCGCGATCGTCGCGCTGCGACGCGATCATGACCTGTCGCCGAGGGGCGGGGCCGAAGGGGCGGTGGAGCGGATCGAGAATGCGCTCCTCGCATCGGTTCGCGAGCGTCTGACCGCTGACGTGCCGGTGGGGGTGTTCCTGTCGGGCGGGATTGACTCGTCGCTGGTGGCGGCGATGGCGGCCGAGGGCGATCGGGGATTGACCACCATCTGCCTGAGGATGGCCGATCGCCGGCTCGATGAGTCGCCCTTCGCCTCGGAGGTGGCGGCGAAGATCGGCTCGCGGCACGTCACGGCCGACGCCGACCCCTCGCACGCCGCGGACGACCTGGAGCGGCTGATCGGCACGCTCGGCCTCCCGTTCGGCGATTCGTCGATCCTGCCCACATACTGGCTCTGCCGGGCGGCCACGGATGAGGTCGGCGTGGCCCTGTCGGGCGATGGTGGGGACGAACTGTTCTACGGCTACGAGCGATACCGGGCGGCACTGTTGCTGCGGTGGCTGTGGCCCGGGCTGGCCCTGCTGCCCACGGGCGGGCTCGATCGATCGGACCCGCTCTCGAAGAGCGAGCGCCGGGCCCGCATGATCGCCGCCGCCCGGGGCGAAGGCTACACCGATCTTCTGGCGGTATTCCCTTCGGCGGACCTGCGGCGGATGGTGCGGATCGGCCGCGAGCGTCCGCATCGCTTGGAGCGTGAGGCTGCCCCAGGGAGCGGCGCCCGGGCCGCCGCGCGGTGGCTGGACTGCGATCACTACCTGCCCGGGGACATCCTGCGGAAGACCGACGCCGCGTCGATGGCCGTGCCGATCGAGGTGCGGGCGCCATTTCTTGCGCCCGAGGTGTGGTCGGTAGCGCAGTCGGTGGGCGTCCGGGAGCACATGCCGCGGGGCCGTACGAAGGCGCTGCTGCGCGAGATCGCCCGCCGGCGGCTGGGGGCGCAGATCGCCTGCCGGCCCAAGCAGGGCTTCGCGGTGCCGATCGGGGACTGGCTGAGGAACGATGTGGGCGGGCTCGGAACGCGGCTGCTCGACGGGCTGGCCTCGGGGGAGCCATTCGGGCCGCTTCACCGTGCGCTGGAGATCGATGTGCCGGCCGCGCGCCGGATGGCCGACGAGCACTTCGCGGCCGGCGGCGCCCGTCCGCCGTTCGGCCCGGGGGCGCCCCGGCGGCGCGACCACGGGCAGCGGCTGTTCCTGCTTCTGTCGCTCTCGATCTGGGCCGCGTGGTTCAGTCGGGGGCGATCCGCGTGATGATCCGGGCGCCGATGGCATCGCCCATCACATTCACGACCGTGCGGCACATGTCGAGGACGCGGTCGACGCCGACGATGATGCCGATGGTCCAAAGGGGAAGTTGCGCGGCGTCGGGCCCGTGGAGCGCCTTAAGGCTGGTGTTCACCGCGCCGATGACGATCGCCATCGTCACCAGCCCGGCCGCCGGGATGCCCGCGGCGCCGATCGCCGCGAGCGTGGCGGTGACCAGGATCACCAGCTGCTGCGAGAGCGTGAGATGGAACTGGGGGTTGGTCTGCGCAAAGAGCTGGAAGAGGAAGCTGACGGCGACCGCCTCGTAGAGGGCGGTGCCGTTCATGTTCACGGTTGAGCCTAGAGGCACGACGAACGACGTGGCGCGTCGCGAGCACCGGCCGACGGTCTGGCACTCCTCGATCGTCACGGGCAGGGTGGCGTTCGAACTGGCCGTGCTGAACGCCGTCAGAATCACCTTCCGAAGATCCCACAGAAACCGGTAGGGGTTGCAGCGGCCCAGCACGGCGAGGATCACCGGCAGGATCACAAACAGGTGGATCGCCAGACCGGCGAGCACCGCCAGCATGTACAGAGCCAGCGGGCCGATGAGCTTGGCCAGGCCCTTCTCGCCCACCTTGGCGGCCACCAGCAGGAACACCCCGATCGGGGCCAGCCAGATGATCCACATCACGATCTTGATGAGCGCGGCGAAGAGCCCGTCGATCACCTCGATCACCGGCTTCGCCGGCGGGCCTGTCAGCACCAGCGCGAGCCCGATGAAAATGGCGAACATCACCACGGCGAGAATGTCACCGTTGACCGCCGATCGGAGCGGGTTGTTCGGGACAAACGACTCGAGCAGGTTCAGGAACGAGCCGCCGACATCCTCGGGCCTGCCGGTCAGCTTCTCGCTGACGCCGCCCTTGGCCTCGAAGTCGCCGCGGCCGGCCATCTGAAGCTTCGAGAAGTCATCCTGCGAGACCGCCGCGCCGGGCTTGATGACGTTCACGAGCACCAGTCCCAGCACCACGGCGATCAGCGTGGTGGCCAGGTAGTAGGTGAGCGTGGCCCCGCCCACCAGACCCAGCTTCGAGGGGTTGCCGATCGCGCACACCCCCGACACCACGGCGACGAACACCAGCGGGATGATGAGCATCTGCAGCGGACGGATGAACAGGAAGTTGCCGGCCGTCTGGTAGGGGCGGGCGATCTGCTGCTGGGCCTCGGCGGTCGCGGCCGGGTCGAAGAGCAGGTACTGGCCGAAGAGCACGCCGAGCACCAGCCCGGCGAGGATCAGGACGGTGAGAAGGGTTTCCTTCTTCATCGGGCGACTCCTCCGGCGGGAAGGTGGGCCTCTTCCACCGCCTCAGCCCCCGGACCCGTCCCACGCGCCGGCCTAGATCCGGGCGGCGTACGCACGCATGGTCGGGGTGAACGGACGCGGGATCAGTCCGAGGAACGCGCCGGCCTTGTCGGGTGAACCGGTTGAGTCCTCGGTGGCCATAACGGGCTCGGATGGGCCGAAGGGGATGGCGTTGCCCAGCCCGAGCGCTCCGGCCACCCGGGCGAGGATCGCCGCCAGAGGGCCCGGCACGCCGCGGATTCGGGTGGACGGGTCGCCGAGCGGCAGGGCATCCCGCACCGCCGCGAGCATGGTGGGCCAGTCGAGGCGCTCGGGCCCGACGAGCGTGAACACCTCGCCCGCGGCGTCGGGCCGGGCCAGGCTCTCGGCGGCCGCGGCGGCGACGTCCTCGACCGCCACAGGCTGCACCAGCGCGGAGACCAGCCGCGGCGGGCCGAAGCCCGCGGGCTTCTCGACCCTGGTGAAATAGGGGATGAAGAACCACGGCTGCGCCCGCCCGAGCACCCAGGCCTTGATCATCTGCATGAGTTCGCCGTCGGGACCGTGGATCAGGCTGGGTCGGAGGATGGTCCAAGCGATCCCGCTGCGGCGGACGAGCAGCTCAGCCTCGTACTTGGAGCGGTGGTAGGCGGTCGGGGCGTTGGCCCGCACGCCGAGCGCCGAGACGTGCACAAACCGCGCCGCACCCGCCGAGATTGCGCTCTCGAGCATGATCTGGGTGGCCAGCTGGTGCATTCGGGCGTAGGTCGACCCGCCGTCGCCTTCTTTCCTGATGCCGATGGTGTGGACCACGCCCGAGCAGCCGCGGCAGAGCTCGGCGGTCGCCGACCGGTTGAAAACCTCACCGACGATGAGGTCGACCCGTCCCTCGTCCATCGCGGGGCCGAGCGTGCGGCGAGCCTTCTCACGATCTCTGACCAGCGCCCGGACGCGGACGCCCCGATCGGCCAACGCCCGGACGGTGTAACGGCCGACGAATCCGGTGGCTCCGGTCACCGCAACGGTCATGGAAGGGCTGCTCAACGGAGAGGTCCTCGAGGGGTCCAGTGATTCGGAGTGTACGGGGAAGGTGCGGGTGCTCGCAATACCCCAGCGTGCGCCGGGATTGCGCGGCACGCGCTTCGCGTCAGGCGACCGTCACACGGAGTAACGCCGCATGGCCCGACACGCCGCCCTCGACCTTGAACCCGCCCTCGTGCTCAATGCCCTGATCGCCGAGCGCCTCGACCGCCTGTACGACCGGATGGTGCTGGCCGGCCACACGCGGCTGGCGGTGCTCGCGCGGCCCGACCACCTCGACTGGCTTCTGGGCCACGTTCACGAGATGGCGGCGTTCCCGGTCGCGGCGGTCGTCCGGCACCCGTCGGCGCCGCTCCCAGGGTCGTCGTTCCTCGGCCGGCCCCTGCTCGATCTGAGCGACCCGAGCCTGCCGCTCGCGGCCGACACGGTGCTGATCGCCGACGATCTTCACGAGGCGGCCCTGCACGAACGCTGCCTGCGGGCCCTGCCGCCCGGGATGATCATCCACCGGCTGTACGAGCGGCTGCCGATCGGGCGATCGGCGCTGCCGCCCGAGCCTCCCCGCGGGATGGCGGCTGAGCTCAAGCCGTCGGCCCTCGCCGCTCACGCGGCCGCCTAGGGCCGTACCATCGGCGCAATGCCGATCTCGCTGATGCTCACGCTGGCTACCGACGCGAACGCCTCGGTGCCACGCGTCATGGTCGATCTCCTGCTGATCCTCTTCGCAGCGGGGCTGATCGCCGTGCTGGCCAGCCGGATCCGGCTGGCGACGGTCCCCGCGTACCTCATCGCGGGAGCGCTGCTGGGGCCCGGGGCTCTGGGTCTGGTGCGCGATCCCGACTCGGTCGAGGCCGTCAGCAATCTGGCGATCATCCTGCTGCTGTTCGGGATCGGCCTGCATCTCGACCTCGCGGTGCTCGCCCGCAGCCTCAGGCAGATCCTGCTGGTGACGGTCGTGGGCTCGGTGCTCTGCGTCGCGGCGCTGTGGCCGTGCACGCTGCTGCTGGGGGTGTCGGCACCGGCGGGGATGGTCATCGCGATGGCGATGAGCATCTCTTCGACCGTGGTCGTGCTCCGCGTGCTGCAGGAGCAGCGGTCGCTGAACCGCCCCGACGGTCGTCTGACCACCGGCGTGCTGATCTTCCAGGACTTCCTCGCGATCGTGATGCTCCTGCTCCTTCCGCCGCTCGACCGCTGGGCGGGCAAGGCGGTGGGGCCGATGCCGGAGGGCGCCGGGGCGTCGGGCTGGGCGATCGCCGGGAATATGGCTCTCAACGCCCTCCTGGCCATGATGGGCGTGACGCTGATCCTGCTGGTCGGGAGGTTCGTGCTGCCTCGCCTGCTGCACGAGGCCGGGAAGCTCCGGAGCGGGGCCGAGGTGCTCACGGTGATCGCCGCGGCCACGGCGCTCAGCGCGGCGGCCCTGACTCAGTACCTGGGCCTGAACGTGGCCCTGGGCGCGTTCCTCGCGGGATTCGTGCTCTCCGTCACGCCCTTCCGGCACCACCTGGGCGGGCAGGTAGGGGCCATCCGCGACGTGTTCGGGGCGATCTTCTTCACGGCGATCGGGATGACCCTCACGCTCGCCGCCCTGTGGAACAATCTGCCAACTGTCGTCGCCGCGACGGCGGTGATGCTGGTGGTGAAGGCTGTGATCCTCGGAGCCGTGTGCTGGATCACCGGGAGCACCGGCAACGTGGCCGTCCGGGTGGGGGTGGCGCTCGCGCAGGCCGGCGAGTTCTCGGTGGTGATGCTGTTCGCGGCCCAGAGCAAGCCGCACGAGCTTCTGGGCCCCGACACCGTCGGGCTGTGCATCGCCGTCATCGTGCTCTCGCTCATGGCGACACCCACGCTCATCGGCCTGGCCGAGCGTGTGGCCCTGCGCCTGCCGCCGATCCCGCCGCCGAGGTGGATCGGGCCGCGCCGTCCCTCGCCCGTGACCGGGCCGGCGGAACCCCGCAACGACGGGCCCATCGACCCCGAGAGCACGCAGGCTTCGCGGGCCGCGGGCCGGAAGCACGCGATCATCGCCGGGTTCGGGCTCGTCGGGCGGGCGGTGAACGACGAGCTCCGGGCGATGGGCATCGACACGACGATCGTGGAGCTCAACGCCGCCACCGTGCGGACGCAGGCCGCTCTCGGCCGGCGGATCATCTTCGGCGACATCAGCTCGCCCGAGATCCTCGAGGCCGTGGGCATCCACTGGGCCGATGCGCTCATCCTCACGGTGCCCGACGAGTCGTCGGTTCTCCGCGCATGCCAGACGGCGCGGCAGATGAACCCGACGATCCTCATCGTCGCACGGACGAACTTCGTCTCTCAGGGTGTTCTGGCCGCGACCATGGGCGCGTCCGGCGTGGTGGTCGAAGAGATGGCGACCGCCAAGGAGATGGAACGGGTGGTGGCCCATGCGCTGTCCCCGAAGCGGGGATAGCGCCCAAGCCCCGTGGGCCGCCCGAAGGCGCGTTCAGGCCGCGGCGGTGGCCGCCCCCGCACGCAGCTTGCCGAGGACCGCGGCGTGGAACTTCTCGACCTGAGCCGCCGTCATGTTCAGCGTCTTGGCGATCTCCGCGCGGCTCATCTTCTCGACGTACCACAGGATGATCAGCAGCCGCTCGGTGGTGTCGAGCTGCCGCAGGATCAGGGTGCGGATGTTGCCGAGGATGCCCGGATCGGCCGTCCGGCGGCGAGGCTTGGGCTCGGCCGCGGTGGAGGCCTGGTGGTGCGCGTGCGCCATGGCGGTCGTCTCCTTGACCTGGGCCGGGCCTCGCCGAGCGGGCCGGCGCGTGGGACGTTGGCGTTCCGTGCCAACGCCGGCACCGTAGGGATATCGGACGCTGGCCGCAACAACTTCGACGATCCACAGCCCACCCGGTGCACAGGAGGTGGATAGTTATGGGCCGTGGGGTACGATCGGGCTTCCGGTGGGTTGCCGGAGCGGGGGAAGGTAGGAATCCGGAAGGGGTCCTCGGAGCAGGCCATGGCCGCCACACCGTCGCAGATGCTCGATCTCGGCTCGCCCGCCCCCCACTTCACCCTTCCCGACGCGGTGAGCGGGCGGGAGGTCTCGATGGCGTCGTTCGCCGGCCGGCCCGCCCTGCTGGTGATGTTCATCTGCAACCACTGCCCATACGTGAAGCACATCCGGGCCGAGCTGGCGCGTCTGGGGCGCGACTACGGCGGGCGCATCGGCGTCGTCGGGATCAACTCCAACGACACCCTGGCGTATCCGGATGACGCGCCGGACAAAATGGCCGCGGAGGCCCACGAGGCCGGGTACACCTTCCCGTATCTCTTCGACGAGACGCAGAACGTTGCCAAGGCCTACCGGGCGGCCTGCACCCCCGATTTCTTTCTTTTCGACGGGTCCCGCCGGCTGGTGTACCGGGGACAACTCGACGATAGCCGCCCCGCGGGCCGCAGCGGCTCGGGCACGGGCGGCGGTATCCCGGTCACCGGCAAGGACCTGCGCGACGCCATCGAGGCGGTCCTGAGCGGCCGGCCGGTGAGCCCTCTGCAGAAGCCGAGCATCGGCTGCAACATCAAGTGGAAACCCGGCGGCGAGCCGTCGTACTACCGCGCCTAGAACCGCCCTGACGCCCCCCACTCCCGTTGTTCACATCGCCTCGCACACGACCGGCGATCACCCACGGAGCACCATGAAGGACAAGCCCTCCATCCCCGGCGAACCCCTCCTGCCCGAGGCGAAGATGCACCTGTACCGGCCCACGGAGCCGTGCGTCGGGCGCGTCACGCGGAACGTGATCTGCACGGCCAGCCGAAAGTCGGCCGGCTTCGTCCGCCACATCGAGATCGATGTGTCGGGCACCACGCTGGCCGGGAATTGCCTCCCCGGGCAGTCGATCGGCGTGCTCGCCCCGGGGGCCGATGCCCATGGCCGGCCCCACAAGGTGCGGCTGTATTCGCTGGCCTCACCCGCCGCGGGAGAAGACGGGCAGGGCAAGATCGTTTCGACCACGGTCAAGCGGACGATCGACGAGCACTGGGAGACCGGCCGGCTGTTCCTGGGTGTGGCCTCCAACTACCTCGCGGACCTGCAGGAGGGCGATGAGGTCCGCCTGAGCGGCCCCAACGGCAAGCGGTTCCTCATCCCGGCCGACGCGGCGGAGCACGACTACCTGTTCTTCGCCACCGGAACCGGGATCGCCCCGTTCCGCGGCATGGTGCTGGACCTGCTCAAGCGGGCCCCGGGCAGCCGCGTGACCCTGGTCATGGGCGCGCCCTACGCGACGGATCTGCTCTACCACGACCTGTTCACCAAGCTCTCGGCCGAGCACAAGAACTTCACCTACCTCACCGCCATCAGCCGCGAGAAACAGGCCGACGGCCACGACCGGCTGTACGTGCAGGACCGGCTGCGAACCGACCGTGACCGGATCATGCCGCAGGTGATGAGCGATCGGAACCTGATCTACGTCTGCGGGATCGCGGGCATGGAGCTTGGCATTTTCCAGGCGCTGGCCTTGGAGCTTCAGGGCGAGACCCTTGAGCAGTACCTGCAGGTCGATCCCGAGCACCTCCGCGACGTCCGCCACTGGGAGCGACGGATGCTGCACAAGGAGGTCCGGCCGACGCGGCGGGTCTTCCTGGAGGTCTACGCCTGAATCCGGATAGGGCGCCGTCTTGAACCGCGGGCGGCGGGCCGATAGTGTGGTCGGCCCGGGGGGAATTCCGGGCCCGAGACCCCGACGGAGAGCTGCCTCGCCATGCCGCATGTGATCACCGAGCCGTGCATCGGGACCAAGGACACGTCGTGTGTCGACGTGTGCCCCGTGGACTGCATCCATCCGACCAAGGACGACAAAGACCACGGCACCGCCGACCAGCTGTACATCGACCCCGACACCTGCATCGACTGCGGTCTGTGCGTCGACGAGTGCCCGGTGAAGGCCATCTTCCCCGAGGACGACGTGCCGTCGGAATGGCACAAGTACATCCAGATCAATCTCGAGTACTTCAAAAGTCAGAAGTGACGGCGAGGGCTGCGGGCCCGAAACGCGACCGGTCTGTGTCAACGAAAAAGCCCAGGGCCTCGCCCTGGGCTTTCGTGTTCTGACGGCTCGGCCCGATCCGGGGCGACCGGGCGGGCCGGTCACTTGGTCTCGAAGAGCTCGACGTCGAACACCAGAACCGAGTTCGGCGGAATGCTGGGCCGGCCGGCCGCGCCGTAGGCCATGCCCGCGGGGATGATCAGCCAGCGGCGGCCGCCGGTCTTCATCGAACCGACGCCCTCCGTCCAACCCTTGATCACACCGTTGAGCGGGAAGCTGATGTCCTGCCCGCGGTCGCGGGACGAATCGAACTTGGTGCCGTTGGTGAGCCAGCCGGTGTAGTGCACACGGACCGTTGAGGTGGGCCCGGCCGGGGCCGGACCGTCGCCGACCTTGGCGTCGATGAACCACAGGCCGCTGGGGAGCTTCTGCACCTTGTCGGCGTCGGCGCCCTGGCTCTTGGCGAAGGCCAGGCCCGCCTCCATGCCCTTGGACTCGGCCTCGGCGGCGGCCTTGCGGGCGGCCTCCTCGGCCTCCTTCTTCTTGGCCTCGGCGCCGGCCACGGCCTTGCGGTGGGCGGCGATCTCGGCCGCGATCGACTCGGCGGCGACGCGCTCGGCCTTGGTGATCACCACGGGCTCGTTGGGCACGTTCTGATGCGGGCCACGGGAACCCGTCGGCACGGCGACGATCGCGTCGGCCGCCTCCATCCCCTTGATGACCGTGCCGAAGACCGCGTAGGCCGCGCCCCCGCGGGGCATATCGAGCATCGCGTTATCGACCACGTTGATGTAGAACTGGCAGGTGGCCGAGTCGGGCATGTTCGTGCGGGCCATGGCGATCGAGCCGCGAACGTTCTTGAGCCCGTTCTGCCACTCGTTCTTGATCGGCTCGCGCACCCCGTCCTTCTTCTCGGTCATGTCGGGCAGCATGCCGCCGCCCTGGATCATGAAGCCGGGGATCACCCGGTGAAAGACGGTGCCGTTGTAGAAGCCGGCCTCGACGTACTTCATGAAGTTCGCCGTCGAGATCGGGGCCTTGGTCTCGTTGAGCTCGAGCAGGATCTCGCCCTTGCTGGTGGTGAGCTTGGCGTAGGCGAAGGTGTCGGCCGCCACGGGGGGCGGCGTGGCGGGCGCCGCGGCGGGCTTGGGATCCTCGGCGCCGGCGGACCCGGCGATCGACACGGCGGCGGCAACAGCGGCGAGCAGACGTTTCATGGCGGACGGTTCCTGATGGTGCTGGTTCGCGGCAACGCGGGCGAGCGCCCGGCCGCGGATGGAGAGTCTATCGGCCGCCACCGCCGATGGTTGCGAGGGGTTGGGGGGGCCATCGGTTCGGGATTGGTCAGGGCTCAGACACTGGTGGCGGTGCGCCGGAACACCCTCGCCCCAAGCCCGAACCCGGCCGCGCCGAACCCGAGCAGCACCCCGCACGGCAGCAGCATCTCGGACGCCCCGTAGCCGCGCCAGATCGCGCCTTCCATGGCCAGAATCGCCCACTTGAACGGCGACACCGACGACGCGGCCTGCATCCAGTCGGGCATGAACTGGAGGGGTATCGACCCGCCGCCGAACATGGCCAGCAGCAGGAGGGCCCCGCGCCCGACTCCGGCCGAGCCCCCCTCGGTCTTGGAGATTACCGCCAGCAGCATCATGATGCCCGTGAAGGCCGCGGCGCCGCACAGCACCGCGACGGCCAGGAGCGTCCAGCTCTGAGGCGAGACCCGGGCGGCCATGATGGCCATCATCAGGAGCTGCACCGTCACCGCTGTTGCGAAGCAGGCCAGGGCTTTGGCCAACATCACCTGCGTCCGGCCGACCGGCGCCGTAAGCAGCCGGATCAGCGTGCCGCGCGAGCGCTCCTGAACCAGCGACACTGCGAACGCCACGCAGCACCCCAGCAGCCCCCACACCGCCGCTTGGGGGAAGGTGATCGCAAACGAGTGCGGCGGGCCGCGGTCGTCGGCGGCCACCTCTTTCAGCTGCACCTCAACCGGCCGGAACCCGTTACCTGCCCCACCGGCCCGCGCAGCGCCCGCTCGTCGGGCGTTCGTCCGGGCCAGACCGTCGATCGCCGAGAAGAGGACCTCCACAGCGGCGCGGGTTACGGGGTCGACCTCCCGGTCGGCCCGCAGATCGGCCCTGGCACCCTCGATCATCTCTCGCGATTGAGCCGGGTCCTCGAACACCCGGGAGAGCTGCCGGAACGCCAGCTCGTTGAGCTTCCCCGCGAGCAGCCCCGCCTGGGCTTTCCGGGTCGGGTCGATCACCCCCTCGATGGCCAGCCCCCGGCCGCGCAGCATCGACTTCATTCCGGCCCCGAAACCCTTTGGCAGCGTGATGACCGCGGCCAGTTCCCCCCTGCGGACCCTCGCGGCGGCGGCCGCCGGGTCTGGTGGCGCGCCTCCGGCGTCGATCAGCTGAACGGACAGCCCGTCGGTCGCGGCCAGGTCGGCGGCCATCGCCCGCGAGGCCGGCGAGCCGTCGAGGTCGACCACGCCGACGCGGATCGTCGGCAGCGAGCCGCCGCCCGCGAAGATGACGCCGAAGAACAGCCCGATGATCATCGGGAAGAAGAACGTGAAGAAGAAATTGATGCGGTCGCGCAGCAGCAGCAGCAGGTCTTTTCGGGCGATCGCGAGGATGGGTCGGAAGAAGGACATCGGGAAGAGGATCGCTCCGGTCAGTCGCGGAGCAGCCGGCCGGTGAGGTGAAGGAACACGGACTCGAGGTCGGGGCGGTCGATACGCATGTTGGCGATCCCGCCGCCGGGCATCAGCCCGGCGAGCTCGCGCAGCGGGTCATCCGTCTCGATCCGGCGCTCACCCGAATCGGTGGTCACGGTGAGAACCGATCGGCCGCCGTGCCGCGCGATGAGCTCGTCGACCGTTCCCACGGCCAGCACCCGGCCGCGATCGATGATGGCGACGCGGTCGCACAGCCGCTGCGCTTCCTCCATGTAGTGGGTGGTGTAGAGCACCGTGCAGCCGCGGGCCCTGAGGGTGCGGACGAGTTCCAGGAGGTTGTTCCGCGACTGCGGGTCAACCCCGGCGGTCGGCTCGTCGAGGAGCACGAGGGGCGGCTCGTGGACGATCGCCGCGGCAAGGTTGAGCCGGCGCTTCATGCCGCCCGAAAACGTGCCCGCCCGGTCTCTCGCACGATCGGTCAGGCCGACGAGTTCCAACAAATCTGCCACCCGGCCGCGCAGCGCCCGGTGGCCGATGCCGTACATGCGGCCGATGAACAGCAGATTCTCGGCCGCCGAGAGGTCGTCGTAGATCGCCAGCGCCTGCGGCGCCACGCCGATGTGCCGCCGGGCCGCGGCGTGCCGGGGGTCGCCCAGACCCTCCAACGTCACCGTGCCGCTGTCCGGCGGCAGCAGGCCGATCGCGATCGAAATCGTGGTCGACTTGCCCGCCCCGTTGGGCCCCAGCAGACCGAACACCTCGCCGCGGCCCACGCGCAACGACAGCCCGTCGACCGCCACCGTGGCGCCGAAGCTCTTGCGGATGTCGGTCAGGACCAGCACGCCCGGAGTGTACCGGTCAGCCCGCGCGGCGGGCCGGGATGGGTCCCGCGCCCGCGCCGGGCGCCACCGATCGCAGCGCCTCGCCGATCTGCTTCGGCGAGAGCGAGGCGATGCTGAGCGCCGCCTGGGTGACGGCCTTGGGCATGCCGAACACCACGCAGGTCTCTTCGCTCTGCGCGAGAATGGTGCCGCCGGCCGCGACCAGCTTCGCGGCGCCCTTCACGCCGTCCTCGCCCATGCCGGTCGCGACCACGGCGAGCGTCCGCCCCCCCACTTCCGTGGCCGCGCTGGCCAGCAGCACGTCGACCGAGGGGAAGTAGAGCGTCCCGGCCGGATCACGGTTGCAGGCCACGGTCCATCGCCGCGGGCCCGCCCTGCGGAGGTGCGCGTTCTTGCCGCCCGGGGCGATGTGCACCTTGCCGGCCTCGATCGGTGCTCCGTCGGAAAGATGGACGACCGGCACGTTGCACATCTCATCGAGCCGCTCGGCCATGCTCCGCGTGAACACCTCGGGCATGTGCTGGGCGACCACCACAGGGATGGGGAACCCCGGCGGCAACGCCGTGAGGACCGTCTCGAGGACCGGCGGCCCGCCCGTCGACGATCCGATGCAGATCATGTCGAACTGACCCGGCCTGAAGACGGGGGTGCCCGGAAGCGAGACCGTGTCATGGAACCGGCCGCGACGGCCGCCCGAGGCGATGGCCCGCACGCGGGACACCAGTTCGTCTCTCAGGTTCCCGATGCTGAGCGAGAGCTGCGACTGATCCTTGGCCAGGCAGTCCGCGGCCCCCAGATCGAGGGCCATGATCGCCGCCCGCGAGCCCTCTGTGGTGAGCGAGCTGAGCATAAGCACGCTCGTCGGACACTCGGCCATGATGCGGCGGAGCGCGGTGAGCCCGTCCATCTCCGGCATCTCGATGTCGAGCGTGAGCACATCCGGCCGGTGGATCTTCACGAGCTCGATGGCCTCGCGGCCGTTCTTGCCGGTGGCGACCACGGCGATCCCCGGCTCCTTCTCGAGCATCCCCGAGATGGCCTTCCGCATGAACGCGGAATCGTCGACGCAGACCACGCGGATCATGCCGGGGCTCCGGGCGGGATTCGCGTCAGGCCGCCTGGGCGACGCGGGCCAGCGTCTCCTCGATCCGCTGCGACAGGATGTCGGGCGTGAACGGCTTGACGACGTAGTTGTTCACCCCGGCCTTGATCGCCTCGATCACCCGGCTCTTCTCGGCCTCGGTCGTGACCATGATGATCGGCGTCCGGTGCCCCTTGGCCCGGTATTGCTTGACGAACGTGAGCCCGTCCATATTGGGCATGTTCCAGTCGACGAGGATCAACTCCGGGCAGAACGAACCGACCTTCGACATGGCGTCGAGGCCGTCGACCGCCTCCTCGATGGGGCTGTGCCCCATCTGCGTGAGGATGCCCTTCTGGATGTTCCGCATCGTCTTCGAGTCGTCGATCAGCAGGATCTTCATGGGGGTCGGTCCTGGAGCTGGGTCGATGTCAGGCGTTGGCGACCGCGGGCGCAGCGGCCGCGGGGGCCGGGGCCCGGGCCGGGCGGATGGCGAGCTCGATCGCGAACTCGCCGCAGTCGCAGACGCAGGGGATCTGCACGCACGCGAAGTCCTTTCGCCCGTGCACGACGTGGTTCTCCCCGACCACCACCGAGGGGCACGAGATGGAGATCTTCCGCCCACTGAACTGGGCCTTGGCACCCCCGGCGATCATGTTCACCAGCTCGCCCACGGCATCGGTGAGATCGTCCGAGCCCGTTGCGACATCCGCCCCTGTGAACACGCTCGCGACCCGCACGGCCGTCGCCGCCGGGAACGACAGCACCACCGACCCCTCGTAGTCGCCGGCGAAGCCGATGATCCCCGACACGTCGAAGCTCGGAGCGCTCGCGGGCTTGATCGAGGGCTCGCCCATCTCGACGGGCATCTGCAGCATCGTCTCGAAGAGATTCTTGGTCGACTTGATGAAGGGGACAATCGTGCTGGGGTCCACGGGGGGCTCCTCCGGTCGGGGTTCAGGCCGCGGCGGCCTCGGCGGGCGAACACGAACGGAGCAGCCGGATCACGTCGAGAATCAGGCTGACCTCCCCGTCCTCGGCGATGGTGGCGCCCGAGAACGGCCCGCCCGACGTGTACGCGTCGTCGAGCGGCTTGATCACCACTTCCTGCTGTCCGATCAGTCGATCGACCAGCAGGCCCGCGGCCTGCTGCCCGACCCCTACCACCACGGCAAATCCATCGTTCTCGGACGATCGCGCCTCGCCGAGGCGGTCCCGCATGTCGATCAGCGGCAGCACCGAGTCGCGCAGCCGGAACACCGGCTGCCCCCCCAACGTCCGCAACTGCCGGCGCTCCGGCCGCACGATCTCCCGGATGCAGCTCACGGGCACCGCGTAGTCGTGCTTCCCGATCCCCACCATCATCGCGGGCATGATCGCCACGGTCAGCGGGATGAGGATCTCGATCATCGTCCCGCCGCCGGGTGACGACTCGACCGTCACCTGCCCGCCGAGCGTGTTGATGTTCGTCAGCACCACGTCCATCCCGACCCCGCGCCCCGAAAGGTCCGACACCTGCTCGGCCGTGGAGAGCCCCGGGGCGAAGATCAGCCTGCAGACCTCACGGTCCGACATCGCCGCGAGCTGCTCGCCGGTGATCAGCCCGCGCTCGACCGCCTTGGCGCCGACGCGGGCCTTGTCGATGCCCCGGCCGTCGTCCCGGATCGCCACCCGCACGTGCCCGCCCTGATGCTGCGCAGACAGCCGCACCGTGCCCACCCGGCTCTTCCCGGCGTGCTCACGTGCCTCGGGCTTCTCCAGACCGTGATCCACCGAGTTGCGGATCATGTGCACCAGCGGGTCGGCGAGAAGCTCGAGCACGCTCTTGTCGACCTCCGTCTCGCCGCCCTCGATGACCAGCTCGACCTCCTTACCCGTCTTCCTCGCCAGATCGCGGACAACCCGCGTGTACTTGCCGAAGAGCTTGTTCAACGGCTGCATCCGCGTGCGCATCACGCCCACCTGCAGCTCCGCGGTCAGGCGGTCGAGATCGGAGAGCGCACCGGAGAGCGACTGCTGAAGCTCGTGCGGCAACCCGAGCGACCGCAGCTGCCGCGAAAGGCCCATGATCTGGTTCTTGTTCAGCACCAGCTCTCCGACCAGGTTGAGCAGCGTCTCCAGCCGCTCGACCTCCACCCGGACGGTGCTCTCGGCCGGGCCCGCGGCTCCGCCCCTTTCGCCCCCCTTGTCGCCCCTCCTCTCGGCCTCCGCCCGGTCACCGGGCGCGTCGGCTTCGGCGCGCACGCCCGCGGCCGGCGCCGAGTCAACCCTCGCGGACGCGCCCGGATCGCCGGCGATCATCCCGTCGGCGGCGAGGATCAGCAGCGGATCGCCGGCTCTCAGGGCTGGCAGGCTCTGCGGATTCGTGGAGCCCATCAGCGAGCCTTCGAGGCGGGACGCAAAGGTATCGAGTTCCCACTCAGGCTCATGCCCGGCCGCCAGGCAGTCGCCGGCGGCGCTCAGCAGCAGGGCCACCGCCCGCAGCCGCAGAACACATTCGGCCCGTGCATCAGGCGGGGCAGCGGCGATCACGGCCGAGGAAATCTCGATCAGCTCGCCAAGTCTCCGCAGCGCCCCGAGCTGGAAGTAGTCGCCGATCGGCCGAACGGCCGCCGCGGCGGCCTGAAGGTCGACGCCCAGGCGGTCGCCCCGCGCGAGCGCGGCATCCATCTGTGCCACGCTCTCCCGGAGATCCTCGATCATGAACGGCAGGATGTCCGCCTTCTCCGCCGCCAGGTTCAGCGGCCGCAGACGAGCGCCGCAGAACGGCACCGATGCATCCTTGGGCGCATCGACCGCCGTCGGGCCTCTCGCCCCGGCTGGCACCGCAGAAGCGTGCGTGGCGGGCGCGGCGCCCGTGCCCCCGGCGATCGCCCGAAGCTGCGCGATCAGGTCCTCGGGGCCGGGCGAAGGTTCATACCCGCCGCCGATCGCCGTCAGCTGCCCGCGGAGCACATCCACCGAGCGGAGCATCGCATCGATGACCGGTGGCGTGACCCGGATCTCACCCTTGCGCAGCCGGTTGAGGGCGTCCTCGGCCGCGTGCGCGAAGCCGGTGAGCGCCCCGAGGCTCAGGAAACTCGCCGCCCCCTTGATGGTGTGCAGCGCGCGGAAGATCTGATCGAGCAGCGCCGCCGAAGCCGGCTCACTCTCGAGCGTGACCAGATCGGCGTCCAGACGCTCGACGAGCTCCCACGCCTCGGTGAGAAAGTCCTGCATCAGGGCGGGGTCGGCGCCTTCGGGCACGATCTGGTCTCCTGCCGGAACCGGGCGTGCGGCCCGGGCCGCGGTCATTCCTTGGTGTACGCGAACGCCTGAGGCACCTGCACGGGCTTGAAGGGCACGTCAACGCTCCGCAGCGTCTCGCTGTGCCCGATGAACAGCACGCCATCCTGCGCGAGCTGGTCGTAGAACATCCTCGCGCACGACCGCTTCATCGCGTCGTCAAAGTAGATCATCACGTTCCGGCACAGGATCAGGTCCCACTGACCACGCCGCGCGGCCGCGAGGGTGTCCTTCAGATTGTGAAGCTCGAAGTTCACCATCTGCCGGACCTGGGGGTCGAGGACGAACTGCGAGCCTTCCTCGCGGAAGTACCTCTTGATGATCAGCGGGTTGACCGACCTGAACGAGAACGAGGTGTACCGACCCTCCTGCGCGGCCATCAGGCAGCGCTCCGAGATGTCCGTTCCGAGGATCTCCACCTTCCAGTCCGGCAGCCGGACGCCCAGCGTCCGGTGCACCTGCATCGCCAGCGTGTACGGCTCCTCACCCGTCGAGCACGCCGCCGACCAGATGCGCAGCCTCCGCGACGGCTCGCGGGCCTTGAGCAGCCGGGGCAGGAACACGTTCTCGAGCACGTCGAGCTGCGGCTGGTTTCTGAAGAAGCTGGTCTCATTGATGGTGATGCGGTTGAACATCTCCTGGAATTCATCCGCCTGATAGGGGCCGATGGTCAGGAACGCGACGTACTGCCCGAAGTCGGTCATCTCGAGCTCTTCAAGGCGGCGCGACAGCCGGCTCTCGAGCACGTACTTCTTCGAGTCCTGGAAGAAGATGCCGCTTTTCTTGTAGATCATGTCGCGCAGCGCGGCGAAGTCCTTGTCCTGCATCTGCACGATGGGGGCGATGGCCATGCACGTCTCCGGTCCGGCGGGCCCAGGCACGGGCCCGCGAGGTCGCCTGGTCTGAAGCGCTCGCCGCAGAACCGGCCTATGCCGCCGCGCGGTCGATCTGCTCGATCGTGCCGACCCCGAAGAGCCGGCCGAGCTCGATGAGAATGAGAAGTCGGTCGTTGAGCTTCCCCACGCCGCTCACGTAGTCGGTACGCGACCCCGTCGCCATCGCGGGCGGAGGCTCAACGACCGATGGGTCGATCCGGAGCACCTCGTTCACGCGGTCGACGGTGAACCCGATCACACGGCCCGACACCTCGACCACCACGATCCGGCTGTCCGGCGATGGCTCGGCGGCCGGGAGCCCGAACCGCCTGCGGAGGTCGACCACCGGGATGATCTTCCCGCGCAGGTTGATCACCCCCTCCACGAATTCGGGGCTCTGCGGCACCCGGGTGATCGGCAGCACCCGATTGATCTCCTGCACCGCCAGGATCGGCACGGCGAACTCCTCCTCGCCCACCACGAAGCTGACGAGTTGCAGCAGCCCGCCCTCTCCGGCGTGCGTGGCCGGGCAATCGAGCGGACCTGACTGGGCAGACGGGGACGCAGCGGCCATGGCGGTGACTCCCGTGGGGCAACCACCGCGGCGCGGACGATCCCGCGACGCGGCCATGCCCCGAGCGGCCTTTCCTATCGGTCTTCGCCGCTCGACGATGAAGCCCGAGCCGGCGAGCCCGCAAGCACGGCCGGGTTCCTCCCGCCGCCCTGCGCGCTCTCGGACCATCCGGTTCTGCTTCTCCGCCGGTGCGGTCGCCGGCGGGCCGGATGGCGCAATGAACAGCGCCCCGGGCAGGGGCCCGGGGCGCTGGTGATTGGCGGCGACGTCCGGCCGCGGTTACGGGCAGGCTTGCCCGTACGACGCGAGGAGAATCGAGAGATCGTTGGCGCCGACCGCGCCGTTGCTGTCGATGTCCGCGGCGGGGTTCCAGTTCGGGCTGGCCGGGGTAGACCCGAAGGCCGCGAGCAGCAGCGAGAGGTCGTTCGCGCCGACCGTGCCGTTCGCGTCGATGTCGGCCGGCAGACGGCCCCAGACGCGAACCACCGTCTGCGCGTTCACGCCCGTCGACAGGGCCGTCGTCACCGTGACCCGGCCGGTCGCCGCGTCGAAGGCGAAGCCGCCGACGGGAGACCCGTTGACGGTGACCCTGCAGACCGGGCTGGGCACCGGCACGCGGAGCGTGATCTGAGCGTTCAGCGGCAGCCCGGTGGTGTTGGTGAAGGTGCCCGTGACCGTCTTGCCCGGGAGATTCTCGGCAACGGTGAGGTTCACCCGGTGGGCCTGGCCCTGCGGGGTGCGGTTCAAGCGCAGGCCGTTCCACGTCATCGTCGGCCAGGCCGACGGCAGCTTCGGCGACACCTTGATCAGGTTGTTGGCGCTGTCGGGCGTGTAGTCGAGGAACATCATGATCGCGTCCACGAAGAAGCTCATGCTCTCCCAGGCGTTCGGCCAGGCCGTCTGAAGCACGAAGTCGTTCTGCCCCGGGTACAGGAGCGAGCCGGGGAGGCTGTTGTTGACGTACTTGGGCGCCACCTGCTCGGCACCGAACCCCACCGGGCCCAGGGCGTTGACGAGCAGGTCCATGCGGCTCTTGTGGTTGTCGATGTCACTCTTGTTCGGCGTGTAGTCCTGCCGCATCGCGTAATACGCGCCGTACCACATCGTCGTCAGGTACCACGGCCCGGCACCCCACGGCTGACCGCCGCCCCAGTAGCCGTCGCCCCAGTAGCGGTCGATCATCCCGGTCCAGCCGTACTGGTCGTTGGGAAAGCCGGCGAAGCGGACCAGAGGCCGGTTGTTGCCGAAGGTGTCGTTGGCCACGCCGTTGATGCGGTCGATGATCCGGACCGCCCGCGTTTCCACCGGGCTGTACACCTGGAACGGGTACACGATGCCCAGCTGGCTGGCGTCGGTGTTCTCACCGTTCCAGTCCAGCCGCGCGTCGAGCCCGCCCTTGATGGTGTTCGCCAGGCCGTTGAAGTTCGCGGCGTCCGACGGCCGTCCCAGGATGGTGGCGATCGCCGCCGCGTCGCGGAGGCCCCGCACCACGTTCGCGTTGCTGAACACGAACACGTCGTACTGGTCCTCCCACAGGTTGTTGGTGAACATCAGGTTCACCCCCTCCTCGAACCGCAGGCGGCTGTCGAGAGAGTCGCGCGTCATGGCCTGCACCGCGTCCCACACCGAGGCGTAGTGCGCGTTGAGCAGAGTGGAGTCGCCGGTGGTGTCGTAGTACCACTTCAGGGCCCACGGGTACACGGCCGTGCCGTCGATCTGCGGCGCACCCCAGATGGTGAAGCCGTCGGTCGAGTACTTCTGCTTCCAGAAGCCGCGCACCGGCTGGCCGCTGATCGGGTTGGTGCCGAACGAAGGCTCGACGTCGCGGTAGCAGATATCGCGCATCCACCGCAGGCTGTTCTCGGCCTCGGGCAGATGGCCCGCGCGGATGAGCGTCACGGCGGCCCACATCGCGTCACGGGGCCACGCGAACGGATAGGCGCCGTTGTGGAAGCCCGCGATGATCGCCCCGGTCTCGGCCGACTGGTGGAGCGCCGTCGCCAGCAGGCCGCGGCGCATGAGCGCGTCGTAGCGGTTGTCGGGGAAGTCGACGGTGACGCCGGCGTTCAGCCAGTTTGACCAGTAGGTGTCGGTGGCGGCGAGCACCGCCCCCATGTCGTTGGCGTAGAACCAGTCGACCACCGTCTCGCCCTTGAAGGCGTACGTGCCCGTCGCGCCGGCGAAGCGGTCGTCGACGCCGACCATCATCACGTCGAGCGTCACGGGCTGGCCCGGCGGCAGAGTGGCCCGGAGGCCGATCCAGCCGCGGTCGGTGTCGCCCGAAGACTCCGACCAGTAGTCCGTCACCCTCGTCGCCAGCGACCCGTCGGGGTTGTTCAGACGCATCGCCGACACCAGGTACAGCGAGATGTTCTTCGCATACCCGGCGAAAGTCGTTGGGTTGTACTCGTTGGGGGTTCCGCCCGTGATCGTCGGCGGCACGAAGGCCGGGGGCGAGTTCGTGAAGTTCGTCCCGGTCACCGTCCGGCCGCCGGTATCGAACGCCACCATCGCCCCTCGGGTGGAGTCGGCGAAGGCCCCGTCGTAGGAGTCGCCGCCGTTCAGGGCGTGGTCGAGATACCAGTACACGTTCACGTCCTGGGCGCTGCCCGTGTTGTTCGTGAGCGTCACCCGCTTGAGGTAGATGTGACGCTGCGGGCTGCCGCCCCGGTCGTTCGGGAACGCGATCCCGATCGGCGAGAAGTCGTCCTGCCGCACGGCGATGTTGTTGCCGCCCCCGGTGAGCGACTGCGTCGTGATGATCGAGTTGCTCGTCGGGTTGTACGCCTGCGACACCCCCGTGAACGAGTTGCTCCCGGCCGGGTTGCTCAGCCAGTGCGTCTGGTTGTCGCCCAGCGTGCGGATGCCGAGCATCGCCTGGTTCACGTGCATCTGCCCGCGCCACGCGGCCGGCAGCAGCGGCGGGAAGGTGTCCGGACCGTCGACGTAACCCTCGTTCTTCGTCCCGACGCCCTGCACGCCGCCGGTGGTCGGGAAGTGGAAGTCGTACACCGTGCCGTTCTGATCGATCATGCCCGCGGCGTACGTGTTGCCGAAGATCGCCTCCTCCTTCCAGAAGGAGACCGGCGGGTACCCCGCCTGACCGTTCGGCTGCCCCGCCCCCGCCCCGGGCCACGCGAGCTTGTTGGTGTAGGTGTACGACGCCCCGCCGTTGGCGAAGACCTCGGTGCCGCCGTCTTGCTGGGCGGAAACCTTGTACCGGATGGTGACGCCATACGCGCGGCTGCTGCCCACCTGCGGCAGCGTCAGCTTCCACCAGTCGTCGTTGCCGCCGAAGCCGTTGGACTGGTTGTACTGAAAGAAGATGCTCGCGGGCCGCACGGGCGACACGCGGTCGATGCTCGCCTGAACGATCGTCGACCCGGTCCCGGCGTTGCCGTTGGAACCCTGGGGCTCGGTCCCGTCGAGAGTCCAGTAGACCCACACGCGGTTGTACGTGAAGCTCGGGCCGACCTTGACCCAGACGTCCGGGCCCTCGTTCTCGCGGACCGTAACCGGGCGGCGCTGGGTGACGCCCGAGGGCTGGTTGAAGACCGGAGCCGTGGGAACGTGGCTGACCAGTGACGGCTGGGCCCACGCCGACGCGCTGACAACCACCGCCGCGATGATCCAAGTAAAACGCTTGAGCATCATGAGACTCTCTCTCCGATCGAGGCCCGGCGGCATGCCGAGACGCCCCCAAGAATACCCCGAAAATGCCCAAGAAACGAAACGGCAGCCGTCTTTCGCGCCAGTTTCGTCATAGCCGCTGGACCGCCAGACAGCCCATAACGACGTTATTTCGCCACTCTGGCCACCTGACCCGTCCGGACGCCGGTCGGCTGGCTAGGCCTTGCCCGAATTCGGGTGCCGGGGAGGGTCCCCGCCGTGGGCAGCGGTATCGCCACGGGGGCGATGGCGGCGGACCGCAAAATTATGAGTCCGCTTGGACGGTCCGAGTTCACTCGGGTCCGAGAGCCGTCGATCACACCGGTACCGCTTGTTCGGCGAGGCGTGGGACCTCGCCGGGCACTCCCGGGTCACGGCCGGGACCCCGCTGACGCCACGGCGACCGCCGGAGCGCCGGCCGCGGGTTCCCGGGCGTGTCCCGCCGGCGGCAGGACACCCGGGGCAAGGAAGCCCCCGACCACCCGAAGCCGCCGGCCCCGAGTGCCGGCACGCACAGGTTCACGGAGGACCTCATGAGTCGGATCAATACGAACGTCGCGTCGATGATCGGGCAGCGTGTGCTGGGGGCCAACCGCACGTCGCTGGACACCAGCCTCGAGCGCCTGTCGACCGGCCTGCGGATCAACCGCGGCAAGGACGACCCCGCGGGCCTCATCGCTTCGCAGAACCTCCGCGCGGAGAAGGCAGCGCTCAACGCGGCCATCGGCAACGCGCAGCGCGCCGACCAGGTCGTGAACATCGCCGAGGGTGGCCTCAACGAGATCTCCTCGCTGCTCACCGAGCTGCAGTCGCTGGTGACCGGCACCGCCAACACCGCCGGCCTCTCCCGCGAGGAGAAGGAAGCCAATCAGCTCCAGATCGACTCGATCCTCCAGACCATCGATCGCGTCGCATCGTCGACCAGCTTCCAGGGCGCCCGCCTGCTGAACGGCAACCTCGACTACCGCACCTCCGGTGTGGCGGGCGTGGTCAACTCGTTCCGTGTCAACGGCGCCAAGCTGCAGTTCAACGGCAAGGCCGACGTGAACGTCGTCGTCACCGGCTCCGCGGCCGTCGGCGGCTACGTGCTCTCCTTCGGCTCGGCCAACATCAACCTCGGCGGCCCCGGCGCCACCGACGGCTCGAACAGCCGCTTCATCATCGAGATCGGCGGCGCCAAGGGCTCCCGCGAGCTCTCGTTCGCCTCGGGCACCTCCGTCTCGACCATCCGCGACACCATCAACAGCTTCAGCGATGTCACGGGCGTTAAGGCCGTCCTCTCGGGCGGCTCGGGCGTGCGCGTCATCTCCACCGCCTACGGCTCCGACCAGTTCGTCTCCCTCAAGGTCTCCAACGACGGCGGCATCAGCGGCGCCGGCGGCATCTACAGCCTCTCGGCCGGCAACCAGAGCCGCGCCGGGGCCGTCGCCAGCACCTTCGCCAACGCCACCAACAAGATCACCGCCACCGGCCGCGACGTGCGGGCCACCATCAACGGCATCCTGGCCACCACCCGCGGCACCACGGCCCGCATCAACACCGATTTCCTGGACGTCGAGCTCGACCTCAAGTTCGACACCGCCCAGACGTCCGCCGCCCGCCTGGGCGCGGTCAACGCCTTCACCATCACCGGCGGCGGCGCCGACTACCAGCTCGCCGGCCGGGTCGACATCGCCGGCAAGGTCTCGATCGGCGTGGCCGACGTCGCGGTGAGGGCGATGGGCCAGACCGTCTCCGACTTCATCGCCAGCCCCGGCGGCGCCGCCGCGGCCCGCACCTTCTACCTCGCCGATCTCGGCGCCGGCTCTACCCTCAACGTGGTCGACGGCAATCTCACCATCGCCCAGAGCGTGGTCGACAAGGCGATCCGCGACGTCTCGGCCCAGCGCGGCCGCCTGGGCGCCTTCCAGAAGAACAACATCGGCGCCACCATGCGGAACCTCTCGATCGCCGTCGAGAACACCTCGGCCGCCGAGTCGAGCATCCGCGACGCCGACTTCGCCGCCGAGACCGCCAGCCTGACCCGCAATCAGATCCTCGTCAGCTCGGCCACGCAGGTCCTCCAGCTCGCCAACACGCAGCCCCAGAGCGCCCTCCAGCTCCTCGGCTAAGCCGTGACACTCCGGACCCTCCGGAGCCCCCCCTCGATTTCCACGGCCCCCGCGTCAGACCGACGCGGGGGCCTTTCCTTTCCGTAGCATCAGGCGATGACTGTCAGCTACTGGCGACGGACCACCCGGCTCGGCGAGATCCGCTGCGACACGGCCGTGCTCGGGGGCGGCATCGTCGGCGTCTCGGCCGCGCTGGCGCTCGAGCGGGCGGGCGTCGACGCGCTCGTCGTCGAGAGGCACACGATCGGGGCCGGCGCCTCGACCCGGAACGCCGGTTTCCTCATGCGCGGCGCGGCCGACAACTACGAGATCGCCCGCCGCGATTACGGGCCCCCCCTGGCCCGACACCTCTGGAGATGGTCCGAAGAAACGCTGCAAGGCCTGCTCGACGAGGGGATCGACCGTCTGCCGATGTTCCGGCGGGTCCCTTCGTGTCTGTTGGCCCTCGAGGAAGTGGAACTCGCGGAGCTCCGCCGCTCGTCCGACATGCTCGCCGCCGACGGATTCGACGTCGGTTGGATCGAGCCCGGCTCGCTCGCGGCCGATGACGACGCCTGGCGCAGCGGCCGCGTGCTCGGCGGGCTGCTGAACCCCAACGACGCCAGCGCCAACCCCCGCGAAGTGCTCGAACTTCTCGCCGGCAAGCTCCGCCGAGAGCCGCTGCTGCACCAGGAGGCCTTCGCGCTCTCGCTCACCGCCGACGGCGTGGCGGTGCGCACCGCCGACGCTCTGGTCCGCTGCCGCCGTGTGCTGGTGTGCCTCAACGCCTACACCCCCCTGCTCCTGCCCACGCTCGCCGGGCTGCTCCGGCCCAACCGGGGGCAGATGATCGCCGTCGACGCGGGCCCCCTCCGGCTCGGCCGCTCCTACTACGCCAACCGCGGTGGCGAGTACTTCCGGCAGCCCGACCCCGCCACCATCGTCGTCGGCGGCCGACGACGGTTCTTCGAGCAGCAGGAACGCACCCGCGACGACCAGACGGCCGACAATCTCCAGGCCGATCTCGAAGACTTCGCCGCGTCGATCCTCGGCCAGCGGCGCCCGGTCAAGGCGCGGTGGGCGGGGGTGATGGCGTTCACGCCCGACGGGCTCCCCCTTGTCGGACCGCTGGAGCCCTCGGCCCGCCTCTGGCTCTGCTCGGCCTGCCACGGGCACGGCATGTCGCTCGGGCACCGAACCGCCCGCGCGGCGGTCGAAGAAATGCTGGGCGGACCGGCCTCTCCATTCCCGCTCTCCCGTCTGGGCCCGCTGCCCTCGGTCGACCCCAAAGGTCCGTAACGCGGCCGGTTCCCACCCTCGGCCTCCCGTTTGCCCGGCCGGTTCCGGCGGGGTACAGTCCGGTTCGCCGAAAGGCGATTGAGTTCGCAGCATCGGGGCGTAGCGCAGCTTGGTAGCGCGTTTGGTTCGGGACCAAAAGGTCGGAGGTTCAAATCCTCTCGCCCCGACTTCGACGCCGTCGGCCACCAAAGCCGGCGGCGTTTGTGTTTGTGGTTCCCGTCGATCCCCCCGGATCCGGCTGGGAACTTCGTCGGATCGGGCTCGCTCCTCGCCGATGACCGCGCGGCGGTCGCCTGGAGAGCGCCCGCGGTCCCCGAGCTGACGTCACGGGTGGTGGGCGGCCACGCCGCCCGCGCCACCCCCAACAAGGCGGGGCCGATGTCCAAGCCGCCCTACGCCTTCTCAGGGCGCCGCATCCCCACCACCCGATACCCGTGTGACCGGCGCGAGCAATCGGGCCCGGTCTGGCTCGTTCATCTTTCCCCGGGGACGTCTGCTGCACCCCTGGAGACACCCCCGAGCATGCTCCGACGACTTGCACTGGTTCTGACGCTCTGCGCCGCGTGCGGCGCTGCGCACGCGCAGGGCCGCGACGGCTCGGCCAAGCCCGGCCCCGCCGCGGCGTTCTCGCAGATCCTCGGCCGACCGACGCAGACATCGATCTCGCTGAGCCTGCTGAGCGAGACCGCCGTCGAGGCGTTCGTTGAGTACCGCGCCGCCGCGGGGTCGTCCTCTGCGAAAACACCCACGCAGCGTCTGGCCCCGGGCGTGCCCGCCGAGTTCGAGCTGAAGGACCTCAAGCCGGACTCAGCCTATGTCTATCGCGTGCGCACCCGCCGGACCGGCGAGCCCGAGTTCACACCGGGCGAAGAGTCGCCCTTCCGGACGGCCCGGCGCCCGGGCGCCACCTTCACCTTCGCGTTGCAGGGCGACTCACACCCCGAGCGCCCGGGGCGGATGTTCGACCCGGACCTTTACACGCGGACCATGCGGAACGCCGCCGAGCAGCCGCCCGACTTCTACATCCTGATGGGCGATGACTTCAGCATCGAGCGGCTGATCAGCCGCGGCACGCTGAGCCAGGCGACCGTCAACACGGTCTACGCGTACCAGCGGGGATTTCTCGGGCTGATCGGGCGGAGCTCGCCCCTGTTCCTGGTCAACGGCAACCACGAACAGGCCGCCAAGTACCTGCTCGACGGCACGCCCAACAACGCGGCGGTGTACGCCGGCAGGGCGCGCACGGCCTTCTACCCCCTGCCCGCGCCCGACACATTCTACTCGGGCAACAGCGAGCCGGTGGAGCACATCGGCCTGCTTCGAGACTACTACGCCTGGACGTGGGGCGATGCGCTGTTCGTGGTGATCGATCCCTATTGGCACAGCGATGTCGCCGTGGACAACGAGGCCGGCGCCAGGGGCCCCGATCGCGGCCCGGGCGGCGAGGTGGTCCGCCCCGGCGACAACGCCGGCGCGCCGCGCGGCCGGGCCCGGCGCAACGCCGAGCCCGAAGCCCCGGAGGCCGGTCGAGGCGCCGGACGCGGCACCCGAGACCTGTGGCAGATCACGCTGGGCGACCGCCAGTACCAGTGGCTTCGCGCAACCCTTCTCGAGAGCAAGGCCCCGTTCAAGTTCGTGTTCTCGCACCACGTGCTGGGCACCGGGCGCGGCGGGATCGAGCAGGCCACCCGCTACGAATGGGGCGGGAAGGACCGGCGTGGCGTCGACCGCTTCGCCGAGATGCGCCCGACTTGGGAGCAGCCGATCCACCACCTGATGCGCGACGCGGGCGTCACCATTTTCTTTCAGGGCCACGACCACCTGTACGCCCGCCAGGAGCTCGACGGCGTGATCTACCAGTCTGTTCCGAACCCGGCCGATCCGACCTTCACGGCGTTCAACCGTGAGGCGTACCGCAGCGGCGAGATCCTGCCGAACTCCGGCCACCTGCGGGTCACGGTGTCGCCCGGTCAGGCGAAGGTCGAGTACATCCTCTCCTTCAGGCCGGCCGATGAGAACGCGAACCGCAAGAACGGGGCCGTCGCCCACACCTACACGGCAGGCCCGCGCCGTCCTTCCTCACCCGCCGGGGGAAGCGAGCGCCCGCGATGAAGATCGGATTCGGAGCGTCCCTGGCCGCCCTCCTCTCGCTCGGGGTGCCGACAACCGCACACCCTCCCGACGCATCGGGCGGCCACACCGACCACGTCCGCCCCCCCGCTCACGCCCAGACCAGCACCGCGGCCCGCCTGTGGGCAAACACCGCGACCGGAGAAACGGTGCGCGGCGCGTTCCTTGCATGCCGTGACGGCCGCGTGAGCATCGAGCGCGACAACGGCGACGTGGTGGTGATGCCGCTCGCCGAGCTTTCCGCCGCCGACCGCGGAGAGGTGGAGCGACGGATGGACGCAGTCCGCGCGCTCAACGGGGCCCCGGCGACGGCGGCCGCCGCGCCGCCCGCCGACACCCGGCCCGGTGGCGAACGTTCCGGGGGCGAACGCCGACCGCCGCAGGCCGCGCCGTTCGACCTCTTCGCGCCGTTCGTCCTGACCCGCTGGGACGATCGCTGGCTGTACGTCGAGTCCGACGGCCTGCCGCACGCGCCTGTCGAGCACCCGATGATGGTCGGGATCCGGTCGTGGCAGCAGCAGGTGCCGCTCCCGCAGAACTACCGGGGCGACAACGCGTGGCGCATCCCGCTCCGCCCCGAGCTCGCCGACAAACCCGTTTCGGGGCGCACCGAACTTCGCCGCGGGGCCATCGCGCTCGCGGCGAACGGCGTCCCGATCTTCAACGCCCTGAACAACCGAGGCGACGACGCCCTCAAGGCCGGTGAGCTCGACGAGTTCGGCGGGCACAGCGGCCGCGCCGACGACTACCACTATCACGCGGCGCCCCTTCACCTGCAGAAGGTCGTCGGCAACGCGCGGCCGATCGCCTACGCGCTCGACGGCTATCCGATCTTCGGACTCTTCGAACCCGGTGCCGCCGCGGGCAGCACCCGGGCCTGCCCGCTCGGCGGCCGCGACCCGCTGGACGAGCTCAACGGCCACTTCGCCCCTGCGCCCGAGGGCTCGGCCCCGGGCGCCAAGGGCCTCTACCACTATCACGCGAGCCTCGAGTACCCGTACATCAACGGCGGTATGCGCGGGAAGGTCACCGTCGTCGACGACCAGATCGAGCCGCAGCCCCGGGCCCGCCCCGTGCGCCAGTGGCTGACTCCCCTGCGCGGCGCGGCGATCACGGGGTTCAGGAAGATCGGCGAGCAATCGTGGTCGCTCGAGTACACCATCGCCAACCGCACCGCGCAGGTGAACTACCGCATCGAGGGAACCGGAGCTGGCGAGCGGTACATCTTCGACTTCATCGGCGCCGACGGCGCCAAGCGCACCGAGACCTACAC
>JACVCL010000094.1 GCA_016742075.1 Phycisphaerales bacterium
GTATGGTGGCGGGCGTTGCGGCGCGGGCGGGGGCAGAGGAGGCGGTCATGCTGCGGATCAGGGCGTTGCGTGCGTTGCGGCCGAGGGCGGAGTTCGCGGCGGAGGTGGCGTGCGTGCCGTACGACGTGATCAACACGGAGGAGGCGGCGGCGCTGGCGGAGGGCAAGCCGCGGTCGTTCCTGCACGTGATCCGGCCGGAGATCGACCTGCCGAGGGAGACCGACCCTTACGCGGCGGCGGTGTACCGGCAGGGGGCGGCGGCGCTGCGGCGGTTCGAGGCCGAGGGGACGCTGGTGCGGGACGGGGAGCCGTCGGTCTACCTGTACCGGCAGGAGATGGAGCTGCTGGGGCGCCGGCGGTCGCAGACGGGGGTGGTGGCGTGCTGCCACATCGACGACTACCTGAACGACGTGATCAAGAAGCACGAGAAGACGAGGAAGGACAAGGAGGACGATCGGACGCGGCACGTGCTGGCGCAGAACGCGCACGCCGAGCCGGTGTTCTTCATGTTCAAGGACCGCGCGGAGATCGCGGGGCTGATCGAGCGCGACTCGGGTGCGGGTCGGACGCCGCTGTACGACTTCACCGCGCCCGACGGCGTGCGGCACACGGTGTGGAAGGCGGGCGACGCGGCGGCGTACGTGCGGGCGTTCGGGGCGGTGCCGGTGGCGTACGTGGCCGACGGGCATCACCGCACGGCGTCGGCGGCGCGGGCGGGGGCGGAGAAGCGTGCGGCGAACCCGGGGCACACGGGCGAGGAGCCGTACAACTGGTTCCTCGCGGTGCTGTTCCCCGCGAGCCGGCTGACGATTCTGCCGTATCACCGGGTGGTGAAGGACCTGGCGGGGCTGTCGGCGGCGGAGTTCCTGGAGGCGGTGCGTCGGGCGCCGGGGGTGAAGAGCGTGACGGCGGCGAAGGCGGCCGAGCCGCGGGGCGTGGGCGAGATGGGGGTGTACGTCGGGGGCGGGTGGCACTCGGTGGTGTTCGACCCGGCGACGATCGACCGGGGCGATCCGATCGGGAGCCTGGACTACGTGCTGCTGTACGAGCGGATCCTGAGGCCGGTGCTGCAGGTCGGCGACCTGCGGACGGACAAGCGGATCGACTTCGTGGGTGGCATCCGGGGCCCGGGGGAGCTGGAGCGGCGCGTGAACTCGGGTGAGATGGCGGTGGGGTTCTGCATGTACCCGACGACGATCGAGCAGCTGATCGCGGTGGCGGATGCGGGGGCGATCATGCCGCCCAAGAGCACGTGGTTCGAGCCGAAGCTGCGGAGCGGGCTGCTGGTGAACACGATGGAGGGGTGACCTGCGGGCTGGCGTTCTGGCTGGCCGTCGGGCCGGCCGTGGGTTTGGGCAAGGAGGTGAACCGCTTCAGCGGGGCCGGGCCGGCGCCGCGGCGCGGGGGCGGCCGCGGTTGCTTTACAATCGCGGGACTCAGGAGACCCAGCCGTGAAGGTGTTGATCGCGGACAAATTCCAGCCGTCGGGTGTGCAGCAGCTCAAGGACCTTCGGTTCGAGGTGGAGTACCAGCCGGATGTGCCGGCGGAGAGCCTGGCGGAGGCGGTGGCCAAGTCGGACCCGCACGTGCTGGTGGTGCGGTCGAAGAAGGCGCCGGCGGCGGTGTTCGAGCGGGCCGGGCGGCTTTCGCTGGTGGTGCGGGCCGGGGCGGGGTATGACACGATCGACGTGGCGGCGGCGTCGGCGCGGGGGATCTACGTCTCGAACTGCCCGGGGAAGAACGCGATCGCGGTGGCGGAGCTGGTGTGGGGGCTGATCCTGGGGTGCGACCGTCGGATCGCAGACCAGACGGGCGAGCTGCGTCGTGGGGCGTGGAACAAGAAGGAGTACAGCAAGGCGCGGGGGCTGGCGGGGAGGACGCTGGGGGTGGTGGGCGTGGGGACGATCGGGGCGGAGGTGATCAGGCGGGGGAAGGCGTTCGGGATGGACACGATCGCGTGGTCGCGTTCGCTGAACGAGGCGAAGGCGCGGGAGCTGGGGGTGACGGCGATGCCCTCGCCGCCCGCGCTGGCGCGGCACGCGGATGTGATCTCGGTGAACGTGGCGGCGACGGCGGAGACCAAGGGCCTGGTGAACGCGGAGTTCTGCGAGGCGATGAAGCCCGGGACGATCTTCGTGAATACCAGCCGCGGGTCGGTGGTGGACGAGCGGGCGCTGCTGAAGGCGATGAACGAGAAGAAGGTGCGGGCGGGTCTGGACGTGTTCCAGAACGAGCCGGCGGCGGACGGCGAGTTCCGCAGCGAGCTGGCGTCGCACGCGCTGTGCACGGGGACGCACCACATCGGGGCGTCGACGGACCAGGCGCAGGACGCGATCGCCGACGAGACGGTTCGGATCATCGCGGCGTACAAGCGGACGGGGGAGGTGCCCAACTGCGTGAACCGGTGCGAGAAATCGCCGGCGACGCGGCTGCTGGTGGTGCGCCACCTGAACCGGCCGGGCGTGCTGGCGCACGTGGTGGGCGAGATCGGTCGGGCGAACATCAACATCGAGGAGATGGAGAACGTGATCTACCAGGGGGCGACGGCGGCGACGGCGAAGATCCGGCTGGATCAGCAGCCGCCGGCGGACGTGCTGGAGCGGATCGCGCGGGGATCGCCGCACGTGCTGTCGGCGGATGTGAACGCGATCGAGTGACCGCTGCCGCGGGGGCGTTGGCGGGCGGTGAGGGTGGCGTTGGGGGCCCGGCCGCGGGCGGGCCGGGCCGGCAATAATGGGGACAGACGAAAGGACCTTGCCATGAGCGACCGCGTGTTCAACTTCTCGGCCGGCCCGGGCGTGCTTCCCGAGCCCGTTCTGCGGCAGGCGCAGCAGGACCTGTGGAACATCCACGGCTCGGGCATCGGGATCCTGGAGCACTCGCACCGGGGCAAGGTGTTCGACCGGGTGCTGGCGGAGGCGGAGGCCGACTGCCGCGAGGTGGGGAGCATCCCCGACGACTACGCGGTGCTGTTCCTGCCGGGCGGGGCGAGCAGCCAGTTCTACATGATCCCGATGAACTTCTGCGCCGCCGACAAGAGCGACACGGTGGACTACTTCGACACGGGCGAGTGGTCGCACAAGGCCATCGCGGAGGCGAAGCTGTTCGCGAACGTGAACGTGTGCGGGTCGAGCAAGGCGACGAACTACGACCACGTGCCGAAGGGCGCGGAGGTGAAGCTGTCGGCGCGGCCGAAGTACGTGTACATCGAGAGCAACAGCACGGTGTTCGGGAACCAGTTCAAGCAGCTGCCGGCGGTGCCGGCGGGGGTTCCGCTGATCTCCGACTCGTCGAGCGACATCTACTCGGAGCCGATCGACGTCCGGAAGTACCACTTCATCTATGCGGGAGCGCAGAAGAACCTGGGCCCGGCGAGCACGGTGCTGGTGATCGCGCGGAAGGACTACCTGGAGACGGGGCGGGCCGACCTGCCGACGATGCTGCAGTACCGGACGCACGTGAAGAACCAGTCGCGGTACAACACGCCGCCGACGTTCGGCATCTACCTGGTGGGGCAGACGTTCAAGTGGATCAAGTCGATCGGCGGGCTGAAGGCGATGGCCGAGCGGAACCGGGCCAAGGCCGCGGCGCTGTACGACCACCTCGACAGCCAGAGCTTCTTCACGCCGCTGGCGAAGAAGGAGGACCGC
Source organism: Phycisphaerales bacterium (assembly GCA_016742075.1). Classification (GTDB taxonomy): domain Bacteria; phylum Planctomycetota; class Phycisphaerae; order Phycisphaerales; family UBA1924; genus JACVCL01. Next base: position 3,651 of record JACVCL010000094.1, read on the forward strand.
TCGCCGATGAACGTGGTGTTCAAGTGCCCGACGCCGGAGCTGGACGACCTGTTCGTGAAGCAGGCGGAGAAGCACGGGCTCGACGGGCTGAAGGGCCACCGGTCGATCGGCGGGATGCGGGCGAGCATCTACAACGCGTTCCCGATCGAGGGCGTGCGGGCGCTGGTGGAGTTCATGAAGACCTTCGAGCGCGAGCACCGGGGCGCCTCCAAGCCGGCGATGGCCGGGGCGCGCTGACGGCGTGCTGGGCGCCGCGTCGAACCGGGCCGCCTCGGCCGAGAGCGGCGGCGGAGCGGGTGGGGGTGGTGGTTGGGGCGGCGATAGCGGCGGCGGCGGCATCGTCGGCGGTGGGGCGGGTGAGGGCCGCGGCCCGGGCGGGTCGTGGCTGACGCCGGCGAGCATCACGCTGGCGGCTTTGGCCGCGGCGGTGGCGTGGTTCCTGCTGACGGCCGACTGGGCGGCGATCGCCGGTGCGGATGCGGGGGCGCGCCGGGCGGCGTGGGTGCGGCTGGGGATGGACCTCGGGTTCTGCGGCTTGGGCGGTTTCGGGCTGCTGGCGATGGTGTCGCGGTTCCGGGCGTCCGAGCGTGCGGCGCGGCTGGAGTTGGCCGAGCGGGCGGAGGCTCGGCGCGCGCTGCTGGCCGCGGCGCCGGCGGGGATGTACCGGGCGCGGATGTACCCGGACGGCTCGTTCATGCCGCTGCTGATCTCGGATGAGGCGAAGGCGATCTGCGGGCTGCCGAAGGACGCGACCTTCTCGGGGGTGCGGATGACCGATCACCCGCTGATCCACCCGGAGCAGCGCGAGTGGCTGCGGCAGAAGATCATCGAGCACGTGCGATCGGGAGAGCCGACGCGGCTGGAGTACCGGATCGTGACGCCGGCGGGCGAGGTCCGGTGGATTCGCGATTCGGCGCGGGCGGCGCGTGAGCCCGACGGGTCGGTGATCTGGTCGGGGGTGGTTCTGGACATCACCGAATCGGTGGAGGCCGAGCGGAGGCTGGCGGAGCAGCGGCGGCTGATCGACGCGGTGGCGCGGGCGTCGCCGTCGCTGCTGTATATCTACGACCTCGATCGGCAGGAGACGCTGTATTACAACCGGCCGCTCGAGTCGGACCTCGGATACGCCCCCATCGAGTCGGCCGCGGAGGGCCTGCGGTTCCTGCTGGAGGTGATGGACCCGGACGACCTGGCGCGGGTGCCGGGGTACCACGCCCGGATGCGCGAGGCCCGGGACGGGCAGATCGCGGAGTTCGAGTATCGGATGCGGGCCCGTGACGGGCGGTGGCGGTGGTACGTGTCGTACGGGGTTCCGTACGCGCGCGGGGCCGACGGTCGGGTGACGCAGATCGTGGGCACCGCGATCGACGTGACGGCGGCGCGCGAGGCCGAGCGGGCGTTCCGCGAATCGGCGGAGCGGTACCGGGTGCTGTTCGAGAACAACCCTCAGCCGATGTGGGTGTACGACCGGGAGACGCTGCGGTTTCTCGCGGTGAACGACGCGGCGGTGCGGGCGTACGGGTATTCGCGGGAAGAGTTCCTGGCGATGACGATCATGGACATCCGCTCGCCGGAGGAAGCGGCGCGTCTGCGGCGCGAGCTGGGCGCTTCGGGGGCGGGCCCGGAGCGGTCGGGCGGGTGGCGGCACCGCACGCGGGAAGGCCGGGAGATCGAGGTGGAGGTGTGGGCGAGCGACCTGGAGTACCAGGGGCGGCCGGGGCGGCTGGCGCTGGCGATCGACGTGACGGACCGCTCGCGGACGATCGCGGCGCTGAGGGTGTCGGAGCAGCGGTACCGGCTGGCATCACTGGCGACGAGCGATGCGATCTGGGACCTGGACCTGTCGACCGATTCTCTGGAGTGGGGCGATGGCGCGGCCGAGGTGTTCCGGCTGCCCAACGGCTCGCCGATGCCGGACCTGGCGGATTGGACGGCGATGATCCACCCCGAGGACCGCGAGCGGACGGACTCGGCGTTCCGGAGGGCGATCGCGTCGGGTCAGCATCACTGGGTCGGGTCGTACCGCTTTCGGCGGGGTGACGGGACGTACGCCGAGATGATCGACCGGGCGTACGTTCTGCGTGACGGGGGGGGGCGTCCGGTGCGGATGATCGGCGCGATGACGGACGTGACGGCGCGCGTGCAGGCCGAGCGCGAGCTCCGGCGGACGCTCGAGACGCAGCGGCTGCTGCTCTCGGAGCTGGATCACCGGGTGAAGAACGCGATGACGGGCCTGCTGACGATGATCGATCTGACGGCGGCCGACTCGGGGTCGGTGGCGGCGTTCGCGGAGGCGATGCGGAGGCGGGTGGGAGCGATCGTGGCGGTGCACTCGATCCTGTCTGAGTCTCGCTGGTCGGCGGCGCCGCTGGGCGACATGATCGCGATGCTGACGCCGCCGGAGGTGGTGTCGCGGGTGCGCAGCGGCGGGCCGCCGGTGGCCGTGCCGCCGCGGCAGGCGACGCCGCTGGGGATGGTGGTGCAGGAGCTGATGGCCAACGCGTCGAAGCACGGCGCCTTCCGCTCGCCCGGCGGTGCGGTGGATGTGTCGTGGGCCGTGGCCGAGGGCCCCGACGGGACGAGTCTGCTTCGTCTGACGTGGCGCGAGACGGGCGGCCCGTCGCCGGGCGAGCGGTGCCCGGCGGGCACCGGGCTGAGGCTGGTGACGGGGTTTGCGCGCTTCGAGCTGCGGGGCTCGGTGTCGTGGAGCTTCCCGCCGGAGGGGGCGGTGGTGGAGGTGACGGCGGTGCTGGACGCCCGGGAGGACCCGCCGGGCGCGGGGCCGGCGTGATCGCTCAGCGGGCCTCGAAGAAGCGCTGGGCGGTGCCGCCGACGCCGACCTTGGCGCTGACCTCGGCGTGGCACCGGGGGCATCGGCCCGTGTATCGGGAGGCGTCGGCGTTTCGGTAGATGCGGCCGTACACGTGGCAGCAGCGGAACCAGATGCCGAGCCAGCGGCGGGGCTCGGCGGGGCCGGGTCCGGGAGCGGGCCGGGCGGCGTCGGCGGCGGGCCGCGGGGACAGGCCCGGGATGTCGACGCGGTCCTGCGGGTCGGGCATGCTGGGCATCATCGGCCGCGGGGGCGGGGGTGCTTCAGCGGCAGCGCTGCTCGACGGAGCTGGCGAGTTCGGCGGCGACGGCGAGGAGGCGCTCGGCCTCGTGCTCGACGCCCTGGGCGCGGCCGAGATCGCGGGCCACGGGGAGGTTCACGGCGATGTTCCACCGGCTGGCCCGCGCGGCGGCCTCGGCGAGCACCGCGGCGATGGCCAGGTCGCTGCGGAGCATGCGGTTGGTGATGGCGGCCAGTTCGTCGAAGAGCCGCAGGACGTCGGCCGAGGTGGCGATGAGCGCCAGCGGGATGCGCGTGGCGGCGTCGGCGACGGCCGGCAGTTCGGCGGCGCGGCGGGGATCGGCCTCGGGGAGTTTCAGCAGGTCGTTCATCGCGCCGTAGGCGGCGGCGTCTTCCTCGGCGAGTTCGAGCATGACGGCCCGGGCCCGCTCGAGGCGGGCGAGGGCCTCGCGCAGCCGCGGCTCGTGCTCGGCGAGGGACTTCTTGCCGACGCTGTAGCTCACGACCATGCCGCCGAGGGCCGCGGCGATGGCGGCCACGGCGGCGGTGACAGCGCCGCCGCCGGGGGTGGGCGTTCGGGCGGCGATGGCCTGAAGAAGCTGGTCGAAGCGCAGCTCGGCGAGGGTCATCGCGGCATCCTACCCCCCCACTCCCGGCCGGAGGTGCCGCGACGCGGGGCCGTCAGGGCTGCTGCCGGGTGAGCCAGTCGGGATCGGGGAGGAAGGTGTAGCGCTCGGTGGTCTGGACGATGCCGGGTGGCACATCGACGGCCATCTCGGCGTGCATGTCGCAGTAGAGGATATTGGCGGCGATACGGCCGAAGTGCCAGGCCTGGCCGCGGTCGCCGCCGCCGTCGTAGTTGTAGATGGGGTTGTCGGCGAGGAGCCAGGTTTTGACGGGGTTGGCGACGCGGGGCATCCGGCCGCCGTCCTTGGGGATGAGGGTGGCGGCCCCCTTTACGACAGGGCTGGACGAGAGGGCGTGGTCGTTGAAGTTGTAACTGTTGCCGACGAGGCGGAAGAGGTTCGAGGTGTCGAGACCCAGACCCGAGACGAAGGCGTCGGTGGTGCCGCGGTCGGCGGGGCAGCGGAAGATGTCGAGGGTGACGTTCGCGGCGGGGGCGGTGTCGTCGGTGGGAAGGGGCCCGTCCCAGACGTAGCGGTTGAGGGGGCGGCGTGCGGCGCCGACCTTGTTGATGCCGTAGAAGGGCAGCAGGCCCTTCGGGCCGCCGAAGAGGGCGCCGATGTTGCTGCCGGCCGGCGCGGGGACGGGGTTGCCAGCGGCGTCGACGCGCATCTGCGGGAGCAGGTCGCGGTGCTCGGTGCGGTACATGACAATCGCGGCGCCGAGCTGCTTGAGATTGCTCATGCAGGCGGCGGCCCGGGCGGTCTCGCGGGCGCGGCCGACGGCGGGCAGGAGCAGGCCGATGAGCAGCGCGATGATGGCAACCACCACGAGCAGCTCGACGAGGGTGAAGGCGCGGGAACGGCGTGGCATCGGGGTGATGAAATAGCCGGAAGCGCGGGGCGCGGCCAGTGGGCCCGGGGGAACCCGGGGCGAACGCCCCAAGTCAGGGATTGGCCGGGTGGAGCGCGGCCAGCCCTGGCGCTCGGAAGGGGCGGCGCGGCGTCGGGCCTGTTGTTCGGAGGCTGCCACGGCGCAGGATGCCCCGAGGGTGAGGCGAGCGGGGATTCAGGGATGACGGGGCGTGGCGGCACGAACATCACCGCCCTGGTCCGGACGTGGTGCATCGCCGGGCGCCGGCTCGAGCCGTTCGATCAGGACCTTGAACAGCTCGGTGAAGGAGGCCTGCGAGATGGCGTGGGCGGTGGCCTGCGATCGGCGCTGCGGGAGGCGGCCGAGGAGCAGCCAGCCGAGGGAGATGTCGGATCGGGTGGCGAGGGCGACAACGAACTGCAACGAGGGTGAACGGCCGGAGAGGTAGCGCCGGATGGTCTCGGCGCTGAAGCCGGTGAGGAGCGCGATGTCCCGTGCGCTCCGGGTGCCGAGGGCCTGGAGCAACCGGCGGCTGATGGCCGTCGATGAAACGTCGATCCGGTCGGCGGCGGGTGGACGAGGGTGCGGGACGATCGCATCGGCCGGCGCCGCGGGGGCGTCGGTGAGTCTGGGCACGTCGATCGGGGGCCGGTTCAGCATGGCCCGATCACCAGTCGTCGGATGAAGGGGGTGGGGG
>JACVCL010000095.1 GCA_016742075.1 Phycisphaerales bacterium
GGGCCGGAGAGGCCGGCGGCGACCATCGCCGCGAGCGCGGCGGCGGTGAGGGCCCGGACCGGTCGGTTCGGCGCGCTGGCCATCAGGCGCCCGTGTCGAAGCTGTTGATGCGATCGATGAGCTGACGGATCTTGCCGAAGCCGCGCCGGGTGTGGGTGAAGGCCAGGCGGGGCAGGGTGAGGTGGTCGTCCTCGACCTCGTAGGGCCCGCGCTGCTCGATGCGGCCGGTTTTGACGAGCACCGAGAACTCGCTGTTGAGGGTCTCGACGTCGGCGGGCCTGAGGGGGCGGTGGAGGCGGATGACGTAGTCGTCCTGCACGTAGCGCGACGAGTGGTAGTTGCGGTAGAAGCGGAGGATGTGCTCGACGGCGTCCTGCGGGTCGCGGGCGATGTAGTAGATGCCGGGGTCTTCGGCGCTGACGAACTTGCCCGCCAGCAGCTCGCCGCGGATGTAGCGGTCGAAGTGGTTCCAGTAGGTGCCGCCGGGCCCCTCGAGCATGACGATGGGGATCATGGGGGACTTGCCGGTCTGCACGAGGGTGAGCGACTCGAAGAGCTCGTCCTGCGTGCCGAAGCCGCCGGGGAAGCAGCAGATGGCCTCGCACTGGGAGAGGAACATGAGCTTGCGGGTGAAGAAGTATCGGAAGTGGATGAGCTTGGAGTCGCCGGCGATGACCTCGTTGGCGTTGGTCTCGAAGGGGAGGCGGATGGAGAGGCCGAAGCTGGCCTCGCGCCCCGGGCCCTCGTGGCCGGCCTTCATGATGCCGTCGCCGGCGCCGGTGATGACGAGCCAGCCGGCCTGGGCCATCCGTCGGGAGAAGTCGACGGCGGCGAGGTAGTCGGGGTGGGTGGGAGGGGTGCGGGCCGAGCCGAAGATCGAGATCTTGTGCGGCTCGGGGTAGTCGTCGAAGACGTTGTAGGCGTAGCGGAGCTCCTTGAAGGCCGCGGTGAGCAGCTTGAGTTCGCCGGTGCCGCGCCCGTCGGAGAGCAGCTTGAGGCTGGTGAGGAGCTGATCGCGGATGAGCTTGCCCTCGAAGGTGGCGGGGTCGCCGCCGCAGTCGCGGATGAGCGCGTCGAGGCGCGGGAGGAAGTCGGGCTGGTCGACCAGGCGCGGGGCGCGGGGCGAGCCGGCGGCTGGGGAGGGTCGCGGGGGTGTGGAGGACGACATCGGGGTGGCGTTCCTTGGCCTAGCGGCGAAGAAGGCGTCGGCGGGGAGGGACCGGTCGTGATGCTAGACGCCGCGCCCGGCCGGGGGCGGGGCTAGCGGTCCTGCGGGCGGACCGGGGGCGGTTCGCGCCGGCCGCCGAAGACGGTGTCGAGCAGCTGCCGTGTGCCCTTGAGCGACTCGTAGGTGACCTGGGGGCTGGCCAGCGTGCCGCGGACGCGGGTCGAGACCACCTCGTCGCGGACGCCCTCGAGGATGTCGGAGAGGATGGGCACGCGGTTGAGCGACCGGCTGTTGACGGCGACGTCGAGGGCCAGGTCGGGGGTGGTCATGATGCCCGAGCCGCGGATGGCGATCGATTGCGACTCGACGCTCAGGTCGTCGAGCCGGAACACGGGCCCGGTGATGTGGAAGTCGGCGTAGGCGAAGTTCAGCGGCTCGTTCACCGGCGCCTGGAGGTTCGAGAGGCGCAGGATCGGGAGCACGCCGGGCAGGCGGATGACCTCGCCGCCCTGCACGCGCACGATGCCGCGGCCGGCCCGCGATAAGGCGTCGTCGAGCAGCCCGGTCACCGAGAGCTGCGCGTCGAGCTGGCCCCGTGGCGAGCGGTCGTCGAGCGGTGGCAGGGCCTCGGGCATGGGCTCGGCGGGCGCGCCCGGAGAACCCCCCGACGCCCGGGCGGTGGTGATGAGATCGGCCAGCGCCGCGGGGAAGTCGACCCGGTCGAGCTCGGCGTGCAACTCGAAGCGCTTGGGCGCCGCGGCGGAGGGGGCGGTGCGGCCCGGTGTTGGCGCGGGCGCCGCGGGCGTGATCGCCCCGCGGGCCGAGAGCACGCCGCCGTGAACATCGGCACGGAGCACCGGCAGCAGGTACACCCCGGGCCCGGGCGACTCGATCTTCGCGTGCCCGCCGGTCATCCGGAGCCCGGAGTATCGGAAGCGGTCGGCGAGCAGCTCGAGCCTGAACCGCTGCGGCGTGTCTGCCTGCGCGGGCTGGAAGTCGACGGCGAGCGTGCCCGCCGCGTCGGTCACCGGCAGGGCCGCGTTCATCGCCACGCCGGAGAAGCCGATCGTGCCACGGAACGACGGGTCGGCCGCGCCGGGGGCGAAGGCCAGCACGCCCCCGTCGATCGTCAGCGGGCCGTCGCAGCGCACCTTCAGGGCGGTGAGCGCCTCGTCGACCTCCCGTGGCAGGATCGCCCGCAGCGACGCCGGGAGCCCCGTGGACTGCGCCGACAAGCGGAGCTGGCGTGGGCCCTCGCCCGACGCCGCGCGGCCCAGCGGCACGTCGCCGTCGAGATCGACCGACCATTCGGCGGTGCCGGCGCGCAGGCCGTCGAACCGGCCCGACTCGGGGGTGAAGCGGAAGACCCCCCGCACCGCATCGAAGGCCACGTCGGTCCCGCGCCGCCGGACGGTGATCGAGACCGGGCGGATCTCGCCGGCGGTCGAGGGCGCCCCGCCCGCGTCGGTACTGTGAACGATCGCACCGGAGAATGCCCCGCGTGGGTTGGCATCGTCGATGGTGCTGCCGACGCGCTCGCCGGCCAGACCGCGGACGATGGCGCGCAGGGCCGGCGCCTCGAAGCGGCCCTCCTCGAGCGCCACGCGCAGCTCGGCGGGCGAGCCCGGCCGGCGGGCGTAGCGGCCGTCGGCGCTGAGCGTGCCGGCCGGAAGGCCGCCGCTGGAGACCGTCGTCCGGACATCGGCGAGCGCGATGGCGGCCGGCGAGATCTCGACCCGGCCCCGCCGCTCGCCGGATTCCGGGAACAGTTCGACCGGGGCGCCCCACACGGAGAAGCCCAGGTTGCGCAGGTCGCTGAGCGCGATGGTGAAGTCGGGGTCGCCGGGCCCCGCGCCGGCGATGCGCACATCGGCCGAGAGCACGCCGCGCGGCGTGTGCGTTTCGCGCAGGCGGCGCAGATCCGCCGCGGCGTCGGGCGCCACCAGGCCCACGAACGCCTCGACCGGGACGCGCAGGTCCAGCTCCGGCAGGGCGACGCGACCGTCGAGCCGCGTGACCTTGAGGTCGGGCCCGGGCGCAAACTCGGCCGCCAGCGAGGCGGTGACCGGCGACGGCTCGAACGCCGCCGAGCCGTCGGCCGGCGTCAGGGTGCCGGAAAGGCCGGTCACGGTGATCGAGCGTTCAGACGCGGCCACGCGGCCGCGGAGGCCGGTGAGGCCCGCCGGCCCCTCGGCGGCCCGGGCCGACACGCCCTCGAAGGTCACATCGGCGTCGAAGCCGGTCTCGACGCCGGGCTTGGGCCGGATGCGGGCCGAGACGTCGACGGCCCCTCGGAGGTTGAGCCCGCGCAGCACCCGCTTGGTCGAGAACTTCGCCGATGCGTCGTCGCCGCCCGGCAGGGCTGAGATCAGCAGCTCGTCGGCCGGCAGGCCGCGGGCCTCGACGGTGAAGTCGGGCAGCACGTCGGTGCCGGGGAGGTCGAGCCGTCCGCCGAACGTGGCGACGCCCCCGGCGAGGCCGCGCAGCGTGGCGGGGCTGACGTCGGCGTCGTCGTCGCGGATGACGGCGGCGACGCCCTCGGCGATCACCGGGTAGGGGAAGGCCTTGGGGAGCAGCCCGGCCCGCGCCGCGTTGAATTTGATCGTGGTGAAATAGGGGGTGCCCACGCCCACGTCGCAGCGCACGTGCACGTCGATGTTCGCGACACCCCCGAGATCGAACACCGGGGCGGCCAGCTGGGTTTGGAGTGTGGCCCGCTCGGCGCCGAGCGCCGCGGCGTCATCGGCCGGGCCCGGGGCGTCGAGGCGGCGGTCGATCTCGGCGAGGCGTGCCGACCGGCGGGCCTTCTCGCCGGCGGGCTGCAGCAGGCCGCGATCGGCCAGGCGCTGGTACGCGGCGGCGTTGAAGATCGCGTCGAAAAGCCCGGGGCGGCGCGTCTCGAGCGCCCCGCGGAAGTGCTCGTCCATCGGCACGTCGAGCACGGTGACCGTGACGTCGACGCCCGAGGCCTCATCGAGCGGAGAGATCAGCCCGCTGGCCAGCAGCTTGGCGCCGGTGGGGCCGCGGCCCGAGAGCCGGGTGATCTTCACGGTGTCGCTGGTGAACTCGATGAGCCCCTCGATGTTCTCGATGGGGTACTGGAAGCGTTCGAAGGCGCCGCGGCCGTTCTTCATCGCCAGCTGTCCCTGCACGGCGAGCGGCGCTGCACGGCCCGGCACCGCCGGCGCGGCGCGGCTGATCTGCACGCTGCCCGACACCGTCGCCGTCGGGCCGCCGAACCGGCGGAACAGCCGGCGGACTTCCTCGGGCGCAAACGGAAGCAGCTCGGGCCGGTCGGCGATCACGAACTCGCTGATCGAGATCGTGGCGTTCAGCGGCATGTCGGGCCCGAAGGCCCCGGACCGCAGCGTCAGCCGCACCGGCAGATCCTCGATGTTCCCCGAGAGCGACAGGTCGAGCCCGCGCGCGCGGAACGCCACGTCGCCCGTCACCCGGCGCATCGCCAGCAGCTGGGCCTCGGTGCCCGGCCTGAGCAGGATGGCGTCGAGCGTCGCGCGCGGCGGCTCTGGTGGCCCGATGAGATCAGGCGCAAACAGCTTGGCATTCGCCGGCCGAGTCTCGACCGGGATCGGGATGTTCAGATCAACCCCATCGAGGTTGAACGTCACGGCGAAGCCGTCCTTCGGATCGATGCTGAAGACCGCGGCGTTCACCTTCCCGCGAAGCCGCATCGCGTCCCACAGCCCGCGCACCGGGCTGGGCGCGGTGATCGTGCTCCAGCGAGAAAGATCGAGGCTGCTGAGCTTCACCTCGGCGGTGTCGGCCGCCAGGTCGATGCGCCCGACGAGCGCGACGCCCTTGTCGGCGGGGAGCGGGCGTGCGCGGTCCGGGCCCACCTCGCGCAAGTCGACGGTGTAGCGGCCCGCGCTCGATGGGTCGGGCACGATCCCGCCCTGGATGCGCAGCGAGGCCAGTGCGCGGTAGCCGCCGGGCGCGATGGCCGGGGGCAGGCCGTGCTCGCCCAGCTCCAGCTCGCCCTCGGCGATGGTGAGGGCGGGCAGGTGGCTCGGCCGGCGGGTGCCCCCCGCGGCGCCCGACCCGAGCCCCGCGAGGTTGATCGAGAAGTCGGGCGCCTGCGAGATTCTCAGCCTGGGCTTGTCCAGCCGCAGCTCGCGCAGCCGGGGGCTCAGCGAGACGAGCGAGCCCCAGTCGAGCGTGACGCCCACGCGCTGGGCCCGCAGGACTTCCGCCGCGGGCGAATCGGCCGGGCCCACGCCCGAGGCGGCCACGCGAAGATCGGAGATCACCACCTCGCCCCCAAGCGTCACGGCGATCCGCGACGCCGTCGCCTCGCCTCCCAGGGCCGACGAGATCTGCGGCAGGATGAGCCACTTCAGCACCGCCGACTGCGTGAGCAGCGCCGCCACCCCCGCCAGGAGAATGCCCAGCAGCACCACCAGACGCACCGCCCGCCGCGGCCAGCGTCGGCGCCCGGGTGTGCTCTTGACGGCTGGTGTGGCTTGAGCGGGGTCCATCGCGTGAACGGCCGGTGAAGCGTAGCGGCCGGCCTAGGCGTCGGGCGGTCGGCCGGTGTACGGGCCGGGCCCGGTGCCGTCTGACGACCTGAGCACCGCCGCGGCGATCCTCGCGTACGCGAAGGCCACCGCCAGCATCAGCACGCCCACGCCCAGGAAGCTCACCACCCGGGCGCCCTGCGAGACGCCCGCCAGGTCGTACAGCACCACTTTCACCGCGGCGAAGCCCAGCAGCCCAAGCCCGGCCCAGCGCACCGGCGGCACCGAGCGAAGGAACCCCACCACCAGCAGCCCGACGGCGAAGACCCCGAACCACAGCGACACCGCGGCCCGCTGGGCGTTGGGGTCGGCCACCAGCGTCGGGGTGATCCGCGCCACCTCGGCGCTCGTCGAGATGAACATGAGCACACCGGCGAGGACACCCGCGAAGCTCCTCACCAGTTGCCGCGCCCACTGGCCCCGATCGGCGAGCACCGTATGGAAGCCCACGACCAGCCATGAACCGGCGATGCCCAGGGCGCTCAGCAGCCCCGGGTGGAGCAGCGGGGGGGCATCGCGCCAGCCCCAGTCGAACGGCGGGAAGCGCACCAGCCAGCCGAGCGTGGCCAGAGCCAGAGGGCCCAGCGCGAGCAGGTCGCCGCCCATCCGCGGCTCGACGAACCGCGTGGCCGCCACCACCGCCGCCGCGGCCGCCCACGCCAGCGGGAGCCACGTCGTCTCGAGGCCCGCCACCACGGGCGCCAGCACCAGCGCCACGCACGCGCAGGCCGACGCCATCCCGGCCAGGCCCCGACGCAGCACGCCGGCGTCGGATGGTCCTGCCCGCAGCGCCAGGAGCCCCGCCGCGAACCAGCCGGCGGCGACGCCCGCGCCGATCGCCAGCAGCGGCGCCTGGAACGCCACCCGCCCGACCTCCCGCACGCCGCCCCCGGCCCACGCCCCGAGCCACGCGGCCGAGGCCGCGTACAGGCCGCCGTACTCCACGAGCGGCGGAACGAACCGGCGTGCCAGCGGCCTCGTCAGCGTCAGGGCGAGGCTGATGAGGAGCCAGGCGACGGCCAGCGAACCGGGGTCGGCGCGCGTGTGGAACAGGCAGCCCAGCACGAGCGCCCAGCCGAGCCCCGACACCATCCGGCCGGCGAGCACCGCGGGCGGGATCGCCCCGTCGCCGCCCGCGGGCCGCTCGGCGGCGCGCGGGGCATGGGAGGGGTGAACCACGCCGCCGGCCGCCACAGCCGCGGCCCCGACGAGCAGCGCGCCCATCGATCCCGCGGTGAAGACGAGGCCGAAACCCTCGGCGATGAACCCGGCCACACTGCCGCCGCCGACGGCGCCCAGGTTCGCCAGGCCCCCCCACCAGGCCGAAGCGACCGCCAGCAGGGCGGCACCGGCCACCAGCGCGCCCGCCTCCATCTCAAGGCCGCGCGAGCGCACCAGGCGTCCCGCGGCGGCCATCGGCAGGCTCAGGGCCGCCACGTACACCGCCCAGGCGCTGTAGGCGGTGCGGCCGTCGAACGGCGCCAGCGCCACCAGGGCCGCGCCAACCCCCGCCGCGACCGTCGCCATCCAGGCGCTCACCCGTACCGAGCGCTCGGTCGGCGGCCGCTCGGGCGGGCCCGCGGCCCGGAATCGGTGCATGAGCGCCGCGGCGACCAGCCAGCCGGCGCCGGCCGCGGCGCAGAGCACGCTCCACTTGGAAAGCCAGATCCCCAGAGTCAGCTGCCCGGCATCGGGCAGGGAACCCAGCGCCCGCTCCACGAGCAGAATCTGCGCGCCGGCGATCGACAGCACCGCGAACCCGTACAGGTCGAGCGCCCGTGAGCCGATCCACCGCCCCGCGGCCACCGCCGCCACGCCCATGGCGATCCACGCCACCACCTGCAGCCACCCGCTGAGCGCCAGCGCCACCACCGCGATGAGCAGCGCCCCGCCCTCGAACATGAGCACAGCGCCCAGCCCCTCGCGCTCGCCCCGCGGAGCGTCGCGGAACACCCGGAGGTGCCCGGCCAGCACCAGCGAGAGCGCCAGCGTGACCGCCAGCAGGCCCGAGGGCATGAGCCACGTGGGGGCGTCGAAGCGCTGGGCGAGCACCGCGGCGCCGAGCGTCGCGGTGTAGGCGGTCGTCGAGATGCTCCCGGCCAGCGCCCGCCCGTGCGGGAACACGTACGTCCCGACCCCGGGCGGCAGCGCCGCCATCGGGCGCCAGACCGGCAGGCCCTCGCGCTCCCGGTCGGCCCTGAAGGCCGACCACACCAGCTCGCCGTGCACCAGCGCCCAGAACAGCACCACGAAACCCAGCCGCACCAGCCGCTCGTCGATGGTCCACGAATACGACAGGGCGATGACCAGCCCCCACCCCGCCGATCCGAGCCACACCATCGTGCGCAGCCAGAGGAAGTTGCCGCGCAGCGCCCCCGCCAGCCCCAGCCCCGATGCGAGCAGCGCCAGCGTGTACGCCGCCAGCACCACGAGCGTGCTCGGGTCGGCATCGGCCGTCAGCGCCGGGGCGAAGTACCCGCCGATGAGCGCGATCGCGCTCACCGTCGCCAGCCGCGCCCTCGCACCCGCCACCAGTCCTACGCCCGCCACCACCGCCAGCACGGCCATCGCCACGCCCGCCGGGTAGAGCCCGTAGAGCGAGTACCCCAGGAACGCGGCGGTGTACAGGATCCCCAGGCCCGCCGCCGAGCAGCCCACCGCCGCCCACAGGTTCACGCGCCGCCGCGCCCACTCGCCCAGCCCCAGCATCGCCACGCCGAGCGCGCCGGCCGAGATGATGCGGCCCCACGGCGACACCCGGATCCACCCCGCGTCGTACGCCCACTTCAGCCCCAGCCCCACGCCGATCGTCACCAGCAGCGCCCCCAGCACCGCGTACCACTTGGCGCCGATCAGCCGCTCGAGCGAGAAGAACTCCCGTGCCCCCGAAGGCTCGCCGGTGCGGCCCGGTCGGGACGAGGCCGGCTTGGGCGCCGCGGCCACGGGGCCCGCTTCGCGCACCACCGGCGGAAGCGGCGGCGGAGCAACCGGCGGGAGCGGGGGTGGGAGCGGGGGCGGGAATGCAGGTGGGAGAGGCGGGGGGAGAGGGGGGGGGGGAGTTGGGGGGTCACTCCGCCCGGCGGCCCCCGGCGGGCGCGGGGCCCCGGGCCCCGGAATTCTTTGGATCCGGCGCCGCCGGGGGCCACGGTTGCGGACGCGGCGGCGCTCCAGCGCGGCCAGAACAGGCGCCCAACG
>JACVCL010000096.1 GCA_016742075.1 Phycisphaerales bacterium
GCCCCACGCCCCACTCACCCGCACCCACAGCATCCCGACGCCATGTCCTCACGCCAGCTCATCATCGTCGGCATCGTCGCGGCCGCCGCCATCGCGGGGGCGATCGTCGCGGTCAACTCCGCCAATCAGCGCACCACGCCCTTCACCCCGGGCGTCCCCGGGCCGGCGGGCTCCGCCGGCGCCAGGCAGGGCGAGCCCTTCCTGCAGGGCCTCGCCGCCCGCACCGCCGACGTCGTCACCGTCCGATTCCAGCGGCAGGACGCCAAGTTCTCCGCCCGTCTCGCCGACGGCCGGTGGGTCATCCCCGAAAAGGGCAACTTTCCCGCCCTCGACACGAGCGTCCGCGCCGTCGTCGTCGGCATGGCCACGCTCTCCGAGGCCGAGCCCCTCACCAGCCGCCCGGAGCGCTACGACGAGCTCGGCGTCGGCGACCCCACCGGCCCCCAGGCCAACCCCAGAAGCGGCACGCTCATCACGCTCCTCGACAAGGCCGACCAGCCCATCGCCGCGCTCATCGTCGGCAACCTCCGCCCGGCCGGCGCTTCGGCCGGCGGCGAGGGGGTCTACGTCCGCCGGCCGGGCGAGTCCCAGTCCTTCGCGGTCCGCGGCAGCCTGAACCCGCCCAAGGAGCCCGTCGCCCTCGCCGACGCCTCATTCGTCAACATCGGCCGCGACCGCCTCCGCACCTACACCATCACCCACCCGCCGGCCGACGCCGCCGCCACCCCGCCGACGTCCATCGAATTCCGCCGCGCCGCCGCCACCGACACCGGCTTCACCCTGCAGAACATCCCCGCCGGCCGCACCATCAGCACCCCCGGCGCCGGCGAGGGCCTCGCCACGCTCCTCAGCGTGACCAGCTTCCAGGATGTCGCCCCCGTCGCCTCGATCTTCGACGGCTCGCCCGAGGCCAAACCCGGCCCCAGCGCCGTGTACCAGGCCTTCGACGGCCTCATCGTCCGCCTCGACACCGTCGCCCGCGCCGGCAAACAGTGGTGGCGCCTGCGGGCCGAGGTCGAGCCCGAGATCGTCGGCCCCCTCCAGAACCCGCCCGCGGAAACCAAGCCCCGCGCCGAGGTCGAGAAGGAAGCCGCCGACCTCAACGCCCGCTGGTCCCCTTGGGCCTACGCCCCGTTCGACTTCAAGACCCGCTCCCTCGACGCCACTTTCGATTCGCTCCTCGCCCCGCTGCCCCAGGCGCCCACGGGCGGAACCGGCCCCACCGGCCCCTCCGACGCGCCGGCCCCCGGCGAACTCACCATCGACCCGATCTCGCCGCCCCCCTCGCCCCCGGAATAACCCCCCGGGCCCGCGATTCCCCGCCCGGGCTGGACTCCCCGCCCAGCGCCCGTACAATCCTCTCCGACGCGACCACACGCGTCGATTCAACACGGTGGCCATAGCTCAGTTGGTAGAGCACCGGGTTGTGGTCCCGGGTGTCGCGGGTTCGAGTCCCGTTGGTCACCCTTCTCCGCCCTTCGAGCGGCGACAGGCCCGAGGCTTGCCTCGGGCCTTTTCGTTTCCGGGGCCCCCGCTCAGGTCCAGGTCAGTTCCTCGTGCAGCGTGTTGAGGTTCTCGCACCCACCCGGGCGGACGATGACCATGTCCTCAAGCCGCACGCCCCCCAGGGCCGGGCAGTAGAGCCCCGGCTCGACCGTCACCGCGTCGCCGGCGATCAGCTCGGGCCCGCCAAGGTCCAGCAGCGGCGGCTCCTTGATCTCCAGCCCCAGGCCGTGGCCCGTGCCGTGGACCATCGCCGTGCGCGTCGGCGGGTCGCCGGGGCCGGGCAGGCCCATGGGGTATCCGTGCTCGCCCATCACCGCCATCACGGCCCGGTGCACGGCCTCGCCGGTGGTGCCGGCGCGCGTGGCCGAGATCCCCGCCGCCTTGGCCTTCTTGACCGCCGCGTGCATCCGCCGCACCGGCTCGGGGATATTCCCCGGCGCCCCGTGCACCACCATCCGGGTGCAGTCGCCCACGTACAGCGTGCGCTTGGATCGGGGGAACACGTCCACGATGATCGGCTGCTCGGTCCGCAGCGGGCCCGACCCGCGCTCGTGGCAATCACCCCCCTGCGGCCCCCCGGCCACGATCGAGTCCGAGTCGCCGTAGCCCCTCTCCAGCAGCCACACGTCGATCGCCGATCGCACCCGCTCGCTGGTCAGCGGCGTGGCGCCGTCCATCAGCACGCCGTCCTTCCCCGCGGCGGCCTCGGCGATGAGCAGGCAGGCCATCTCGATAGCCCCCTCCGTCGCGCGCTGCGCCTCGCGCAGCCACGCCACCTCCTGCTCGTCTTTGGCGCGCCGCTGCGACACACCCAGCGTCGGGTCGTAGTGCAGCTCGATCCCCCGCTCGCGGATGTGCCACGCGAAGATCATCGGCAGCGTCCGGTCGGTCCAAACCTCGCGCAGGCCCATGCGCACCAGGCACTCCGCGGCCGCCTGCGCCGTCGCCGTCGGCCGGTCGCCCGACAGCCCGCCCCGCCCGCCGCCCAGCGGCTCGAAGTCCTTGGGGCACAGCACCCGATCGACCTTCACGGTGCGTCGGGCCCGCTCCATCTCGATGTCGCGCAGGATCAGCGTGCTCCCGCCCCCCACAGACCCGCCGGCCTGGCCCGCGGGCAGGGTGATGACGACCGCCGGATCCCCGGCGAGAAAGCGGGTGCGGTGGTACACGGTCATGTTGGTCTGAGGCACCCCGGCGATGATGGTCGGGCGGCCGAGCGAAGGGGCGGCGGTGGTGTTCATCACGGTCGACTGTACCCGGCCCGGCGGGTCCGGCGGCCTGCGGAGTCCGGCGGAATTCCACGGGCATCGTGCCAACCGATGCAACGGGTTCGATCGCCGCATGGTAAGACGGAGGCAGGCCCCCTCCCGTCGATGCCGCGGCGCCGACGGCAGCGGGGCGTCCAGGCTCGGTAACCCCGCAGGAGAACGCCCCATGCTCGTCCGCCTCACGACCCTGACGGCTCTGCTCGCCGGTCTCGCGGTGTCGATCAGCCCCGCCGTGGCCGCGCCCCCCGCCGGTGCGCCCGCCGCGGCCCCGTCCCGGAACGCGGTTCTCGGCGCCGAGCTGCCTATCCGTGCCATCACGCTCTACCGCTCGGGTGTCGGGTCGTTCCAGCGGGCCGGGTCGGTCGAGGGCAGCCGCACCGTCCAGCTCCGCTTCGAGACCGAGCAGATGAACGACATCCTCAAGTCGCTTGTGCTGCTCGACCTCGACGGCGGCAAGGTCGACGCGGTGTCGTACGGCTCGCGCGAGCCGCTGGAGCGCCGCCTCCGCAGCTTCGGCGTCGACATCTCGCAGGCCCCCAGCGTGCCGCAGCTTCTGGCGCAGCTCCGCGGCGTGCAGATCGAGCTCTCGACCTCCGACGGCGCGATGAGCGGTTCGATCATGGGGGTCGAGAACCGCAAGACCGTGGTGCCCGCCACCACCGGCGGCAACCCGGCGCACTTCGACGAGCCCTACGTCACCCTGCTCACGGCCGACGGCATCCGCACCGTCTCCATCGCCCGCATCACCCGCTTCGAACTGGCCGACAAGGGGCTCAACGACGAGCTCAACCGCGCCCTGGCCGCCATCGCCGAGCACCGTGCCGACCGGGTGAAGACCGTCGAGCTGGGCTTCCGCGGCGACGCGGGCAGGCAGCGCCGAGTCGAGGTGGCGTACGTCCACGCGATGCCCGTGTGGAAGACCAGCTACCGCCTGGTTCTGCCCGAGAGCGAGAGCCAACTGAAGAACGGCGGCAAGCCCGACTCGCGGGCCCGCATCCAGGGATGGGCGGTGGTCGAGAACACCACCGACGAGGACTGGAAGGACGTGCGCCTGTCGCTGGCGTCGGGCCGGCCCGTCGGCTTCCAGATGGACCTCTATTCGCCGGTCTTCGCCGACCGGCCGATGCTGCCCGTGCCCGTGCCCGGGGCCCTGGCCGGCCGGAACTTCGAGGACGCCCGCCCCGCGAGCCCCTCGGCTGCGCCCTCGCCGGCGGCGCTGGCCGCGAATGCCCTTGAAAAGAGCGCTGCCCGGGCGGTCGGCGCGGCCGCCATTCAGCAGGGCCCCGGCGGTCTGGATCGCGCCGAATCGGGAGGCTTCGGGAAGCCGGGCTTGCCCGGTGATCCGGGGTCGGGCGGCGGCGGCATCGGCGGCGAGAGCAATGCCACCGCCGGCGAGATCGGCGAGCAGTTCCTGTACACCCTCGACGCCCCGGTGACCATCGAGCGGCAGCGCTCGGCGATGCTGCCGATCCTCTCGGCCGAGATCGCGGCCCGGCGCGTGAGCATCTTCAACCCGAGCGACAACGCCGGGCGGCCCCTCCGCGGCCTGCAGATGACCAATGACAGCAAGCTGCACCTGATGCCCGGGCCCGTCGCGGTGTACGACGGCGGAACCTACGCGGGCGACGCGCAGATCCCGCACACCTCGCGCGGCCAGGGCCGCCTGCTGGCCTACGCGCTCGACGTCGACGTGGTGCCGAACACCGAGGTGAAGAGCGAGTCGAACATCGTATCGGTGAAGATCGTGTCGGGGCTGGTCGAGCAGACCTTCCGCGATCGTCTGACGCGGTCCTACGGGTTCCAGAACAACGACCCCTCGCGGGCCCGGACGATGATCGTCGAGCACCCGCGCAGCCGCGAGTGGGAGCTGAAAGAGCCCGAGAAGCCGATGGAGACCACCGAGTCGGTGTACCGCTTCGAGGTGCCGGTGGAGTCGGGCAAGCGTGCCGACCTCAAGGTGGTCGAAGAGGTGGTCCGGCGTTCGCTGAACGCCCTCACGTCCACCGACCTCGGCTGGCTGGTGGCGATCTCGAAGGAAGGCAAGGCCAGCCCGGCGGTCGTCGACGCGGTGCGCAAGGCCGCGGGGATGCAGGGCGAAATGAACGCCCTGGAGCGGCGGATCAAGGAGCTCGACGGCGAGCGCGAGGCCATCGGCAGCGACCAGAACCGCATCCGGCAGAATCTTCAGACCATCGACCGCAACGGCGACCTGCACGCGCGGCTGATGAAGAAGCTCAACGAGCAGGAGACGCGCCTCGAGCAGATCCTCTCCGAACGCAACGCCACCTCGGACGCGATTACCAAGAAGCGGTCCGAGCTGGAGGCGTACCTGCGCGACCTGAAGGTCGACTGATCCGTCAGCCGCGGGCCGGTCGGGTCTCCCGATCGGGCCGCCACGGCCGCGGCTCGTCCCACGGGCCCGCGGCCACGGCCGGCGCCGGCCAGCCCTCGGGGGCACACGACCCGGGGCCGGTCGGTGTCGGTGCGCGCCGGGCGACGGCCTCGGCCGCGCGATCCGCCAGTCTTGGGGCCAGGGCGAGCTTGGTGGGGAAGGCGGTGATGATCGGCCCGTCCTCGGCGAGGCTCACGTCTTCCGGCCGCTTGCCGCCTGCGGCGAGCTCGGCCCGGGGGGCGTCGTAGGTGCTCCACTCGGCGTGCTCGGTGTTCAGCCCGGGGACCGACGCGAGAAGCTCGGCCCGGGCGTGGGCGATCGCCTCGTCGGGCGTCATCGAGACGCCGTCTTCCGCCACCTGCCCGCCGATCTGCCAGACGCGGCGGCCCGAGTCGTCGGCGGTGGTGGTGATGGTGACGCGGGTCCTTGAGCCGTCGACACAGTGGCCGTTGAGTTCGGGGAGCCGGTCGGGGTCGGCGCGGAGCAGGACCATCCGCAGGGGTCGAACCTGCATCGCGGCGGGGTCGAGCCCCGCGAGCCGGCGGAGATGGGCGTTGCCGTTGCCGGCGGTGAGGATGACGGCCGGGGCACGCAGGACGGCCCCGCGGCCGGCGAAGGCCGCGTGGACGGTGGCGCCCGAGGCGTCGGCGGAGAGGGTGGTGCGCTCGGGGTCGGTGAGCATGAGCCTTCCGGCGTGCGGCGCCGCGAGGGCGGCGATGAGCGAGGCGGGCTCGATGACCTGCTCGGCGAGCTCGGCGACGGTGCCCGGGCAGGCGCGCAGGACCGCCGGGCGCCGGGCGGGCTCGACCACCTCGGGGGCGACGCGCAGGCCGACCCGGGCCCCGATCATGCCGACGCGCGACATGAGCGATGCCGTCTGCCACAGCCAGCACGACGGCGCGCGGAGGCGCACGCCCCGAAGGTCGGGCGTGCCTTCGCCGGCGAGGCAGCGGCGCCAGAGGGCCGGCATGTCGCGGATGGCCTCGGCCGAGCCGGTGAGCAGGCCGGTGAGCGTGTACTTGAGGCCGCCGTGGATGATGCCCTGGGACCAGAGCGTCTGGCCTTGGCCGAGGGCGCGGGCCTCGAGGAGGATCGCGGCTCGGCCACGGCGGGTGAGTTCGTGGAGCGTCCAGAGGCCGGCGACACCGCCGCCGAAGATGATCGCGTCGGCCTGGATGGTCGGGTCGGGCACGGCGGGATGGTAATCCGATGGGCACGGCTAGACTGGGCCCATGCAGATGCGCCGGCTGGGACGATCGGGGCCGATGGTGTCGGTTCTCGGTCTGGGCACCGTGAAACTGGGGCGGAACACGGGCGTGAAGTACCCGGGCGCCTTCGAGCTGCCGAGCGACGAGGCGGTGCTGGAGCTGCTGCGGACGGCGCTGGATCTGGGGGTGAACCTGCTCGATACCGCGCCGGCGTACGGCTTGGCCGAGGAGCGGCTGGGGGCGCTGCTGCCGCGCGTGGGGGGACGTGAGCGGTGGATCATCGTGACCAAGGCGGGCGAGGAGTTCGACGGCGCGACGGGTCTGTCGCGGTTCGACTTCTCGCCGGGGGCGGTGCGGGCGAGCGTGGAGCGGAGCCTGGTCCGGCTGCGGACCGACCGGCTCGACGGGGTGCTGCTGCACTCCGACGGGCGGGACGAGGCGATCATCGCGGGCGGCGGAGCGCTCGAGGAGTTGGCGCGGCTGCGGGATGAGGGCAAGGTCGGGCTGATCGGGGCCTCGACGAAGACGGCGGCGGGCGGGCTGCTCGCGGTTCGGCGGGGGGATTTCGCGATGCTCACGCTCAACGGCGAGCAGCGGGACGACCTGCCGGCGATCGGGGAGGCCGAGCGGCTCGGGGTTGGGGTGCTGATCAAGAAGGCCCTCGCGAGTGGGCACGCGTCGGACCCCGGGAGCGCGGTCCGGGCGGCGGTGGGCGTGGCGGGGGTCACCAGTGTGATCGTCGGGACGACGAGCCCGGCGCACCTTCGGTCCAACGCTTGCGCGGCGGCGGCGGGCTGAGGAGGCGGGGCGGAAGTTCAGGATGGTCTGGGCGAGGCGGCGGGCGTGGCGCCGGTCGGTGGCGGCCTCGAGGCGTGCGACGAGGTCGCGGATGGCCGCGATGTCGGCGGCGATGAGTTGGTCGTGTTCAGTCCCCACGCCCCAAGGCTACGGATGAAGCGTCGGCGGGCAAGAAGAATCGGACGCATGTCGTCATCTGGGCGCTCAGGGGACAGCGATGCGCGCCCGGACCCGCCGGGATCGGGGGCTTCCGGGGCTGGTGTCGGTGGGTCTCAGGCGCCGGCGGCGGACTTGCCGGTGAGCTGGACGAGCAGGGCCTCGTCGATGCCGAGGTACTCGCGCATGTAGCGGTCGTAGGTCTCGGCGTCCTCGTCGCGGGAGAGGTCGAGGCGGAGCTCGTTGATGACCTTGGTGCCTTGGGCGATCCAGTCTTTCCAGGTCTCGGAGGAGATGTTGTCCTGGATCCAGGCGCCGACGGGGCCCTTGAAGGGCTGGCGTTCGAGCCTGGTGCCGGGTCGGCCGGTTTTCTGGCAGATGAACGAGCCCGGGGGGGCGACGGGCTCGGGGGCGCCCTTGACCTCGGGGACGGCGGCGCCGAGGGACTGGAGGAGCGAGGCGATGGCCTTCTTGGGCATGAGGTCGCCCCGGAGTGCGGCGACGCGGTAGCCCTGCTGGAGGAAGGCCTCGGCGCGGCGTTTGTCGCCGGCCTTGATCATGGCCTCGCCGCCGAGCTGGAAGGCCTTGGACATGTCGGGGTTGACCTCGGTGCAGCGGAGGAAGCTCATGGCGGCGTCGGCGAACCGCTGGGCCTGGAGGTAGGCGGAGCCGAGGGAGAAGTGGGCCATGTCGTTGGTGGGGTCGGCCTGGGCCATGTTCTCGAACTGGGCGATGCGCTTCTCGAGTTCCATCGTGTGCTCCGGAGTGCGTGGCGTATGGTAGGTGCCGGCGGGCGGGTTCCGGGCCGGGTGCAAGGAGCGTCGGCGATGCGGGAGCGGGACCGGGAGCGTTTCGACGGGCTGCTGGAGGAGGCGCTGGAGAACCTGCCGGCGCGGCTGCGGAAGCTGCTCGACGAGGACGTGCCGCTGATCGTCGACGACCGGCCCGATGAGGCGCTGGCGCGGTCGCTGGCCCGGGAGTGGGGCGAGGAGTATTCCGAAGAGTTCCGCGCGGGTCTGTGCGGCCTCCACACGGGGATCCCGCTGACGGAGCGGTCGGTGTCGCACTCGGGGGTGATGCCGACGGAGATCCGGATTTTCCGGGAGGGGATCCTGGATCTGGCGGGCGGGTTCGAGGCTCAGGATGGGGAGAGCCGCGAGGACGTGGATGATGCGGTGTACGACGAGATCATGGTGACCCTGCTGCACGAGATCGGGCACCACTTCGGGCTGGGTGAGGACGACCTGGAGCGGCTGGGATACGGCTGAAGGGGCGGGCCGGGGCGGCGGGGGTGGTCAGTTGGCCGGGGCCGGGGGCACCTTGAGGACCATGCCGGGCTTGAGGTCGGTTCCGTCTTCGTTGATCTGGTCGCGGTTGGCGTCGCGGATGAGCGTCCAGAGGGCCGAGCGGCCGTAGAGGCGCGAGGCGATGGCGCTGAGCGTGTCGCCGTCGCGGACGGTGTAGGTC
>JACVCL010000097.1 GCA_016742075.1 Phycisphaerales bacterium
GCCTTGAAGTCGAGGTTCATCTTCTCGATGACGCGGTCGGTGATGCTGACGGCGTTCTCGGCGAAGATGACCTTCCGGGAGTCGACCATGCGGTTCATGTCCTGGGGCGAGATGTCGGCGGGGATCTGCATGGCGCTGTCGTCGGTCATGACGATCTGGATGCCCTCGCGCTGGGCGATGGCGCGGGCGGCCTCGACGACCTTGTTGTAGAGGCCGAGGATCATGCGCTTCTGGCGCTCCTGGCCCATGGAGACGGCAATGCGCTCCTCGGCCTCGCCGCTGAGCTGGAGTCGGCTGAGCTGCTCGGCCTTGGCGAGGCGCTCGGGGGCGTTCTCGGGGAGGAGCTTGATCTCGTCGGCGAGCTTCTTGACCTCGTCGAGGATCTTCTGGACCCTGTCCTGGCGCTCCTTGGAGAAGCCGTCGAGCTCCTGCTGGCGGACGGCGCGCTCGTCGAGCTTGTTGATGACGGCGACGATGTCGACGACGGCGACGGAGACCGCGGGGGCGCGGGGGGCGCCCTGGGCGGTGGCGGAGGCCGCGCCGAGCTGCCAGAAGGTGGCTGCGCCGGCGAGGGCGGCCAGAGAGAGGACCGAGACGCCGCCGATCGACCGCCAGTAGTTGCTGCGCATGCTGCCGTTCTCCGGGGAGGGATGGCCCGGCGGCGCCGACGGGCGTCCGCGCGGGGGAAGATGATTCTAATGGGGCGGCGGCCCGGCGTTTGGGCGCAGCAAAAGGCCCCGCGCCTGGGGGGCGGGGCCGGGGGTTGGGTTCTGGGATGGCTCGGCTGGGGCGGGGTTACGGGCAGACGGCGCCGAAGCGGCCGAGCAGCAGGCTCAGGTCGTTGGCGCCGATGGAGCCGTTGCCGTCGAGGTCGGCGCGGGGGTCCCAGCCGGCCTGGCCGCGGCTGGTGCCGTAGGCGGTGAGGAGGATGGAGAGGTCGTTGGCGCCGACCGAGCCGTTGCCGTCGACGTCGCCGAGGCAGACCGAGACGGCCCAGAGTTCGCGGCCGATGGCGCCGTCGTCGGCGGTGAAGTAGAGGCGGGTGCCGATGGCGACGAGGTTCTGGGGAGTGGAGGAGTTGAAGCCCGGGGCGATGTCGCCCACGAGGACGGTGCCGGCGGCGGTGCCGTCGGACTTGTAGAGCTCGTTGCCGTTGGTGCCGTCGGTGCAGGCGAAGTAGAGGGTGCCGCGGACGTTGGTGAGGTTGGTGGGGAAGCTGCCGCCGCTGGGGGCGATGTTCTTGACGATGACGGTGCCGGGGCCGGTGCCGTCGGACTTCCAGAGCTCGGCGCCGTTGACGATGCCGTCGTTGGCCTGGAAGTAGACGGTGGAACCGATGGAGACCATGTTGGTGATGCCGTCGTCGGTGCCGTTGCCGGCGAGGTTGGCGACCTGGACGGTGCCGACGCTGGTGAGGTCGCTCTTCCAGAGCTTGCGGCCGATGGCGGGGGTGGTAGCGGTGAAGAAGAGGGTGCCGTTGGCGTTGACGAGAAGCTGCGGCTGGAAGTTGGTGGGGGTGAGGCGGACGCGGACGGTGCCGGCGACGGTGCCGTCGGACTTCCAGAGCTCGCGGCCCTCACCGGTCTTGAAGGCCGAGAAGGCGAGGGTGCCGTTGACGTCGGTGAGGCTGCCGGGAGCGGAGGCGGTGTCGATGGGGAGCTTGAAGGTTCCGCCGGGGGTGCCGTCGGTGCGGTAGAGCTGGGCGCCGGTGCCGTCGTTGGCGACGAAGTAGACGAGGGTGCCCGAGCGGGTGAAGTTGCTGGGGTTGGAGCCGGTGAGGCCGGGGCTGACGTCGAGGAGCAGCGAGGTGCCGGCGGCGGTGCCGTCGGTGACGTAGGGCTCGAGGCCGTTGGTGCCGTTGTTGGCGGCGAAGATGACCTGTCCGCCGAGGCGGGCGCCCTGGGTGGGGCTGGAGCCGTTGACGCCGGGCCAGATGTCCTGCACGAGGACGGTGCCGAGGCCGGTGCCGTCGGACTTCCAGAGCTCCTGGCCGTTGAGGGCGTCGATGGCGGAGCAGATGAGGGTGCCGTTGAGGTCGACCATGCTGGCGGGGTTGGAGGAGGCCGAGCCGGAGTTGATGTCCCTGACGAGCTGGGTGCCGGCGTCGGAGCCGTCGCTCTTCCAGAGCTCGGCGCCGGCGACGCCGTCGTTGGCACGCATGAAGAGGGTGCCGATGTTGGGGTTGGCGAGGGTGACGACGGCGGTGAGGTTGGCGCTGGAGTCCATCGAGCCCGAGTTGCCGGTCTTGATGTCGCGGAGCAGGGAGGTGCCGGCGGCGGTGCCGTCGCTGGTCCAGGGCTCGCGGCCGGTCGAGCCGTCGGTGGCGGAGAAGAAGAGTTTGCCGTTGAAGTCCGAGAGGTTCTGCGGGCTGCTGTCGCTGGGGCTGGCGCCCGCGAAGATGTCTTTCGCGAGGCTGATGGTGAGTCCGTTGGAGGAGTAGAGCTCGGTGCCGACGGCGGCGTTGAAGGCGGCGAAGAAGAGCTTGCCGCCCGAGACGGTGACGGAGGTGGGCGAGGTGGGCGAGGCCGCGACCGAGACCGTGCCGGCGGCGGTGCCGTCGCTGGTCCAGAGGGTGATGCCGGTGCCGTCGGAGGCGGTGAAGTAGAGCTTGCCGCCGAAGGCGACGAGGTTCGAGGGGGCGGAGCCACTGGTGCCGGGGTTGATGTCCTTGACCAGGACGGTGCCGGGGGTGGTGCCGTCGGACTTGTAGAGCTCGGAGCCGGGCTCGCTGACGGCGGTGCCGCCGTTGGCGGCGAAGAAGAGGGTGGTGCCGACGGCGGTGAAGCCGGTGGGGCTCGAGTCGCCGGTGCCCGAGGCGCGGATGTTGGCCAGGAGGACGGTGCCGCCGGCGGTGCCGTCGCTGATCCAGGGCTCGGAGCCGTTGGTGCCGTCGGAGGCCGAGAAGACGGCCTTGCCGTTGAAGTCGTAGAAGCCGGTGGGGCTCGAGCCGATGGAGCCGGAGCGGATGTCCTTGAGCAGGGCGGTGCCGGGGGTGGTGCCGTCGGTGACCCAGAGCTCGTTGCCGTTGGTGCCGTCGTCGGCGGCGAAGATCACGCGGGCGCCGCCGGCGAAGCTGATGCGGGTCATGCCGGTGGGGCTCGAGCTGCTGGAGCCGGGGCGGATGTTGGCCAGGAGGACGGTGCCGCCGGCGGTGCCGTCGCTGGTCCAGAGTTCGGTGCCGTTGGTGGCGTCGGTGGCGGAGAAGATGAGGTTGCCGTTGAGCTCGGCGAAGTTGCCGGGGGTCGAGGAGGCGGAACCGGGGTTGATGTCTTTCACGAGCTGGGTTCCGGCGGCGGTGCCGTCGGTGACCCAGAGCTCGCGGCCGTTGGTGCCGTCGTTGGCGGTGAAGAAGACGCGGTTGCCGATCTTGAAGAGGTTGAGCGGCTGGCCGCTGCCGACGCCGGGGTTGATGTCCTTCAGGAGGGCGGTGCCGGCGGCGGTGCCGTCGGAGATGTAGAGCTCGAGGCCGGTGGCCAGGGGCCCGTCGGCGCTGAAGATGGCCCGGGGGCCGGCGCCGGTGGTGATCCAGACTGCGGCCGTGGGGTTGGAACTGGCGTTGCTGGAGGTGAGATTGATGTCCTTGACGAGATACGGCACCTGAGCGCCGGCGGTGCCGGCGAGCGTCAGGGCGATGACCGCCGCGGCGGCCGATGCGATGCGATCGATTGAGCGCATGAGAGTCTCTCCGCCCCGCCACCTGTGTGCTGGTCCGCGGCCGGTGCTCCGACCGGTCCGCGTGCGACTCGGGACGGCAGCAATACCCTTAACAGGGTAAAGATGATCGACCTCAGAGTTCGCAGGGCGAAGGTACTACAGACCTACGGATGGTCAATACCGGACGCGAATAACCGCAGAATATTCGGGAAAGTGCCTAGCGGGCCTTATCGGTCGTTGTTGTGCGGGCGCACGGACACCCTGCGGGCGGGCCGGGAGCGATGAAGTTATCGGACGCTTTGGTTACTCCGCGGACGCGGGTTTTTCGCCTCGGAAGAGGCGGTCGAGATCGGTCTCGGCATCGGCGGGCGCGATGACCAGCGCGGTGAGGTCGTCGAGCTGGTGGAGGGATCCGGCCTGGCCGTCGAGCGAGCGGGCGAGGTTGCGGACCGACGCCGCGAGGCCGAGCTCGCGGCGGGAGCGGGCGACCTCGGCGAAGTGGTCGACGAAGTGCTTGGTGGGGACGCGGCGGCCGTACTCGTCGGCGCCGGGGGCGGGGAAGGCGGTCTCGAAGCCGTCGGAGTAGATGACGAGGGTGTCCTGCGGGCCGAGGGTGAAGGTGACTTGCTCGTAGTTCTCGTCGGGGAAGACGCCCAGGAGTCCGCCGCCGGTCTCGATCTTCTGGACGCCGGGGCAGTCCTCGCCGGCGCGGCCGGGCTGGTGGTCGGCGGGCGAGATGAGGAGCGGGGAAGGGTGGCCGGCGCCGGCGACGGTGACGGTGCGGTCGCGGGTGTCGATGATGCCGTAGACGGCGGTGGCGAATCGCGGCGTCTCTTCGTGTCGGTGGACCATGTCGCGGTTGAGGCGGGCGAGCACCTCGGCGGGGGCGAGCAGGGTGGTCTGGCCGGCGAGGGTGACCCTGGTGGTGAGGCTGCGGGTGAGCACCATGGTCATGAGCGCGGCGGGGACGCCGTGGCCGACGGCGTCGGCGACGAAGAAGCCGATGCGGTGCTCGTCGAGGCGCTGGACGTCGTAGATGTCGCCGCTCACGTAGCCGGCGGGGCGGAAGAAGACCTGGAGCTCGAGGCCGCCGCCCTGCGGGAGCTCGCGCGGGAGGAACTCGCGCTGCACGAGGGCGGCGAGTTGGAGCTCGTCGTGGATCTTGTCGATCTCGCCGCGGAGCCCGCCGTGGAACCGGCGCGCGGTGCGGAGCTCGGCCTGGAGGCCCTCGATGGCGGCCTGCCGCTCGGCGAGGGCGTTGAGGGTTGCGGCGACGACCATGGGCGGGGTGTGCTCGTCCATGACGAGGATGCCCTTGCCGCCGAGGCGGATGCGTCGGGCGTCGAGCTGGGGGAAGACGAGCACGCCGGGGACGCCGAGCTCCCAGAGGTGGTCGACGAGCTTGAAGACGGCGGCGGGGTCGCGGTGGTCGTCGACGGCGGCGAGGACGGCGGAGCCGAGGAGGTCGGCGGGGCTTTCGCAGGCGCGTTCGAGGGGCACGATCTGCAGTCGCGGCTGGCCGGCGCAGGCCGGCCAGGATTCGGCGACGGGCCGCCAGGAGCGGACCTGCGCGGTCTCGGGGGGGTCCATGGTGACGAGGCTGATGGTGGGGCCCGGGCCGCGGGCGACGGGCGCCGGGAGGGGATGAGCGGCCTGGGACGGAGCCTGGGTGGGGGCCGGGTTGGTGGCGGTGGGTGCCGGCATGCGCGATCGTTCCTCGTCTCGCGCGGCCGCGGGAAGCCCGCCGTCGTGACCGCCCCGGAACGGCCGCGCCCCGGTGGGATCGGCTCAGCGCGCGGCGGCCTTGACGGCATCCCGGTCGAAGTCGAAGACGTCGCCCGGCCTGACCCCCAGACGCCGCAGAGTCCCCGGGGCGACTTCGACGGCAAAGCGGGCCGGATAGACGCTGGGGTAGCGTTTGAGGCGTGCTTCGTACTTATCGGTCGCGAAGTTGCCGGTCTCGGGCTCGTCGGGCCGTCGGGGCTCTTCCGCCTTCATCTCGTGTAGGGAAACGACCATGCCGCGCTCGTTGAGGAAGGCGACGTCGATGTCGGACGGACAGTCGCGCATGATGAACTCGAGGGGGATGGAGACGGGGAAGACGAAGATCATGCCGCCGTCGGGCTCGATGCTGGCGACACCACCGAGGCCCTTGACGCGGGTGGTGTCGTCGGCGGCGAGCTTGAGGAAGAAGGGCCGGCCGGAGATCTCGACGCGGACGGTGCCCGGCGGGGCCTTGCGCTCGCAGCCGGTGAGGGTGGTGGCGCAGCCGGCGGCGGCGAGGGCGAGCGCGCAGGCGGCCAGCAGGCGGGCGAGGGTGGCGATCAGGATCGACGGAGCAGCCATGCGTCGTGCTCGGGGGTGAAGACCGCCGGAAGACGCGGCATGGTAGCGAGATCGAGGCGTTCGACGAACTCGGCGAGGGGCATCGGGTGCGGCTCGGGCGTGATGCCGCACCAGTGCGCGGCGAGGCCGATGATGCGCTCGGGCGGCACGCCCACGGCGTGGTAGCGGTCGAGGCGCGAGTCGCCGTGGCGCTTGGCGAGGCGTCGGCCGTCGGCGCCGACGACCAGCGGGAGGTGGTAGTAGTGGGGCTCGGGGGCTCGGCGCAGGGCGCGGTAGAGCAGGAGCTGGCGGGCGGCCGAGTCGAGCAGGTCGTCGCCTCGGACGACGTGGGAGACGTGCTGGCGGTGGTCGTCGACGACGACGGCGAGCTGGTAGGCGGGCTGGGAGCGCCTGGTCCAGACGATGAAATCGCCGATGGTGCGCGAGGGTGAGAGGCGCTGGGGGCCGGCGAAGAGATCGGTGAAGGTGACCTCG
Source organism: Phycisphaerales bacterium (assembly GCA_016742075.1). Classification (GTDB taxonomy): domain Bacteria; phylum Planctomycetota; class Phycisphaerae; order Phycisphaerales; family UBA1924; genus JACVCL01. Next base: position 6,475 of record JACVCL010000097.1, read on the forward strand.
GCGTCGGGCGTGACGAAGCGCCAGTTGGTATCGAAGTCGTGCGGGGTCTGCGGGGTGATGGGCGGACGGAGCTCGGGCGGGAAGCGGATCTCCCGCGGCCCCTCGCCGGGGGCGTCGCTCTGGGGCGCCGACGCGGCGGTCTCGATCTCGGTGCGCGAGAGGCTGCAGGGGTAGGCCAGGCCGTGTGCGGCGAGTTCGGCGAGGGCGCGGCGGTAGGGCTCAAGGTCTTCGGTCTGGACCAAGGGCCCCTCGTGCCAGGTGACGCCGAGCCACCCGAGCGTGCGCAGGGTCTGGTCGGCGGCGCCGGGCTTGTTGCGCGGGGTGTCGAGGTCTTCGATGCGCAGGACGACGCGCCAGCCGTGGCGGCGGGCCAGGGCGTGGTTGACGAGGAAGGTGCGGGCGTTGCCCAGGTGGAGCGCGCCGGTGGGCGAGGGGGCCAGGCGTGTGGTGGGCGGGGCCATTCGGCGGGAAGGCCGGGGGTGGGTCGGGGTCCGGCGTCGGCGGCGGCGGGCGGGTTGACGGGAACGCCTCGGCGGGGAGGATAATCTCCGGGTCGGTCCGGGACGGGTTCCGGGATGGGGGTTATGGTGTGATCGGGCCGCGTGGCCCCGGAGCGATCGATGGGCGCGAACAAGCCGGTGAAGCTGACCGAGGCGCAGGTGGAAGAGCGGCTGGCAAAGCGGCCGCTCTGGTCGGAGGCCGGGGGGATGATCCAGCGGACGTTCCAGTTCAAGGGTTTCCTCGAGGCGATGAGGTTCGTGAACGCCGTGGCCGAGCTGGCCGAGGCCCGCCAGCACCACCCGGACATCCTGGTGCGGTGGAACAAGGTGACGCTGAGCCTGTCGACGCACGACTGCGGGGGCATTTCGCAGAAGGATTTCGACCTGGCCGGCGAGGTCGACACGATGCAGTAGGGCCGCCCGGCCGCGGCCCGGCGCCGCGTGTGCCGGGCCTATGGTTGGCCCGACCCCCACCCGGAGAGAACCGCCTTGTCCACCGCTGCCGCCGCCCCGGGCATCCACCCGTCCGCCGAGATCGACCCGACCGCCAGGGTCCACGAGACGGCGACCATCGGCGAGGGGGCGGTGATCGGTCCGGAGGCGAGCGTGGGCCCGCACTGCGTGGTGGGTGCGAGGAGCGTGCTCCGCGCGCGGGCGATGCTCGTGGAGCGCGTGACGATCGGGGTGGAGAACGACGTGCACCCCTACGCGGTGCTCGGGGGCGACCCGCAGGACAAGAGCTTCGACCGAGCCAAGGGGCACGGCGAGGTGGTCATCGGCGACCGGAACGTGTTCCGGGAGCACGTGACGGTGAACCGTGGCAACTGGAACGGCCCGGCGACGCGGATCGGCAGCGGCAACTACCTGATGACGCTGGCGCACGTGGGGCACAACGCGCAGATCGGCGACCAGTGCGTGCTGGCCAACACGGCGATGCTGGCGGGGCACTCGCGGCTGGGGAACGGGGTGGTGATGTCGGGCCTGACGGCGGTGCACCAGTTCACCGAGGTGGGCGACGGGGTGATGTTCCAGGGCCGGGCGGCGGTGAGCATGCACGTGCCGCCGTACGTCGTGGTGGCGGGCGACAACTTCGTCGCGGGGCTCAACCGCGTGGGGCTGCGGCGGAACCCGGCGTTCACGCCGGCCGACCGCGAGCAGATCAAGACGCTGTACCGCCTGTACTTCCGCGAGCGAGGCGGCCGGAGGGCCGAGGAGATCGTCGCGGCGATGGAATCGGTGGCGAGCGGCGAGGCCGCCCGGCGGTTCACGCAGTTCATCAAGCAGGCGCTGGCCTACGCGCCGCCGAGGGCCCGCGGGGTGTGCGGCGGACGGGCCCGGCAGGGCGGGCGCTGGCGCAGCGGCCGCAGCGGCGACGGCGACGACTAACCCCCCCCAATCCCACCCCCACCCCCACTCCCACCCGCACTCCCACCCCCACCCCCCAACGCCCCCGACCCCGGGGAGCCCGAGACCGCCAAGGTGCAGGCCGTCGTCGCGCGGGCGGCGCCCACGAATCTAGTAGCCGCCTCGAACAACCCCTTCACCGGAATCTACATGCCGCCACCCCCACCGGGCGGCGAAGTGGACAAGTCGAGCCTGGAGTACAAGACCCTGCAGGACGCATCCCCCATCTCCTACATCTCGGCCGACGACCCGCCCTTTCTCCTCATGCACGGCACCGCCGACACCACCGTACTCCCTAGCCAATCGATTGAGTTTGAAAAGGCCTTGAAGGCCGCTGGGATTCCGGCGAAGCTCATCCTGGTGGCTGGCGCCGGCCACGGCCCGCCCTTCCCCG
>JACVCL010000098.1 GCA_016742075.1 Phycisphaerales bacterium
GGATGTGTAAAAGAGGAGGGGGTGCGGATGGGGATGGGTGGGCGGGGGTTGCCAGCAGGAGGGGTCTGGCCGGGGAGGAGTCGGTGTGGATGAGCCGGTCGGCGACCCGCGGCAGGTTCTCGCGGAGCGAGGCCCGGACGCGTCCGCCGAGCGCGTGCGCGTCGCGGACGGCCATCTGCGGGTCGACCTCCAGGTGCAGTTCGAGCCAGAAGCGTCCGCCGCTGCGGCGGGCGCGGAGCTTCTCGACCCCCAGCACACCCGGCAGGGCCAACGCGCAGCGGCGGGCCGGCTCGACGATCTCGGGGGAGTCGGCGTCGAGCAGGTCGGCGAGCGGGGCGCGGAGGATCACCCCGGCGTTCCACAAGATGACGGCGCTGGCGAGCAGGGCGGCCCAGTCGTCGGCCGGGGCCCACGCCTCGCCGCCGAGGAGCGCGGCCGAGATGCCGATGAAGGCGAAAGCCGAGGTGATGGCGTCGGATCGGTGGTGCCAGGCATCGGCCTCGCCCGCGCTCGAGCCGCCGGCGCGGGCGGCCCGGCGGGCGAGGCGGAACATCGACTCCTTGACGATGACCACCGTCACGAGCACGGCGAGCGTGAAGGGCTTGGGCGAGTGGTGGGGGGTGAGGATCTCGCGCACCGCCTGCACGGCGATGCCCAGGGCGGCCCCGGCGAGCATCGCGGCGACCACCAGCGCGGTGAGCGCCTCGGCCTTGCCGTAGCCGTACGGGAAGCGGTCGTCGGGCGGGCGGTCGGCGTACCGGAGGCCCGTCCAGAGGATGATCGACGAGGCGATGTCGGTGAGAGACTCGACGCCGTCGGCGATGAGCGCGTAGGAGTTGCCGAGCACGCCCGCGCCGATCTTCATCACGGCGAGCGAGCCGTTCACGATGAGCCCGGCCACCGCCCAGCGGCGCACGCGGGCCAGTGGCGAGAGCGGGCCGGTCATCGTCGCATCGGGGCGGGGGCCCTCGGCCGCGTTACTCGGCGTGCTCGAACATCGACTGCGTCCGCAGCACGATGCCGCCGGCGGCGATCAGGTGCCACGCCTGCACGTGGATCTCGCGCCGGTAGCGCTGCATATCAAGGATGCTGGCGCAGCGGCCGCCGGTGGCGGTATTGGCCAGGTCGGTGTCGACCCAGGTGTGGATCAGCGCGTCCTGCTCCTTGCCGAAGGCCACCAGCTCGTTGTAGGTGGCCTTGTAGAGGTTGTCGGCGAGCTGCTCGGTCTGGATGGTGGACCAGAACTTGACCTTGTCGGAGAAGGCCTGCTCGTGGTCGCGCTCGCCGGCACAGGGGAGCGCCGCCAGCACGCCGCGGTCCGGCACGCCGTCTTCCATGTCGGTGATCAGTTCGACGGCCGTGAGCGGGCCGTGCTGGAAGCGGAGAAGGTGCGAGCCCGGCATGACCCAGGCCTCGAACTCGTACTCACCGTGGGACACCGTGCGCCGGCCCTTGACCTTGAAGAGCTCGGGGTGCAGGGCGCGGCGGTAGAGGATCAGCCGGTACGCCTGCAGGTTGTTGGAGGATTTGGCGGGCGAGTTCATGGGGTGTGAAGGTGGGGGAGGTGGGGTCGGGACGCGCTGGCCGCCCGGGCTTCCGGGACCGGGGGCCGATTGGGTCGAGGATATTCCCCTCTTCTGCGATGGCAAGATCTTTCTTCACGAAACCGGGCGGATGACATGTCGCACCAAACTCGGGAAACGACCGGGGCACGGACCGAGCCGGGCGTGCCCGGGGGCGGCGGATCATCTGGTGGAACCCCGGAACCCCGGAACCCCGGAACCCCGGGTTCAGTGCGCAAATACAGCCGCGGCGCTCGGGAAGACGATGGAATCAGGCGTTCTCGTACGGCCGCGTAGACCCCGATGCCCACAATCGACGCCAAGATCTTGGCAGTCATGAAGATGCCCCCCGCAGAACGGGAGGCGGTGTTGCTCGCCGCGTGGCCCGTGGCGGGCGATGGGGAACGACCGTGGCTGCTGCGGGCGTTGCTCGACGCGGCGGCGGCAGAAGAACAGACCCCTCGAAAGGGCTTGTTGACTCGGGGTCGTCCCGATTTGGAGCGGGCGTCGCGGTTGCGGCGGGCAGTGATCGGGGCCTGGCCCGGGCTGGCCGAGGGGGAGAAGCAGGCGATCGGCCAGCGGCTCGGGAACGGGCTGGGGAAATCCCTGATAGAGGTGGGCGGTTCCGATCGGGCCCGGGACCGGGTGGCGGCGGTCCGGGCCGCGGCCGACGTGGCGCTGGGGCGGGTGTCGGGCGGTCCGGTGGGCGATGCCCACGCGTTGCTGGGGGTGCTGGCGGGCGACCCGGACCCGATGGTGAGCCAGGCGGTGTTCGACGTGCTGGCCGCGCTGATCGACCGCGACCCGCGGGGCGCACAGGCGGAGGGGCTCGACCGCGGGCTGGCGTGCGCCGCCGGGCGGTTCGGCGAGCACCGGCACACGGGGGTGCTGCGGGCGGTTGCGCTGGCCTCGGCGGGCAGCCCGGGGCCGGTGCTGCGGGCGTGGCTGGGCGCGGCGGAGGAGCCCGGGCATCTGGCGCTGCGGAGCGCGGCAAGAAAGCTCGATGAGGCGACGCGCCGCCGGCACGCGATGGCGTGGCTGGGGGTTCCCGCGCTGGCCGGCGTGGCCGCCGACACCATCGACGCGTGCGACGGGTTCGACGCGGAAGAGCGGGGGCGGCTGCTGCGCCTGGGGCATCTGCTGGGGTTCCGCGGGCGGGGGCGGGCGATCGCGCGCATCAGAAAGCCCGAGCGGCTGCTGGAGATGCCCGAAAGCCAGATGCGGGCGCTCGACGGCGAGGCGAGGCGCGGCTGGTTGAGGTGGTGCGAGGCGTCGGCGCTGCGGGCCGACCGCCGGTTGGCGCTGCTGGCGTCGCGGGTGAGGGATCAGGAAGCGTCGGTTCGGCTGCTGGCCGCGAGGCAGATCGCGTCGCTGCCGGGCACGCCGACGGCCGACGCGGCGCTGTTCGACCTGGCGCTCGACGCCGATCCGCACGTGGCCGCCGAGGCCGCATCGGCATTGGCCCGGGTCGAGAGCCCGCGCCGGAGAGCCGCCTTGGCCCCCATGCTGGAAACGCTGGCACGCTCGCCTCACGAAGCGGTGCGGCTCGCGGCGGCGGAGGTCGGGCGCGGGCGGGCGGCGGATGGGCCGAAGGGGGTGGTGGAGCGGGCGCGACGGGTGCTGGGCCTGGGTGGCGGGGCGCGGGGCGAGGAGAAGCTGCGGGCCATCGAGGCGGTGGAGCGGGCCGGAGCCGGGGCGCTGGCAGAGATCGAGCCGCAGTTGCTGGACGCCGCGGCGACGCTCGACGAGAGACTGGCGGCCAAGGCGGTGCTGGCCTTGGGGCGTGTGGCGACACCGTCGGCGCGCTCGGCGGTGACCGACGGCCTGGCGCACCGCGACGCGAGGGTTCGGGCGAACGCCGCCGAGGGTCTGACGCGGGCCGCGGCGGTGAGCGGCGAGTCGATCGACCTTTCGGCGTTCGCGGCGGCCGAGCACCCGCAGCGCCTGCGGGCCAACGCGGTGCGGCACGAGTGGCGGCGGCTGGGGCGCGCCGAGGGGGTTCGCGCGGCGGTCGGGGCGATGCTGGCCGATCGGCGGCCCGAGCACCGCGCCAGCGGGCTGTGGGCCGCGGCGCGCACGGGCGACCGGCAGCTGCTCGGCCCCGTGGCGGAACTGGCCGCCCGCGACGCCGATGCGCGGGTGCGGGCCCGTGCCGAGATCACGGTGCGCCGGCTGCTGCCGCCGGCGGGGGTGACGCCATGACCGTCGCGATCCTCGCGGAGGCGGGGGGCACGACGGCGCTGGGCCCGATCGGCCGGGTGGGCCGCGTGGCCGAGGACGCCGCGGCCGGGCACTGGCTCGAGCACATCCCGTGGTGGGTGTGGGGGCTGTTGGCGCTGGGGGTTCTGCTGGTCGCGGCGTGGGGAAGCTGGATCGCGTGGCGCGATCAGCGGCGGCGCGCGCCGGTGGAGCGGGGCTTCCGCCGGCTGGCGAGGCGCCTGGGGCTGGGGCGGGCCGACCGCGACGTGGTGCGGAGCATGGCGCAGCTGGCCGGGCTTCCGCCCGCTGCGCTGCTGCTGAGCGAGCAGGCGTATCTGCAGGGTGAGGCTCGGCTGGAGACCGGGGCCCTGCGCATGGCGGCGCTGGCCGCGCGCAAGCGCATTTTCGGGGAAACGCCATGACCGCCGGCGCCCCGGCGCCCGCGGCCCGCTCGCTGGTGCTGATGGGCCTGCGGGGCAGCGGCAAGTCGACACTCGGCCGGGCGCTGGCGAGGAGCGAGTCGGTGCCGTTCGTAGATCTGGACGAGCGCACGCTGGCGCGGCTGGGGTGCGCCCACGCGTCGGAGGCGTTCGCGCGGCTGGGCGAGCCGGCGTTCCGCGCGGCCGAGGCGGAGGCGCTCCGCGAGGTGCTGGAGGGGCCGGGTCCGGTGATTCTGGCGCTGGGCGGCGGGACGCCGACGGCCCCGGGCGCTGCGGGGCAGCTCGCCGAGGCGTCGCGGAGGGGATGGGTGATCGTCTATCTGCGGCTGAGCCCCGTGGAGCTTCGGGCGAGGCTGTCGCAGGGCCGCTCGGGTCCGGGGCTGAACCGGCCGAGCCTGACCGGCGGCGACCCGCTGGCCGAGATCGACCGTGTTTTTGCGGCGCGGGACGGGGTCTACGCCCGTCTGGCGACGCGCACGCTCGAGGGGCTGAGCAGCGTGGAGGACGGCCTGCGCGCACTGACCGCCTGGCGGACCTGGTGACCCGGGGCGCGGTGGGGGATCAAGTGGGGGGATCGGGTGGGGGGGCAGGTGGGGGGTCAGGCGGCCGCGGAGTAGCGGCCGGAGTTCAGGCGGGCCAGCAGCCGCTCCTGATCGCCGGGCTGGACGAAGCGGGAGAAGACGCAGGCCATGCGGACGGGGCCGGCCTGGTCGAGGTCGTCCTGCTCGACCCAGACGACGTTGGCGAAGACGTAAATCGGACGGCGGTCGGCGGCGCGGAGCGAGGCCGAGCCCGGAAGCTGGATGCGGATGGCGACGCGGGTGCCCGGGGCGATCGGCTGATCGAGCTCGAACCGCATGCCGCCCTCGGAGAGGTCGTAGGCGTGGCCGGTCCAGAGAAACCGCTCGGAATCCAGCGGCCGCACGGCCACGCTCGTGTACATCGAGGGCATCACAAAGCGGGGGTGTTTTCGACGTTCGGAGCCGGCGCGGCGGTTCATCGGGATGGTCCAATCTCTGCGGTTCATCGGACACTCTCTCCCGGGCCGCTCCCGCGACCCCGATCCGGGTTATCAGATCGGCCAAATGCAACATGACCTTGATCGGAGCCGGGGCAAGCGTGTTCCGGCGCTTTCGCGTCAAGTCGGACATCTCATGATCGGCCAATGGGCTGGGGCCGGGCCTTTCCGCGGCGCGCAGGATCACGCGGCGCAGGCACTTGCGCCGCGATCAGGCGTGGCTGGCGGAGCATCAAGGTGTGCGGATCCGGAACCGGCGAGCCGCCGGCTGGTTCCCCCAAACGGGGTCATCACTCCCGAGCGTCGGCGAACAGCTGCAATTTGACGTGGGTGACGGCGGTCCCCAGCCGCCGCTCAAGGACTTGGAACAACTCGGCGGGCAGGTTGGCGAGGATCAGGCGGCCGATGTCTTCCGGGGCGTCGAGCAATCGGCCGTCGCTTGTCACGACGTGCAGGTGCTCGCGGGTGTCGGCGTCGTAACGGGTGCAGCCGGCGGGCATGGCCAGCTTGCGGACAAGCCCGACGCGGCAGAGCGATTCCAGCGTGTTGTAGACGGTGGCGAGGCTGGTTCCCGGGTTGCCCCGCTGGACGAGGTTGTGCAGTTCCTCGGCGGTGGGATGGGAGCGGACGACGCGGAGGGCCTCGTAGATGTGCTGGCGCTGCGGGGTGCAGCGCAGGCCGCGAGACGCGAAGAGGGCCTTGGTGTCGATGGGGTCGGGCGGGGCGGGAATCGGCAATCGGGCGGGAACGGCCGTCACTCAGAAGGTCTCCGCAGAAGTTCTCTGGCCATGCCAATGAAAGCCCCGGGGAAAGCGACGGACCACACCCCGTGTTCGTGGTGCTTTCGACCATGGGCGGGCTGCTGGGCCCTGCTAGGGCCGAAACACCATCTTGAAGTGGGGGATTCCGGCTTCCGTAAACCGCTCGCCCTCGGCCGTCCAGCCCAGCTTCTCGTAGAAGCGTTTGGCGGCCTCCTGGGAGTGGCAGAAGAGCTCGGAAATGCCGAGATGGGTGAAGGCGTGCTGCTCGAGAGCGGCGACGAGGCGGCTGCCGAGCCCCTCGTGCTGGCGCTGGGGGTCGACGGCCATCTGCATGAGCTTGCCGACGCCGGGCTGGGGGTAGTCGGGCAGGAGCAGGGCGCAGCCGACGACGCGCGGGCCCTTGGGATGGGCGAAGACGGCGACGAAATGGAGGAACCGGTCCTCGAATCCGGGGAACAAACCCTCGAAGGCGTCGAAGGTGAGCCCGATGGGGCCGAGGAGGACGCGCTCGCGCAGGTCGCGTTCCTGCTCGTAGAGCGGGTGCTGTCGGTCGATCCGTTGGACGTGGATCACGGCGGTTCCTGCGGCGTGACGGGGTTTCGGCGGCGCGTGGCGGGATCGGGGAGGAAGGACTTTGGATTGTGAAGACTGGCGAGAATAGCAGCGGCCGGCCTGAAGACCCCGGCGGGGCTCGCCGAAGCTGAAGACCCCCGTCCGGGTATCGGACGTGCGCGGGGAGGTTGGGCCGGGTGGGGCGTATGGTGTTCAGGAGCGGCGATCTCATGCCGGGCATCGAACCAGACCGCGTGCTGTGCGAATCGTGCGGGTACGACCTGCGGGGCCTGAGCGCCTCGGCGGCGTGCCCGGAGTGCGGGCGGTCGGTGTCGTCGAGTTTGCCGACGGCGCGGCGGGGCTCGCCGTGGCAGCGTCGGCCGGGTTTGGCCGGCTGGCTGCGGACGGCGGCGGCGGTGCTGGGTGATCGGCGCACGCTGTGGCCGGGGGTGGAGGTGGAGCTCGACCGCTCGGCGCTGCTGTTTGCGACGAACATCGGCGTCGCGTCGGCGATCCCGGTGGTGTCGCTGCTGCTGGCGGGTGGGCACGCGGACTTTGCGCCGTTCTTCTTCCTGGGCCTGGCGGCGGTGTTCACCGGTCTGACGTGGACGGAGATGACCGGCCTGCGGTTCTTCGGGGCGCGGCGCGGCTGGCGGACGACCGCGGAGGTCGCGGGTTCGGTGTGCGCGCACGCGTCGGTGGGATGGATTTTGTCCGGCGTGGCGGTGGCGCTGGCGTGGCAGGTGCACGCCCGGACCGACTGGCTGGTGCGGCTGGCGCAGAGCGGTGTGTTCGGGTACCGGGTGGGGGTGCTGGTGTCGCTTCCGGCGATGCTGGCGGCGGCGTTCCTGTCGGGGCTGCTGCTGTTCGAAATGCTGGTGTACTCGGGGTTCCGGGCGATGCGGTTCGCCAACCGGCCGGCGCCGGGTCGTGACTGGTCGGGGCGGGCGGTGATCGCCTGAAGGCGGCGGGGGCGCGGGTGGGGGCGCGGTGGGGGACGGAAGTCCACGTCCGGCGCGTCTCGGCCTAGTCTGTGGGCGTGAGCGATGACACCGCACGAAGTTCCGATGGGCCCTCGTGGCTCGGGGTGCTGCGTCATCACGATTACCGGCTGGCGTGGACGGGCAGCCTGGTGTCGAACATCGGCACGTGGATGGAGCACGTCGGGATCCAGTGGATCGCGGCGGAGAAGACGGGCTCGCCGGTGTTCATGGGGACGCTGGCGGCGGCGCAGATGATGCCGGTGCTGTTCCTGGGCCTGGTGGGGGGGCTGGCGGCCGACCGGGTGGACCGGCGTTGGCTGCTGATCTTGACGCAGGGGATGCTCATGCTCATCGCGGCGGCGCTGTGCGTCGCGAGCGTGGCGGGGTGGATCACGACCGGGGTGCTCATCGGGCTGGGGCTGGCGCAGGGGATCGTGACGGCGTTCAACATTCCGGCGTGGCAGACGCTGACGCCGCGGCTGGTGCCGCGGGCGGAGCTGGGACGGGCGATCAACCTCAACAGCGTGCAGTTCAACCTGGCGCGGGTGGTGGGCCCGGCGCTGGGCGGGGTTCTGCTGGCGTTGACGTCGCCGACGTGGCTGTTTGCGATCAACACGCTGAGCTTCCTGGCGGTGATCGCGGCGGTGTGGAGGACCGACCCGGCGCCGCCGGTGATCGAGCCGGGGCGGACGTGGTGGGCCGACCTGGGCGAGTCGCTGCGGTTCGTGCTGCTGCGGCGCGGGCCGCTGGCGCTGCTCATCGGGCTGGTGCTGTACAGCGCGCTGGCCGGGCCGATCCTGCGTCTGCTGCCGATGTTCGTGAAGGACGTGTACCACGCGCAGGAGGAGGCGTACGGGGTGCTCATGGCGGTGATGGGGCTGGGCGCGGTGGCCGGCGGGCTGGCGCTGAAACTGGTGCCGACGTCGTACCCGCGGCACCACCTGATCCCGCTGTCGATCTGCGCCGGGGGGCTGTCGATCGTGGGGTTCGCGGCGGCACCGAACGTGTGGGTGGCGGGCGCGACGCTGGTGGTGGTCGGGCTGTTCTGGGTGTGGAGCTTCTCGGTGAGCTTCGCGGCGATCCAGCTTCTGGCCGAGGAGCGGGCGCGGGGGCGGGTGCTGTCGATCTACAACGTGGCGAGCTTCGGGGCGACTCCGCTGGGGGCGCTGCTGGCGGCGTGGGCGGGGAGTGAGCTGGCCGGCGCGGGGTCGGGGGAGGGGCCGGTGGGGCGTGGGGGG
>JACVCL010000099.1 GCA_016742075.1 Phycisphaerales bacterium
GGAGGGGCGTGTGCCGGGGGGGGGGGGGGAGCTGGGCGAGGGGGGGGTGCGGCGCAAGCGGGAGGCGGGGGTGGGGCTGGTGCAGGAGCGGCCCCGGTTGGGGGTGGAGGTGCACCGGGCCGGCGGGGGGCTGGCCGGTGAGGCGGTGCCGGGGACCCGGGCGAGGCCCGGGGGTGACGCGGCGGGGGGGGGGGCGTCGGTGGTGGTGAGCGGGGGGGTGGGCCGGGGGTCGTGCGTGGTGCGGACCGAGCGGGGGCGGATCGATGCTTCGCTGGACACGCAGATTGCCGCGATGGTGCGGGCGCTGCTGCCGGGTTCGGCGGCGGCGGAGGGCGGCGGGCCGAACGGCGCCATGGGCCCCGCGGTTGCCGGGGGTGGGCGGTGAGCGTGCTGGCACGGGCGATGCGCCGCGTGTCGGCCGTGCAGCCGATCGCGGTTGAGGGGACGGTGTCGACGCTGAAGGGGCTGACGGTGCTGGCGGAGGACCTGCCGGTGCCGGTGGGCTCGCTGGTGGCGATCGCGCCGGCGTCGGGCGGCCGGCTGCCGGCGGAGGCGGTGGGGTTCGACGGGCGGCGGACGATCCTGATGATGCTGGGTTCGTCGACGGGTGTGCGGGCGGGCGATCGGGTCGTGAGCGTGGAGGCATCGCCGACGATCGGGGTGGGGTGGTCGATGCTGGGGCGGGTGGTCAACGGGCTGGGTGCGCCGATCGACGGCGGCGGGACGCCGCGGGAGCTGGAGATGCGTGCTCTGCACCCGCCGCCGCTGGGTCCGATGGACCGGAGGCGGATCACGGAGCCGATCGAGACGGGTGTGCGGGCGATCGACCTGATGGCGACGGCGGGCCGCGGACAGCGGCTGGGCATCTTCGCGGGTCCGGGCGTGGGCAAGAGCACGCTGATGGGGATGATCGCGCGTCGGACGTCGGCGTCGGTGAACGTGATCGCGCTGGTGGGCGAGCGCGGCCGCGAGGTGAAGGACTTCATCGAGCACTCGCTGGGGCCCGAGGGGCTGAAGCGGAGCGTGGTGATCGTGGCGACGAGCGACGAATCGCCGGTGATGCGGGTCAGGGCGGCGTTCGCGGCGTGCACGGCGGCGGAGTTCTTCCGCGACGAAGGGCGCGACGTGATGCTGATGATCGACTCGGTGACGCGTTTCGCGCACGCGCAGCGGCAGATCGGCCTGGCGGTGGGCGAGCCGCCGGCGACGAAGGGGTATACCCCGAGCGTGTTCGCGATGCTGCCCACGCTGCTGGAGCGTGCGGGGGCGGTGGAGGGCCCGGGGGGCGGTCCCGGCGGCAGCGTGACGGGCTTCTACACGGTGCTGGTGGAGGGGGACGACATGACCGAGCCGGTGTCGGACGCGGTGCGGGGCATCCTGGATGGTCACATCGTGCTGTCGCGTGCGCTGGCGCACCGGGGGCACTACCCGGCGATCGACGTGCTGGACTCGGTGAGCCGCGTGGCCAACGAGGTGTCGTCGCGTGAGCACGCGGAGTCGCGGCGGAAGCTGGTGCGGCTGCTGGCTTCGTACAAGGAGGTCGAGGAGCTGATCCAGATCGGGGCGTACTCGGCGGGATCGAACCCGGTGACGGACGCGGCGATTGCGCTCAAGCCGCGGATCGACGCGCTGCTGCAGCAGGGCGCCGAGGACGCCGAGCCGTTCGGTCATGCGCGCGAGCGGCTGGTGAAGCTGACGCGCGAGGGCGACGCGATGGCGTCGCGGCCGGCCGGTGCGCAGGCCGGGGGCGGCGCGGGCCCGATGCCGGGCCAGCCGCGGCGGCGTTGAGGAGGCGATAGGCGATGGCCAAGTTCCGCTTCAGGCTTCAGCCGCTTCTGGACCTGCGCGAGCGTGTGGAGCGCGACCGACGGCTGGAGGTGGCCTCGATCGAGGGCGAGCGGCGGCTGGTGGAGGGCGAGATCGCGGGTTTCCAGTCGAGCATCCGGGCGATCCGGGCGGAGCTGTCGGCGGCGCTGTCGCCGTCGGGCGGTGGAGGTGGTGGGGGAGGTGCGGGGGTGGGAGGGAGTGTGGACGTTCGGTCGGCGCGGATGCAGATGAACGCGGTGCTGGCGCTGCAGGTGAAGGCGCAGCAGGCGGCGATACGGCTGGCGGGGATCGTGCAGAGGTTGGAGGCGGCGCGGTCGCGGCTGCTGGAGGCGGCGCGGGACCGTCGCGCCGTGGAGCTGCTGCGGGAGAAGCGTCTGGCGGCGTGGAAGGACGAGCTGCGTCGGCGAGAGGCGGCGGCGAACGATGAGCTGGCGGTGATGCGGTCGGGCCGGTCGGATTGACGAGGAGGCGCGCGATGGTGCGGAGCATCTGGATCGGTCTTTCGACGCTGGCGCTGGCGAACCTGCTCGCGCTGGCGGGGGTGCTGGGCTGGATGTGGCAGTCGCAGCGGCTGTCGCGCGAGCGGGTCGACAGGGTGCGGGAGATCTTCGCGGCGACGGTGCCGGCGGAGGCGAAGAAGAAGGATGAGGAGGACCGGGCGGCGGCGGAGGCGGCGCGGGCGGCGGCGGAGGCGGCGAAGGTGGGCCGGCCGCCGGTGTCGGCCGAGCAGCGGCTGGAGATCATCCGTGAGTACGACGAGTCGGTGCGGCAGCGGACGCAGCGGATTCAGCGCGAGACGCAGGACCTGCTGAGGCAGCTGGACGAGCGTCAGGCGATGCTGGCGCGGCAGAAATCCGAGTTCGAGGCCGAGCGCGACGCGTTCATCAGGATGCGGGACGAGATCGCCAAGCGGGAGGGGGACGAGCAGTTCGGGAAGGCGGTCGGGCTGTACCAGTCGCTGCCGCCGGAGCAGTCGGCGCCGATGCTGCGGGTGCTGATCGATGCGGGCAAGCCCGAGCAGGTGGTGAGCTACCTGAACGCGATGCAGACGCGGGCCGCGTCGAAGTTGATCCAGCAGTTCCAGCAGCAGGACCCGAAGCTGGCAGCGGATTTGCTGGAGCGACTGCGGGTCTACGGGCTCTCGGCCCGGGTCCCGCGGGAACGAACCGATGGTGAACCAACTGCTGGGCCCGATCGCGACTCCCAAGCCCGGAGCGGCGGGGAGCGCGGGGCGACCGGCGGAACAGGCCAGGCTCGAGGGCGCTAGACCGGCGGAGGCCCGGGAGACGGCGCGGGAGGGCCCGGCGGGCGATTTCGCGTCGAGGCTGGCCGAGCGTGTCGACCGGGGTCAGAAGTCGTCGGCGGGGGGGTCTGACCGTCGGCTGGATGCGCCGGGTTCGCGCGAACGCGAGGTGGAGCAGCAAGATCCGCACGCCGAGGGCGCGGGATCGGCCGATGCCGAGCGCGGCGAGGCGGTGGATGCGGACCCCGTGGCTTCGGCCGCGGATCCGTCGGTCGAGCAAGACCAGAGGGGCGGCGAGCAGGAAGATCCCCCGGCCAAGTTGTTGGCGGAGGCGGTGCCGGGGGGAATCCGGGGCCCGGCTTCGGGGGTGGTGGTGCCCGCCGGCCGAGTGGAGGAGGGGACGGTCGATCCGGTTGCCGAGGATGGGGCCTCGGGTGGCGGAGGCAAGGGCCCGTCGAATGCTGAACCGGGGCGGGGTCGGGGGCGGGCCCCGCGTGTGGGGGGCGAATCGGCCGCGCGGCCGTCGGCCGCGACTCCGGCAAAGGGGATGGGGGAGAGCGGTCCGCCCTCGGATGAGGTGCCCACGGGCGCGGCGGGCACCGTGCGATCGGGCGAGGGGCCTGCGAGAGCCGTGGTGGCTGGCGAGCAGGCCGAGCCCAAAGGGGCGAACGGGCCCGCGAGGACACCGCGTGGGGTTGAAGTGGAGATGACCGCTGAGCCCCCTCGGCCGGTTGGCTCGCCCTCGGGATCTGCCGCGGGCGGCGGGGTCTCGGCGCCGGCCGGCGCATCGGCACCGGGCGGAGTGGGTGGCGGGGCTGGGGCGACGGGTGGGAACGCGGTCTTCAGGCTGGTGGCGGAGCCGACGGGCCCGGCCGGGGGGAGCGGGGTTGACGCGGGGCACCGCGTGGGGTCGGCCGCGCAGAGTCGGCCGGCGATCGGTGCGCAGGGCGAGCAGGAACCGCCGAGCGGGGCGGCGGCGATGGTGTCGCGGGGTCTGGGGGCGGTGCTGTCGCAGCGTGGCGGCTCGCTGACGATGACGCTTCAGCCGGAGTCGCTGGGCGCGGTGAGGATCGAGATGTCGCTGGAACGCGGGGTGGTGGCGGTGAGCCTCCGGGCGTCGACGGAACAGGCACAGGGGTTGCTTGAGCAGAACCTGGGTTGGCTGCGGAGCGGCCTGGAGTCGAAGGGGCTGAGCGTGGAGAAGCTCACGGTGCAGGTGGCGCCGCCGGTGTTGCCGAGCGGCGGCCAGCCGGGCGGAGCCCCGGGCGATGGTCAGGCCTGGCGTGAGGAGTCGCGTGGTGGCCAGCACGACGCCGGCGGAGGCCGGAGCCGCGGTTCGTTCGACGGCCGCGAGGGTCGGGGCGGAGGGGGTGATGGGGCGTGGGCCGACGACGCGGAGGCGTCTGGCGGGACGTTCGCGGGAAGCTTCCGGCTGAGGCTCGACGCGGTGGGATGAGCGGGCCGGGAATCGGCGAGGAGTGTGCGCGATGGCGGCTGTGACGGATGCACTGAGCGGGGCCAAGTCGGCGGCGGGCGCGAAGGCGACCGATCGCTTTAACGCGATGACCAGCGAGGACTTCGTGAAGGTGATGTTCACGGAACTCTCGCGTCAGGACCCGCTTGCGCCGAATGACACCAAGGACCTTCTGCAGCAGCTATCGACGATTCGGAATATCGAGTCGAACCTGGCCGTGACCAAGCGGCTGGAGGACCTGACGCGGCGCGGGGACATCGCGACGGCCGGCTCGCTGGTCGGGAAGTTCGTGAAGGGCAAGACCGACCAGGGCCTGAACGCGATGGGGTACGTGGACTCGGTGCTGGTGACGCGCGAGGGCGTGTCGCTGAAGCTCAGCGACAACTCGCGGGTGCCGCTCTCGAACGTCTCGGAGATTGTGGACCCGGCGCTGGTGCAGCCCGGCTCACCGACGCCGCCGACGGGCGGAGCGGGCGGGGGCTCGGGGGACGGCGGGAAGGACGACAGCGGCGGGGGGGCGGGGGGGGCGGGGTCCGGGGGTTCCGGCGGATCCGGGGGTGAGAAGCCGCAGACGCGTGGTCCGGCGGGGCCCAAGTCATGACGCTCGGCGCGGGCGACATCCTGAGGCGGCTGGGGGGCGTGGTGCCGGGGGTCTCCGGGACCGCCGGCGCCGGCGCGGGCGGCGGGGCGGGCGCGATCGAGTCGGCGTCGTTCGCGGATCTGCTGGGCCGTGTGCGGTCGGGGGAGATGAGCAGCGGGCGGACGGTGGAGGTGGACCCGAGGTCGGGGGTTGAGCTCTCGAAGGAGCAGCTCAGGCGGCTTTCGGCGGCGACGGACGCGGCGGAGGCGGCGGGGGCGTCACGGCTGCTGGCGGTGATCGACGGGAAGATCGTGGGTGTGGACGTGGCGGCGCGGGTGGTGACCAAAGGTCCGTCGCAGCTTGCGGGGCGTGTGGTGGGCGACTTCGACGCGATGGTGGTGGTGCCGGAGGGTGGTCCGGGCGAGTTGAAGCGGCTGTTTGCGGCGGGCGATCCGGCGCGCGAGGGGCGGCGTACGGACGGGGCCGGCGAAGGGGCGCGGATCGGGCTTGGTGGCGGGACGGGGAGCGTGCGGAACGCGTCGGTGGCGGAGCTGCTGGCGTCGCTATCGGGAGTGGGCGGGAACGGGGAGAAGCCCGCGGAGCGGGCCGCGTGACATGCCGACCCGGGCGCGGGGACCGCGACCGGGGTGACCGAACGAGCCATCGCGGCGTGCCGGGTGACGCCGCTGATCGAGGAGACCGCCATGGGTTCGACGACCGCGCTGTTCACGGGCCTCTCGGGTTTGAACGCCAACGCCCGCCGGCTGGAGGTGATCGGCAACAACATCGCGAACGTGAACACGACGGCGTTCAAGTCGAACCGGATGCTGTTCAGCACGACCTTTGCGCGGAACTACAACCTGGGATCGCAACCGGCGGAGACCTCGGGCGGCACGAACCCGTTCCAGGTGGGCCTGGGCGTGAACGTGGCGGGTACGCAGCGGAACTTCGCGAACGGCGCCGTGGGGGCGACGGGGATCCCGACGGACATGGCCCTGGAGGGGGACGGGATGTTCATCGTCAAGCGTGGGAGCCAGCAGCTGTTCACGCGTTCGGGGGCGTTCCAGCTGAACAGCCGGAACGACCTGGTGACGGTGACCGGTGAACGGGTGCAGGGTTACGGGGTGGACGATCGGTTCAACATCGTCGCGGGGCGGGTGCAGGACATGAACATCCCGCTGGGGGTGCTGAAGCTCGCGGAGGCGACGCGGAATGTGAACTTCTCGGGCAATCTGAACGCCGACGGCACGGTGGCGACGGCGGGGACGTCGCTGGTGTTCGGGGCGCTCCGGGTGGGCGGCTCGGGGGCGACGCTGACGACTCCGCTGACGGGTCTCGACGGCACGCCCTTCGCCGACGGCGACCGGATCACGATCGACGGTGCGCAGCGGGGCGGCAAGACGGTGCCGGTGCGGACGTTCACGGTGACGGCGACGACGACCGTGGGCGACTTCATGAGCTTCCTGCAGAACACGCTGGGGGTGGTGCCCAACGGCGGCCGTTCGTCGGGTGATCCGACGCCGTCGACCGAGCCGGGCGGATTTGCGATCGACACCAACGGCGTGGTGACGTTCACGGGCAACTGGGGGTCGATGAACGACCTGAAACTGGTCGCGGGCGACATCCGGGTGACGGACAGCGGCGGGGTTGCGAAGGCCAACCCGTTCACGATCACCAAGGCGCAGGCGGCGACGGGCGAGAGCGTGCGCACGGGCTTCGTGGTCTACGACTCGCTCGGCACGCCGAGGAACGTTGATCTGACGATGGTGCTGTCGGCGAAGGACTCGACGGGGACGCACTGGCGGGCGTTCCTGCACTCGGCCGACGACACGGACGGGCTGCACCTGGAGGACGGGGCGCGCGGGGGAACCGGGTTCGTGGAGCTGGTGCCGCTGCTGAGCTTCAACACGCAGGGCCGGCTGACGAGCACGCCGTCGATCCCGATGAGCCTGGACCTGAGCCAGGAGGGTGTGATCGACCCGTTGAATGTGACGCTGAACCTGGGGCAGGGTGCGGACACGGTGACGGCGTTCTCGAACACCGGCGGGTCGTCGCAGATCGCGGCGGTCTCGCAGGACGGGGCGGCGCTGGGCACGCTGTCGAGCTTCGCGGTCAACGACAACGGTGTCATCACGGGCGGGTTCACCAACGGGCTGACGCGGACGATCGGGCAGGTGGTGATCGCCCGCTTCACGAACGCCGCGGGCCTGGTGGACGCGGGGAACAACCTCTTCAGCGTGGGTCCGAACTCTGGCGAGGCGGTCATCACGGTTCCGACCGAGTTCGGGACCGGCCGGGTGGTGGGGGGGGCGCTGGAGGGGTCGAACGTGGACCTGTCTCAGGAGTTCATCAACATGATCCTGACGAGCACGGGGTACTCGGCGTCGTCGCGGGTGATCACGACCACGGACCAGCTGATCCAGCAGCTGCTGGCGCTGGCCCGATAATCGGGGCCTTCGGCGCCGGGACCGTGGTCGGGGGTGAATTGGGGCGATGGGCGGGCCGATGACTCCCCGAGGCCGCTGCGCGCGGCCGGTGGAGATCTGGCATGGCCGAGGAAGCAGCGAAGACCGAGCAGGCCCCGCCGAAGAAGGGGCTGCCCGTCAAGACCATCGTGGTGATCCTGGCGATGCTGGCCGTCGAGGCCGGCCTGATCGTCGGGGTGATGATGATGCTCGGCAAGCCCTCCGAGGTGAAGGCGGTGGGCCCGGTGGAGGGTGTGAAGGAACAGGAGGGGGTCCTCCGCGAGGTGGAGATCGTCAAGGAGAAGTTCAGCAACAACCGCACGGGCAAGATGTGGGTTTGGGACACCGAGATCATCGCGCAGGTGTCGCCCAAGCACGTCGAGCACGTGGAGGCCGAGCTGGAGAAGCGGCGTGGTGAGATCCGCACGGGCATCGGGGGGATCTGGCGGTCGGCGGAGCACGCCGACCTGACGAGCCCCGACCGCGAGGTGCTGACCCGGCGGACGCTGGCTTATCTGCGGGGGATCTTCGGGCAGGATCCCGAGGGCAAGGAGTACGTGCAGACGGTGTTGATCCCTCAGACGCTGGGGTTCCCGACCGGGTTCTGATCGCCCGGGCCCGGCGGTTCCGGCGGGAGGGGGCCGGGGGGCGCGGCGCAAGGGTTGCCGATCTGGGCGGGGTGCGGCCGGCGGATTCGGCCGGGGAGCGCGAAAGCTGCGGACAACGGGGGAGGCTCGTCGATAACACCGACGCGGGCGGAGCCCGCCCGGCGGCGTGGTTGTTGCGCCGCGGAGCGTCGGTCGGTGTGGGGAAGGCGATGCGCGAGGAGCCAGGATGGCCGAGAGCACACCTAAGCCAGAGTCCGGACGTCCGGCCGACGCGATGGCCGAGGCGGCGCTGAAGGCGGCGCAGGAGGCGGTGTCGTCGCTGGCGGGCGATGCGCCGGCCGCCGCCACCGGCACCGGCGAGAAGGCCGCGGCCGAGGCGCTCGCGGCGGTTCAGGCGGCCCTCGGGGCGGTGGGGACGGGGAGCGGGGC
>JACVCL010000011.1 GCA_016742075.1 Phycisphaerales bacterium
GCGTTGGCGGGCTGGGCAACAATGTGGTCGCTTCACGCCGCGCGGCCGGGCCGCGCAGGGAGGTTGCGATGCCGCTGCACTGCACACTCGCCGCGCTCGCGATGGTCGCCGCGGCGGCCCCGCCGGGCGCGAGCCCTCAGCCCCGCGCGGCCGCGCCGGCCCCGGCGCCAGCCGGCGCCCTGGCCGGACCGTCGGTGGAGGTCGACCGCGCCACCCGGGGGATCGTCGCCCGGGATTTCGAGGGTCGGGTGGTTCGCCCCGAGACCACGCCCGAGCAGGCGTCGCTCGCGCTGCTCGATCTCGACGCGGCCTCCCGTGCCGGTGTCGATGCCGTGCTCGCCGAGCGGGCCCGCCTTCTCGAAGCGTTCGTCGCCGAGAACGCCGAACTGCTGCAGAAACTGGCCACGGCCGATGCCGCGGGCGAGCGCGTGAAGCAGATCGCCCTGGCGCTCGAGGCCTACCAGAAGCTCGAGGGCGTCCGCGCCAAGGGGCCGCTGCGCGAGCAGATCCGCAAGGCGCTCGCGCCCGACGCGGCGGAGCGGTTCGAGGCGATCCTCGCGGCGTACGACGACGCGCTGGTCGACGATGCGCGGCGATCCGGCGAGACCAAGCCGCGATGGGCCATCCTCGCCGAGGAACGCCTCAAGGCCTTCGGCAAGGAGGGCGAGCGGGCGTTTGAACGGTCGGTCGAGTCGGGCGGCCTGGCGCTCGGCCTGCTCACCGTTGATCTGAACCTTCGCCCCGAGCAGCGCGGCCCCCTGCGGGAGATCCTCCGCCGCTTCGCGGAACTCGACCGTCAGGGCGGCCAAGACGTGCAGAAGCTCAGCGCCTTCATCGAGGCGATGAGCATCCTTGACGCCGAGCAACGGCCGAAGTTCATCGCCCGGATCCGCGGCGTGCTGCCGCCAAAGCCCAAAGCGACGGCCCCGACGCCACCCCCATCTGTACCCCCACCTGTACCCCCACCTGCGCCACCTGCGCCGGCGGCCGCGGAGGAACCCGTTGACCGCTGATCGCCGGGGCGGGGTCGCGCACTCCCGGTGAACGGGCCGGTGCCGAAGGGCTCAGCGGTGCCGCGCGATGGAGTGGGTCACCGCGCGCTTGAGCTTGTCGGCGGCGCCGTCGATGGCCGCGTAGTAGTCGTGGTGGTGGGCCTCGACGGCCACGGGCGCAAGCCCGGCCACGTGCGCCAGCATGCGGACGCGCTTGTCGTCGCCGCCCTTGCCGCCGTTGACGTCGGCCAAACGAACCTCGACCTCGCGGATGCGGCTGCCGAACCGCTGGAGGGCGTGGGTGAGACGGCTGGTGATGCGATCGAGCACGGCGGAACTGGTGGCCATCGGACCGTCGAACAGGCGGATCTGCATGGATGCCTCCTGCAAGCACCGGGATGTCACCCGCCGGATCCGCGGCAACCGATCGCCGCGCCCCGGCCGGCCGCAGGTTCTATCGCCGACGAGGCGGCGGGGGTTCGCCCGATGGCGCCCGAGCACCGCCGATTTCGGTTTCGGGACTCGGCCCATCCCCCATGCGGGTCACCGACCGGTCCGCGAACGCGCGGCGGGAAAAGAAAAACGGCGGGGCCCGAGGGCCCCGCCGTGTTCGAGCGGGAGGACCGGAAGCCTTGGAGGCCGCCGGTTACGGCAGGGTGATCGAGCAGGAGCCGAAGCTGCCGAGCAGGATCGACAGGTCGTTGCCGGCGACGCCGCCGACGCCGTCGACGTCGGCCGGGCCGCCCGCGCCGCCGCCGAAGGCGCCGAGCAGGAGCGAGAGGTCGTTGGCGGCGACCGAGCCGTTGTTGTCAACGTCGGCCTGGCACTTGATGCCGAAGAGCACATTGGCCGGGGTCGAGACCGTCGAGCCGTTGGCGTTCACGGCCAGCACGCGCCCGCGGTACTTGGTGGCGTAGGCGAGGTTGGTGCTGACGACCCAGCTCGTGCCGGTGAGGCCGGTCTGGTTGATCAGCGGGGTGGTGAAGCCGGTGTCGGCTGGCGTGGTGATCTGCACCGTGTAGCTGGTGGCGTCGGCCGCGGCCGTCCAGGTGAAGGTGGGGTTGCGGCTGGTGGGCACCGGCAGCTTGGCGATCAGCTGGTTGTTGGTCGGGCCGGTGAGGTTGAAGCTGCCGGGCGGGGTAGCGCCGGGCACGGTGGTGAAGGTGAAGAAGCTCGGGGTGCTGTTCGTGGTGCCCGCGCCGTTCACCGCGCGGACGCGCCAGATGTAGCTGGTGTTGTTGGCCAGCGGCGTCGGCAGCGTGTACGACGTGCCGGCGATGCCGGTCTGGTTCACCACCGGGCTGGCGAACGCGAGGTCCAGCGGGTTGGTGACCTGCAGGGTGTAGCTGGCCGCGTCGGACGACGCGGTCCACTGGAAGCTGGCCAGAACGGGCACGTTCGTGGAGCTATCGGCCGGGGAGCTGAGGCTGAAGGCGCCGGGCAGCGGCGCGGTGCACGGGGCCGCGGAGACCGGCGTGCTGTTGGAGTAGTTGGTGGAGCCGCCGTTGTAGGCCAGCGTGATGTTGCCGCTGCCGGAGAAGCTCACGAGCCGGGGCTCGCCGAGGTCCAGACCGCACACGGCGGGCAGGGCCTGGTTGCTCACGAAGTTGTGGCCCGAGCGGTTGAGGAACATCGCCAGGCGGATCGGCGTGGCGCCGGTCCAGCCCAGGTCGGCCACGGGGATGCCGAGCTCGATGCCGTTGGTGACGCCGGCCGGGCTGGTCGAGATCGAGCCGGGGTTGGCGGTGTAGGCGTTCGGGCCGCCGGGCACGCCGCCGGTGTTGCTGGTGTTGATGTCGCAGAGCGTGAGCTCGTTCACCGAGTCGCCGCCGGCGAAGGGCACGCCGGCGCCGGTGCCGATGGGCTTGGAGCCCCAGTAGCGCGCGGCCCCGGCGTCGGAGGGGCTGTTCACGCCCTTCAGACGGGCGACGCCGCCGAAGATCGAGGTGAGGTTGCAGCCCACGGCGTTCAGGTTGCCGTGCGTGACGTAGACGTAGTGCGTGGCGTTGAAGCCGGCGTTGAAGGTGAGGCCGGGCTGCGTCACGGTGGGGTTGTTCACCGGGTCGGGCACGAAGGGGCCACCCATGCGGTTGAGCGCGAAGAAGTCGAGGTTGGGGTTGCCGGCGTAGGGCGGGCTGGCGCGGTTCTCATCGTCCCAGATCAGCGTGTTCTGGCCGGTGATGCCGCCGCCGATCGGGGTGGTGTCGAAGAAGATCTCGAGCTTGTCGAAGTTCGGGGCGATGTTGCCGCCGATGTGCAGGAACAGGTAGTCGGTGCCGCCGAAGTTGCCGAACTGGGCGGTGACGTTGTCGAGCTCGGAGCCGGGGGCGAAGCCGCCGAGGCTGTTGACGAAGCCCGCGCGGTTCTGGATCGAGCCCGAGACGGCCGTGGTGCCGCTCTTGCAGGCGTTGATGATCCGGCCGCCGTAGCCGCCGCCGCCGGGCAGCAGCTCGCACCCGTCGACGAAGATGGTGGGCACCACCGAGAGGGGGTCGTTGGGCACGGTCTGCACCGGGCCGTGCTGGACGGTGATGAGGTAGCCGGGGTTGAAGCCGGTGTCGAAGGTCATGCCGCCGGGGCCGCCCATGCCGCTGTTGACGTTGCCGCCGTCGATGGGGGAGTTGTCGCCGCGCAGGCTGTTCTGGCCCACGCCGGTGGTGTCGAGGAAGAAGTTGAGCTTGTTGAAGTTGTTCTCGAGGTTGCCAGCGGCCATCAGCCACAGCGTCGGGGCGTTGCCGTTGGCCGGGTCGAGGCCGACCTTGTAGTACAGGCCGTCGATCTCCGAGCCCGTCGCGGCGTCCACCGTGCTGGTGGTGCTGTCGCCGAACTCGGTGCCCTGACCGGTGCCGGTGGGGTTGTTGTTCACCCACAGGGCGTTGTAGCCCGCGCCGCGGGTGCCGTCGATCGGCTCGTTGACCGAGCCGAGCGAGGCGAAAGCCGAGCCGGGGATGGTGACGTACTGCTGGCCGGTGATGGTCGTCCAGTCGATCTTCGGGTTGCCGATGTTGCCGCGGGTGCCGTCGAGGGCGCCGAAGCCGCCGACGACCTGATTGGACACGAAGTCCTGGCGGATGCCGTTGACGAACGCGGCGACGTTGACCGGGAGGCCCGAGCCCACGACGTAGCCGATGCCCGCGAGATTGACCTTGAACTCCACGCCGGTCGCGACCGTGGCCGGGTCGCTGACCCAGGCCGGGCTGGTGCCGGTGCCGCTGCTGGTCGGCGAGACGCCGCCGGTGTTGCTGTTGTTGCTGTCGGCCTTGATCGTGCCGCCGTTGGGGCCGGCGCCGCTGATGATCACGGGGGTGGTGGGGTTAGCGATGCCGCCCATCTTGTCACCGCCGCCGACGAACACGCCGGTGCCGATCGCGGCCGGCAGGATCAGCGAGGCGTCGAGATAGTGCTCAGCGCTCGGCGCGGTGGGCGAATACGGCGCCGCCGTCTTGACGTTGCCGATGGTGTACGAGAGGAAGTAGCCGGCGTTGAAGCCGGCGTCGAACTTCAGGCCGGGCTGGGTGCCGCTGGGGCCGCCCATGCGGCTGAGGCTGCCCTGGCCCGAGAGGATCGCGGAGGTGAGCTGGTTCTGGCCGCCCGCGCCCGTGTCGAAGAACATGGCCAGCTTGTTGAAGTTGGTCTCGAGGTTGCCGGCGATGAAGAGGTTGAGCGTGTTGGTGTTGTCGACGTAGGCCCAGATCGCGTCGAGCTCCGAGCCGTTGGCCTGGTTGCGGCGGCCCAGCGTCGAGTTCCCGAAGCCGGTGCAGTTGCCCGAGCCGGCAGGGGTGCTGTTCGCCCAGAGCAGCGTGTAGGCCGGGTCGCGCACACCGTCGACCGTGGGGGCCCCGCTCGCCGTCGCGGTGCGGCTGATGGTCACGAACTGGTTGCCGGCGATGGTGCTGAAGTCGACGTTCCGGGGCTCGCCGAGGTTCCCCGCCACCGGCGGGGCGGGCAGCCCGCCCGAGACCTGGTTCGACAGGAAGTCCTGGCCCTGGCCGTTGACGAACGCGCACAGCTTGATGGCGCCGGAGCCGCCGAGCTCCGAAAGCGGGATCGCGATCTCAACGCCAGTCG
Source organism: Phycisphaerales bacterium (assembly GCA_016742075.1). Taxonomy (GTDB): domain Bacteria; phylum Planctomycetota; class Phycisphaerae; order Phycisphaerales; family UBA1924; genus JACVCL01. The sequence continues at coordinate 5,061 of JACVCL010000011.1, forward strand.
TCAGGGCCGCCGGATCGCTGTCGAACGGGCCGCACTGCGGCCCGGCCGAGGTGAAGCCGCCGACGCCGCCGACGTTCGAGTTGTTGATCGCCAGCGACATCTGCACGGCCGGAGACAGCGCGATGTCGATGACGTTGGCCCGCTGGGACGCCAGCACGGGGCCGTACGACCCGTCGCGGACGCCGTCGATGGTCGGGACCGCCGCCGACAGCGTGCCGCCGATGGCCAGCAGCAACGCGGGGACGACCCATTTCCGAGATTGCTTGATCATCTCCGTCTCTTTCCTTGCTAGGGCCGCGCCGGGGCGGCCGAACCGTCGGACCCCGCGGTCCGCTCTTTCTCAAGAAGCCCTGCCGAGACGACGGTTCCGTGCACTCGAACCGGCCTCGGTGAAACGATTTACCAGCCCGCCACCCCTCGAACCTGTTTCCATCGGCCGGTTCAACGCCCGGCCTGATCTCCACTCTTCGTCCGGCGATCCGCCGAAGATCGCCCAAATTCGCGACTGTCGAAGCCCGGGAACCACACAGGTAAACAGTGTTCAGTAAAATGCTTTACTAAACGACTGGAAAGCCTCAGCCCAAGCATGACTCGGAGAAGCCCCCGGGGCAAGCCCCGACCGCGCAAAACCGCTTCACCGGCGCACTTCTCTGCCCCGATTCGGACCCGTTCTTCCTGAATTTGGGTGGATGCCTACTTTCCCCGGTTTACTCCGCCCATCCCTCCGCACTCGAGCCCCGGCCCCGCTTGGTGTCGCCGCGGCGGCGCTTGGCGTCGAGGCGACGGCGTCGGCTGCCCTTGGTGGGCTTGGTCTTGATCCTCGGTTTCGGCGGTTTCAGGCTGGCCGCGACCAGCCGGCGCAGGCGGTCGAGGCACTCGGCCCGGTTCTGACCCTGCGTCCGATGCTCGTCGCTGGCGATGACCAGTTCGCCGTCGTCGGTGAGCCGCTTTCCGGCTCTGGCCCGGAGCCTCTCGCGGGCCGGCTCGTCGACGGGCAGGGTCCACAGCCACACGCGGAGCTCGACCTTGGTGCTCCGCTTGTTGACGTTCTGCCCGCCCGGCCCGGAGCTGCGCACAAAGCGGAAGGTCAGGCGATCCCACGGCAGGACGACGCCGGGCGCGAGTTCGAACCCCGATGGAACTTCTGGGAGATCACGCTCCCCGCCGCGGTCGGGTTCGTCCGGTCGCTGGGCCATCCGACAGACAGTACTCTCCCGCCCATGCTTAAGTGTGCCCTTGCCGCCGTGCTCACCCTTTCCGCGCTCCCGACCGCCGGCGCGGCCCAGCAGCCCGCCGCCGACGCCCCGGCGCCGGAGCGTCCGGGGATCGACACCGTCCGCGGTTGGCTGGTGCAGATCGAGCCGCAGTTGTGGGTGCCGTCGCTCACGCAGGGGCACTTCACGCTGCCCAACGCGGCGGGCGCCGCGGCGCGGGCCGAGACGGCCGACCTGGGCCTCGACAAGCTGCGCGCCGCCCCGGCGGGCGAGGCGATGATCCGGGCCGGACGCTTCTCGGCGTTCTTCTCGGGCTTCGGCTTCGGGATCGACACCTCGGCCCGGATCCCATCGGGTTTTTCCGCTGGCGGCCTGGCCTTCGGGGCGGGCGAGACGGTGGAGTCGCGTCTGCGCTACTCATCGTTCAAACTCAACGCCGGCTGCCGGTTCGACCTGCTCGACGACCCGCAGAGCGCCCGCGACTTTCTGCTCTCGGCCGACGTGTACGGCGGCGCGCAGGTCTTCGATCTGGACCTGCGGCTCACCGGCGCCGCGGGCACCACGCGCGAGTCGGGCGCGTGGGTGCACCCGATCGTTGGGGGGCGGGTGAACCTGGACCTGCCCCACCGCTTCGGGCTCGAGCTGGCGATCGACGGCGGCGGACTGCCGCTGGGCGACCGGCGGTCGTACTCGTTCGACATCGTCCCCGCCTTCAACTGGCGGCCGGTGGAGAACGTCGGCCTGCAGGTTGGCTATCGCTACCTGTTCGCGAACCTGCGGAAGGGCGACGCCTCGGACCGCTTCGAGTTCAACAACGGCCTGGCGGGGCTCTTCGCGTCGGTGATCATCCGCTTCTAACGCCCCAGACCCCCCGCAAACCCCCGCAAACCCCCGCCAACTCCCCGCAAACCCCCCGCAAACCCTTCGGGCCCGCCCCGGCCCGCTCCGACCGGGGGCGCCGCGGCTACGCGAGGTCGGCCTCGGTCAGCGGGGTGTCGGCCTCGACGGTGCGGGCGATGCGCCGGCCGATGGTCTCTTCGAGGCGGAAGGGTTCCAGGCCGGTCCCGGGTCGCTTGATGGTGAGATCCTCGCGCCTCAGCACGCGGCCGGGGTCGAGGCGGAGGGCCGCGACCAGCGACTGGCGCGAGACGGCGCGGACGTCGCGCTCCACGTCGAGCACCGATTTGTGCTCGGGCCCCCAGGTGGGGTCGCCCGGGCCCGGCAGAGGGGTGCGGTGCTCGCCCCGCTCGGCGGCGCGGACGTGGGCCACGTAGCGGGCCAGCCCGTCGGGGTCGAGGCTCGCCGCGTGATCGGGTCCCTGGGCGGAGCGGTCGTAAGTGAGGTGCTTCTCGAGGACGCGGGCGCCCAGCCGCACGGCGATGGCGCCGGTCTGCTCCGAAGCCGTGTGGTCGCTGTATCCCACGGGCACGTCGGGGAACGCGGCGGCGAGCGACGCGATGCCGCCGAGCGCCGCCCGCTCGGGGGGTGTGGGGTAGCTGCTGACGCACTGGAGGATCGACAGCCGGCTTTCCCGCCGCGGAGTGCTCAGCCACTCGACGGCGCGGGTCACCTCGTCGAGCGTGGCCGCGCCGGTGCTGACCACCAGCGGGCGGCCCGTGGCGGCCAGGGCGCTGAGCATCGGCCGGTGGATGACGTCGGGTGAGGCGGTCTTGTAGGCGTCCCACGGCAGCCGCTCGGCGGCCGCGATCAGCTCGAGGCTGAAAACCGTGACGATCGCGGCGACGCCCAGCCGGTGGGCCATGGCGACGACGGGGGCCATCGCCTCGGCCGGTAGTTCCAGGCGCCGGAGCATCTCGAGCGGGTCGCGCTCGCCCGCCTCCGCTTGGTAGGCGGCCAGGCGCGACGCGCGGCTCATGAGCAGGTCGGCGCGGAACAGCTGCAGCTTGATGGCGTCGGCCCCGGCCCGGGCCGCCGCGGCCGCCAGGGCCAGGGCGCGTTCGGGCGAGCCGTCGTGGTTCACGCCCAGCTCGGCGATGATGAACGCCGGCGCCGCCGGGCCGATCTGGCGGCCGGCGATGTTCACCGCGGCACCCCGCCCACCGCGCGGCCGGGCGGGGCCGCCCGCGTGCGCAGCACCGCGTCGGCCACCAGCAGGTCGATCTCCGAGTCGATGTCGATGACTTGTCCCTCGCCGGTCAACACGCCGCGGCGGTCGACGCCGAGGAACCTGTGCGGGCCCTCGGGAGCACCGGGGATCCGCAGTTCGAGCGCCGGGCGCGAGACGGCGATCACTCCTCCATCGGGCACGTGGGCCGCGGGCAGGGCCTGCCGGCGGTAGACGCCGTGGAAGAGCGCTCCGCCGTCGAAGGCGCGCACACGCCCGTCGCTCTCGCCGACCACGCACGTCCACCACGGGTGGTGCTTGCCCACCGGGGCGAAGCTCTGCACCGAATCGCAGCCCGCCGCGGCGAGCGTCGCGAGGGCCCGCCCGGCGAGGCCGGCGGGCCGCACCGGCACGTTGGCGTAGAGGATGACCACGGGGCTGTGCCCGCGCCCATCGGCGCTGCGCACCGCGTGCCGGACCGCGTCGTCGACACTGGCCGCGTCGCCGGCCAGGGCGGCCGGTCGCTCGACGGGCTCGGCGCCCAACGACGCGGCGAGGGCCAGCAGCGTCGGATCGTCGCTCGACACGAGCACGCGTGAGATGCCCGGCTCGGCGAGGGCGGCTTCGATCGTCCACGCCGCGCAGGGCCGGCCCGCCACCGGGCGCATGTTCTTGCCGGGCACGCCCTTGCTGCCCGCCCGGCCGATGATCACCGCCAGCGCACCCATGCTCAGCAGACCCCCCGGCGGGCGAGAAGATCGGCCCACGCGGCGGTTGCGCTGCGGGCCGAGAGGTCCGCCGCGAACGGACCTTCCGACGGGTTGTGCTCGCACACGGGCACCCGGCCGTCGGCAAGCACGAGCATTCGGTGGAAGCGCCGCCGCGCGGCCGCGAGGGGCGGGAGTTCCAGCGGCTCGATCCGCTCGCCCGGCTGCGCCCGCGGCAGCGGGTCGAGCACGGCGTGGCCCGCGAGCATGGTCCACCGCTGGTAGAACGGTTCGATCTCGGCGTATACGGCGTCGCAGCGCGTCATCCGCGGTGCCACCCACAGGCCCGGGAGGCCGTCGGCCGCCGTGCGGCGGGCCAGCAGACGCTCGGTGAAGTGCAGCGCCTCGCCGTAACGGTCGACGCCGGTGATGCCCCGGTAGGTCGGGGCGCAGTCGGCCAGCAGGTCGACCGACACCACGTCGACGCCGGCATCGGGCAGGCGATCGGCGAGGTCGGCGCCGCACAGGCCGTCGGTGCGTACGTGGATGCCCGCCGCCCCCGAGGCCCGGAACACGCCGACAACCTCGAAGAACCGCGGGTGCAGCAGGGGGTCACCCCGGCCGCCGAAGGTGACGAGCGCGCCCGGGGCAAGCTCGCCGGCGAGCCGGGCCGCCAGGTCGGGGCTCATGTCGCGACGGGCCTCGGGTCCCAGCCAGCGGCGGCGCGGGCTTCCCTCGCCCGCGGCCGGCCGATGGGCGCTGAGCTCGATGATCAGTTCGCGTGGCGCTGCGGGCACGGCCGCCGCGGCCCACGCGGCGACCGTCGCGGCGGGGGCGTCGTCGAGAGCGCCGGCATAGGGACGCAGCGCGCGCTCGAGTTCGGGTCCGGGCACGAGCCGCACGGCCGCGTCGCGCAGTTCGGTGGGAATCTGCACGCAGCAAGGCTTAGCGATCGGGTCCGAGCGCGTGGTGCCGGGGATGTAGCCCAGCAGACCGCCCATCGTGGCCAGCGGGGCCGACTGCCGGACGCCGTGGGCCAGTTCGCCCAGCAGCTCGCGGCCGGCGACGCAGCCGGCCAACCCCGGCGCCGCCTGCGAGAACACCAGCGGCTGGCTCTCGGGGGCCTCGGCGTGACGGGCGATGAGCTCGTCGCACAGGCGGGGGTCGAGGAGGCACCAGTCGGCGCCGATCACCAGCGCCGCGTCGAGGCCCTCGCGCTCGCAGGCGGCATGGGCCACGCGGGGGTCGAGCGCCTCGTCGAACACCGTGAGCCGGCCCAGCCCGCCGCGCCAGCACGCCTCCGACCACATCCGGGCCCGGCGGATGCTCTGGCGACGCGCGAGGAGGCTGTCGGCCGAGAGGCCCAGTTCCTCGAAGGTTCGGACGGCCACGGCCACGCCCGATCCCTCGGCGGCGCGGCGGACGGCGTCGGGCGCGTCGGTCGCGACGATCACCGAGGACAGCCGCCGGCAGCGAGCCAGCCGGCGCAGCGTGCGCCGCAGCGCTGGTTCGCCCAGGAACTCCGCGGCCGTGTCGGCGCCGGTGGCGGTGATCACCGCGCCGCAGCGCACGCCCGCGGCCTTCTCGCCCGCGTCGGCCCGCCTGGCTTCCCAGCCCTCGGCCGGCGCATCCTCGAGCTGATCGCGTGTGCGCTTGGGCCCGCCGGCCAGCGCCGTCTCCGCCGCCGCCAGCAGGTCGGCCAGGACCTCGGCGCACTGCTCGAACCAGCGGACGTTCTCGGCGTCGCGCTCGATCTGGCGCGACTGCTTCTCGACCGGGTCGATCCCCGGGTCGAGCCGCAGCAGGCGATCGGCCTTGAAGCGACGCAGCGCGCCGAGCTGGTTCAGCCTCTGCACCATCGGGTAGGCCGGGTCGAGCGACTCGACCTCGGCCCGGATCCCCTGGATCTGGTCGATCAGGCGGTTGGCCCGGTCGCGGTCGCTCTGGAACCTCCGCACCTTGCCCAGCAGGTCGAGCGTTTCACGGCTGAGCCGGGCGATGCGGCGGACGTCGGCCCGCAGCGCCCCGATGCGCTGCCCGGCCGCGGCGATGCGAGGCCCGTCGCGCCGCTGGGCCCGCGCCGCGCCCGGCGGGCTTTGGGCTGGGACCGGCCGCCCCTGTGCGTGAAGCGACAGCGCGTCGGCGAGCGTCATCGGCGTGGTGTGCCGCTTGCGGACGCCGCCTTCGGTGGCGTCGATGATCCGCAGGCCCAGGTCGCGATCGGTCTTGAAGTCGCGCTCGAACTGCGCGAGGTACGCGGCCATCTGGTCGTCGGTGTACACCGGGCGGCCCAGGTGGTCTTCGGAGCGGTGCAGGTTCGCCCCGCCGCGGGCGATGCGCTCCCACTCGAACATCTCGAGGGTGTGGAACTCGTTGAGCTCGGCCGACCACACGCGGTGGATGGCCGCGCCCGAGGCGTAGTACTGCCCGTCGGTGAAGGCCAGGTCCTGCCCGACCAGGATCACCGGGTCGGCCGCCATGTGCCGGGCGAGGTAGTACGCCAGGTGGGCCACCGTGGCCCCCGCGGGCAGCTCGGCCTTCTTGCCGGGCGCCGCCGGGCCCAGGGCCCGCTCGAGCTCCGGGCACGCCGGCACGCGGATGACGCCGGGGAACGCGTCGAGGATCGCCGGGTTGGCCTTGGCCTCGGCCACCAGCGTCACGCCCTCGACGTCGGCCGGTGTCAGCCCCTCGTAGAAGCGCCTGGAGATTTCGTGGTAGTCCAGGGCCGTCACGTAGTGCGGGCGGATGCCCTCGGCCAGAAGCGTCTTGAGCACTGTCTGCACGGCGATGATGACGCACCGCTGCCGCACCGACGGATCCTTGAGCAGCGCGATGTTGCGCCGCAGGCTGGGCCCGGCCGAGACGACGATCGCCGGACGGCCCGCCGCGGCGCCCTCCAGGTCGTCGACACCCGCCGAGCTCACGTAGTGGTCGGCGTTCATCAGCTCGTTGCGCACGGTGACGTCGGTCTGCACCATCGTGGTGATGACGTGCATCCGCGTGTGCCCGACCGCCCGGGTGAAGGTTTCCGCGAAGCGGGCCGAGAGCCCGCCCAGCCGCGGCCGGCTCGCCGCGTGCTCGACCACCGCGATGCCCACGCTCAGAGGGGCCTCGAGCCCCCGGAGCGCCTCGGCCATCTCGGCGCCGTCCTCGGCTTCGGTGAGCAGAACGAATCCGCTCTGCAGAATCCAGCGGCTGTGGTCGACGCGCTCGAGCACCGCCCGCAGCAGCGGCACGTCGGGCTCGAACGCCACCACCGCCCCGGCGTCTTTCATCCGCTCGGCCACCGCCGCGGCGTGATGACCGAGGCCGAAGCCCAGCAGCACCACCGTCGCGGCCTTGGTCAGGTCGATCGAACCGGCCAGCGTCTGCGCCTCGGCCAGGGGGCGGCGCTTGCTCGCCAGGGCGCGGCCGTCGGCCTCGCCGGTCACCGCCCCGTCCTCGCCCGTCGAGAAGGCCACATCGGCCCGCGCCGGGGCACGCCGGATCGCCTCCGCGGCCCTCGGCGAGCGGTGAGACAGTGCCGCGAGGTTCCGCTCCAGCGTGGCCAGGCGCTGCGGGTCGATGCCGAACCCGGCGAACGAGGGCGCAGCGAGATCGATCGTGGACGGCATGGGCGACTCCGGGCGGCGGGGGGCGGCGCAGCGGGGCGACCGCCGCCGGTCGAACTCGGCCGGAGCGGGCGCAACCCCCGCGCAACCCCGCCAACTCCCGAACTATCGGACCTTTTCCGGCCCGGCTTCAGACAATCCGGCCCCGGCGCGCCGGTGTGCCGCGGCGCGAACGCGGTAGCATCGGCCGTTTTCCCGGAGGACGACCGACCATGCTCCTCGCCACGCTGCCCGACCCGCCGGTGTTCGAGAGATGGCTCTTCGAGCAGCCGATTCCCACGGCGATCGTGCTCGGGGCCGTCGGGCTGTTCGTCTACATGGCGCTCAACCGCCAGGGACGGGGCCGCGAGGCGGTCATCGCCGGCGGCCTATGCCTTGTTCTGGGCATCGCCGCGCTGGTGACCGGGCGGCTCGTCGAGACCACCCGCGAGCGGCTGACGGCGCTGAGCTTCCAGCTGGTGAGCGCGGTGGGCGCGGGCGACTCGGCGGCGGTGGCCCAGCTGCTCGACGAGGGGCTCACGGTGGGCTCGGGCGGCAAGGCGCTGCCGCTGCTCGACCGGGCGTGGCTCATCCGGGCGGCGGAGGCGGCGCCCTCCCTGCTCGATGATGTGGTTCCGTACTCCGACGGCGCGGCGGCCGAGGACGGCGCCGGCCGGACGCACATGATCGTGCGGGCGCGGCTCCGCCAGCTTGGCACGCCCACCAGCAGCCTGTGGGAGTTCCGCTGGAGGCGGACCGGCGACCGCTGGCGCGTGGTGGCCATCGAGTGCCTGAACATCAACGGGCGCGAGCCGGGGACGCTTTGGGCCGAGGCGGCGTCGCGGATGGCGCGGTAGAGCGGGACGCCGCGGGCAACGGGCAACACGCCGGGACGCCCGGAGAAGACGTCCCGGCTGCGGCCGACGGTGGGCGAAGCGCACACATGTCCGCCGGCGGTCCGAGGAGGAGAGAGACTTCGGCGGCCCGTCGCACACACACGGGCGGCCGACGTGTGTACCGTCCGATACAAACGCCGGGCGGGCAAGCGAATTCTGAGATGCCCTTGCGATCGGCGTGAACACGCCGAACCGGGGCGATCGAGGCCCCGTGGCCCGTGGGACGGGCGGCAGGTGCGGGGACGGGGTTCGGGCGGGTGGGTGCGCTGGGGGCCTACGCGGCCAGTTTGCGGATGGCGTCCATCACCTCGGCCATCTCCTTGGGCGTGGCGCTGTCGAGCAGCAGCAGCTGCCGGACTTCGGCCTCGGAGTGGGACCTGGGGCTCAGGTCCTCCGACAGCAGGCGGTTGCCCTTGGCGTCGGCGATGTACGCCGTCACGCCGCGGCCGGGCGCCGGCTCGATCTCGATGGAGAATCCGGCGATGGTCAGCCGGCGGGTCCGGGACTGCGCGTCTTTCTTCGCCGCGTCGTCCTCGCGGACGCCCAGGTGAAGCGTGGCCCGGTCGAGGATGGCGTCGACGCTGAGGGACTTGTCGAGGATGTGCGAGAACATGTCCTTGCAGGCGACGAAGTCCTTGGCGGCGGAGTCGAGAACGCCGGCGAGCGCGGCGGAGTCCATGTTGAAGAGCTTCTGAGCCACCGACGCCAGCGGGGCCTTCTCGACGTACGTCCCCTGATCGTCGAGGGGCACGGCGCAGGCGTAGTACGCCGCGGCGGTGATGATCGACTGCGGGTCGCGCTCATTGACGGGCGGCGGGGCCGAGTGGTGGGCGCACATGGGCTTGGCCAGCACCGGCGGCAGTTTCCACATCAGGCACAGCGCCGCCGCCACGTCGACGTGCGTGAAGGGCAGCGTGGCGAACTCGGTCAGGAAGTGCTTGGCCGGCGGGTCCGACGGGTTGACCGTCTTGAGGTAGCCCGACCCGATCAGGCCCGGCATCATCGGCAGACCGGCGTCGGCCATGAACGCCACCACGAAGGCCTCGCCGCTCACGCGCTTGTCGAACCGGGCCGCGATGTGCGACGCCAGCCACCCGCGGAACAGCGACTGCGTCCACATCCGCCTCGTCGAGACCGGCCCGTCCTCGACGCCCGCGGCCTTGGAGAGGTGGAACCCCAGCGCGAACGCCTTGAGCTTGTCCATCCCCAGCAGCACCATCGCGCGCTCGACCTTCGTCACGGCCTCGCGCTGCGCGTACGCCGACGAGTTGGCCACCCGCAGCAGCCGGCCGGTGAGCGCCTGGTCGGTCTTGATCACCTCGGTGAAGTCGTTGATCGTCGCGTTCGGATTGGAGACCAGATCGAGCACACGCACCGCCACCTGCGGCAGCGTCGGCACCGAGGTGTCGCCCAGGCGCCGCGCCAGCGTCTTGTGCAGCTCCTCGATCTCGCGGGCGGCCAGTTCCTGGCGGGTTTTCACGCGCGGCTCCTCCTCGACGACGGTGTATCGGTCCACCCCGGCGCCGACTTGCGGCCGCCCGCCACAGACCGGTGGCATCGGGGCCGCCCGATCGCACGGATCGGTGCGTCCGGCCGCCGCCGCCGCCGCTCGACGGCGCAGATCCGTGGCGGGCCCCGGTTCCCGGACCTTCCCCGCCCGCCCGCCCCGATACACTCTGGCCCATGCCGGACGCACGGAGGCCATCCCGCGGCACCACCGAGCCGTCGCACGCGCTCACCCGCGTCGTCGCCTTCATGAACCAGAAGGGCGGGGTCGGCAAGACCACCACGGTCGTCAATCTCGCCGCCGCGCTCGCCGAGCTCGGCCGCAAGGTTCTGGTCGTCGACCTCGACCCTCAGGCCCACGCCTCCCTGCATCTGGGCGTCGATGCCGAGAGCGTCGGCGTGTCGGTCTACGACCTGCTGCTGGACCCCCCGGGCCCCGACGGCCGCGGCGGCACCGACCCGCTCGACGCGCTGCGGTGCGTCCGCCCCAACCTCGCGGTGCTGCCGGCGGTCACCGACCTGGCCGCCGCCGAGAGCGAGCTGGCCTCGGCGCCCGACCGCCAGCAGCGCCTGGCCCGCGTGCTCGAGCCCCTCAAGAAGGTCTACGAGTTCATCTTCATGGACTGCCCGCCCTCGCTCGGGCTGCTCACGCTCAACGGCCTGGCGGCCGCGCGCGAGGTCATCGTGCCCATGAAGGCCGAGTTCCTGGCGCTCCAGGGCGTCGGCAAGCTGTTCCAGACCGTGCACCTCATGGGCCAGGGGGTCAACCCGCATCTCCGCGTGACGGGCGTGGTGATGTGCATGCACGACGAGAGCACCCGTCACGCCAAGGAGGTGGTCGCGGACCTCGAGCGCTACTTCGCCGAGGCGCGCGACCAGAAGCTCCCCTGGAGTTCGGCCCGCATCTACCGGCCGGCCATCCGCCGCAACGTGAAGCTCGCCGAGTCGCCCAGCTTCGGGCAGACCGTCTTCGAGTACGCAGCCGACTGCCCCGGCGCCGAGGACTACCGCGCCCTCGCGCTCGCGATGGCCAAAGAGTGGGACGAACTGCTGGCGCGCCTGAGCCGGCCGCCCGCGGCCGAGAAGCCCGGCCCCGAGGTGGTGGTCAAGACCGGCGCCAGGAAGCCCTCCCCCCGCAGGCCCGCCGCGCCTCCGGCTGCTCCTGGGCCCGCGCCGGCCGCGCCGCAGGTGGTGGTGCGCGATGACGCCCCGCCCACCCGGGCCGCGCCGTGAACCCGCCGACCGCGTGGTGGCGGCGGGTGTTCTGGCTCTACGCCGCGGCCCTCTTCACCGTCACGCACTGGCCCGCCCTCCGCGTGCCCATCGGCGATCTGCCCCGCCCCGACCTGCTCCAGCACCTGCTCGCCTTCGGGCTCTGGACGTTCCTGCTGTTGAGGTGCGGGTTCTTCGGGCCCCGCGACGCCGACCGCGCCCTGGCGATCGGCACCGCCGTCGCCGCGGCGTACGCGGCCCTCGACGAGTGCTCGCAGGGCATCCCCGCCCTGCAGCGGCTGGTGGCGTGGGACGACCTGGCGGCCAACCTGCTCGGGGTGGCCCTGGGCTCCTCGGCCGCGGCCGCCCTCTCCCGCCGGCGGAAGCCCGACCGAACCGGCGTGGCGGCGGCGCTCGTATAATGCACATTCCGGCCTGTTTCCCGAAGCAGAACAGTCCGATTCGGTTGGTGGCTCACGGGCGGCGTGCGGTTCGGCATCTCCGGGTGGGGTCCGGTTCCGCGGAGGAGTCGGTCGCGGGGGTGGTGGGGGGGCGCGCACGCCCACGAGTCTGAGGAAGGAGCCTTGATGTCCACGCTCAAGAGCGCACCGTCAGGAAAGCCCGCCGCGGGCGGCAAGAACGCCAAGCCCTTCACGCTCGGCGACCGCCCGCTCATCTGGATCGACGGCCAGCTGTACCCCGCGCGCGACGCCAAGGTGAGCGTGTACGACCACGGCCTGCTCTACGGCGACGGCTGCTTCGAGGGCATCCGCGTCTACCAGGGCAGGATCTTCAAGGCCCAGGCGCACATGCGGCGGATCTTCCGCAACGCCGAGCGCCTCCGCCTCGACATGCCCTGGACGGGCGACGAGGTCATCGCCGTCATGCGGCAGTGCATCGAGGCCAACGGCCTCACCGACGGCTACATCCGCCTGCTGTTCACCCGCGGCGCCGGCACCCTCGGGCTCGACCCGCGCAAGTGCCCGCGCCCGTCCATGATCGTCATCGCCGACCAGATCGCGCTCTACCCGCCCGAGCTGTACCGCGACGGCATGCGCGTCGTCATCGCCCGCCGCCCGCGCACCCCCACCGCCTGCCTCGACCCCTCGCTCAAGAGCCTCAACTACCTCAACAACATCATGGCCAAGATGGAGGCCATCGACGCCGGCTGCCTCGAGGCCATCATGCTCTCGGTCGACGGCTACGTCGGCGAGTGCACCGGCGACAACCTCTTCATCGTCAAGGGCGGCGAGGTCTTCACCAGCCCGCTCGAGGTCGGCATGCTCGACGGCATCACCCGCGCCTTCGTCATGCAGACGCTCGCCCCGGCCTGCGGCGTCAAGCTCTCCGAGAAGCGCCTCAAGCCCGACGACGTCCTCAAGGCCGACGAGATCTTCCTCACCGGCTCGGCCGCGGAGATCATCGCCGTCACCCAGGTCAACGACACCGTGATCTCCAAGGGCGAGGGCCCCGTTACCCGCAGGCTCCGCGAGAAGTTCCGCGCGGTGGTCACCGGCCCCCACGTGCCCGAGGATTGACCGGGCGCCTCCGCCGCCTCCGATAGACTCCCGCCATGCCCTCGCCCGGCACGGACGCCCGCAGCGACCCCTCGCACCGCTTCCTCAGCCACGCCCGCACCTTCGCCGGGCTCACGCTGGTCTCGCGCGTGCTCGGCCTGGTCCGCGACGCCCTCATCGTCCGCCTGCTGGGCCTCACCCCCGTCGGCTCGGCCTTCGCCATCGCCTTCCGCGTGCCCAACACCTTCCGCCGCCTGTTCGGCGAAGGGGCGCTGTCCTCCGCCTTCATCCCCGAGTACGCCGCCCTACTGAAGAAGGACGCGGCCCTGGCCGCCCGCTACGCCTCGCTGATCGTCGCGGCCCTCTCGGCCCTGCTCGGCGGGGTCACGCTGGTGGTCGAACTGGGGCTGACCGGGCTCCTCGTGGCGCTCGACATGGGCGACGCCGCCCGCACGCTCGTCGTGCTGCTCATGCTCATGCTGCCCTTCATGCCCCTGGTGTGCGTGACGGCCATCCTCGGCGGCATGCTCCAGACGCACGGCCGCTTCGCCGCCCAGGCCGGGGCCCCGATCGTGCTCAACCTCTGCATGATCGTCGCCGGCGGCGTTTGGGGCTATCTCGCCAAGGCCGGCCCGGTGGCCACCGCCTGCGCCGTGGCCGCGTCGGTCACGCTCGCCGGGATCCTCCAGACCCTCTGGTGCCTGCGCGATCTCCGGGGCCTCACCGACTGGACCCGGGCCTTCGGCCACGCCGCGCACCACCTCCGGACCACCCTCCGCCGCATGGGTCCTGTGGCCCTGGGCCTGGCCGCGCTGCAGGCCGCGACGCTCGTCGAGAGCTTCGTCATCATCGGCTGGCCGCTGTACATCAGCCCCACCATCGCCGGCGTGGCCTACCCGCTCGACACCGCCGCCGCCGCCGCGCTCAACTCGGCCGAGCGGCTCTACCAGTTCCCGCTGGGGGTCTTCGGCATCGCCCTGGCCACCGCCGCGTTCCCCCTGCTGGCCAAGCAGGCCGATCAGGCCGACCGCTTCCTCCAGACGCTCCGCCGCTCCGTCCGGCTGGCGCTCTTCATCGGGCTGCCCGCCACCGCCGGCATGGTGTTCGTCTCGCGCGACCTCGTGACGGTGATCTTCCTCGGCGGCAAGGTTTCGCACGACGACGCCGCCCGCATCGCCCGCTGCCTCATGTTCTACGGCCTGGTCATCGGCTCGTTCTCGCTCACCCACGTGCTGACCCGGGCCTTCTACGCCCGGAGCGACACCTGGCTGCCCACGCGCATCACGCTCGCCTCGATCGCCGTCACGTTCGCGCTCAGCATCACGCTGATGTGGCCGCTGAAGGAGGCCGGCATCGCCGCCGCGGCGTCGGCCGCCGCGATGATGCAGGTGCTGGCCCTGGCATGGTTCGCGCACCGCCGCATCCGCTCGGCCGACGGCGCCTCGGGGGCCTTCGACCGCGACACGCTCCGTGCCGTCGGCGCCACGCTGGCCGGAACGGCGCTCATGCTCGCCGCGCTGGCCTCCCTGGCATGGATCTGGCCCCACCCCGAACGCGGGCGGTGGGTCACCCACCTCATCCGCCTCTCGGCCGACTGCGGCCTGGGCGCCGCCGCCTACGGCGCCTTCGCGGCGGCCACCCGCAGGCCCGAGCTGCGCTGGCTGCTCGACCGCCGCGGCGCCGCCGGGTTGTCGTGAGCAGTGCACTTCGCCGAGGAGTCGACGGCGAGCTCCGCGGACTGGGGCGCGGGGGGTAGGGGGGTGGTAGGCTTCGGGCATGCGCATCCTGCTCACGAACGACGACGGCATCCACGCCCCCGGCCTGGAGGCCCTCTACAAGGCTCTGGCCGCGCCCGAGCGCCCGCTCGGCGAGGTGGTCTGGCCGGTGGCGCCGCTGACGGTGCAGTCGGCCACCAGCCACGGCGTCACGTTCCACACGCCGCTCATGGTCAGCGAGGAGCGGATCAACCCCTCCCTCACCGGCCTGGCCGTCGACGGCCGTCCGGCCGACTGCGTGAAACTGGCGATCTGCTCGCTGTGGCCCGAGCGCTTCGGCCGCGGCTCCCGCCCCGACCTGGTCATCAGCGGCATGAACGCCGGCGCCAACGTGGGCATCAACACGATCTACTCGGGCACGGTCGCCGCCGCGCTCGAGGCGGCCTTTCTGGGCGTGCCGTCGATCGCCGTAAGCCTGCACCTGGGCAAGGGCCCGCCCGACTTCGCCCGCGCCGCGGCGTGGGCCCGGCGCGTCATCGACCGCATCCTCGACGGCGGCCTGGGCAAGGGCTCGCCGCTCTCGCCGCACCAGTGCCTCTCGATCAACCTGCCGGTCTGCGACTCGGTCACCGAGCCGCGCTCGGCGGCCGAGCCCGAGGTCCGGGTCTGCCCGATGAACACCCACGGGCTGGTCGACGCCTACGAGCGGCGTGTCTCGCCGGGCGGCGACGTCTATTACTGGGCCGCCGGCTCGGGCCTCGACTTCCGCGGCGCCGACCCCGGCACCGACGTCGCCGAGATCCTCCGCCGCCACATCACCGTCACCCCCTTGGTCTACGACCTCACCGACCGCGCGGGCATGGAACGCTGGAGCCGGCGCTTCCCCGCGGGGGGCTGAAGCGCCCGGCCCGTCTTCAGCGCGTTGTCGCCAGCAGCATGAGCGCCACCGCCGCGCCACCGGCCAGCCACGCGCCGACGGCGTAGCCGTCCATACGCGCCGCCAGCAGGTACACCACGGCCGAACTCGCGGCCGCCACCGTCGCCGCGACGGCCCAGTGCCAGTGCGTCACCCCCACGCCCCACGCCGACAGCAGCACCGCGCCCAGCAGGAACACGAACACGTACGCCGTCGCCGCCGCTCGCCCGAGCGCCACCGCCACGGTCTTCAGCCCCGCCGCCCGGTCGGCCGTTTCGTCGCGCACCAGGCACAGCAGCACGAACACCCCCAGCACGATCGACCCCAGCAGCGTCGCCGGCAGCACCCCCGCCGCCTGCGCCAGCGACGTGGCCTGCTCCATCTCGCTCACCACCTTGCCGACGGCCTCCGCCACGCCCGCCGGCCTCCCGGCCGACCACAGCCGGATGACGACCGCGGGCACGAGCAGCAGGGCCATCGGCAGGAGCAACTCGGCGCCGGCGAACCGCACCCGCCTCAGCCACGCGCCGGCCCGCGACACCGCCAGCCGCAGCCCGCCGAGTTCCTCGTCGGGCCGGGGCTGACGTGACCCGGCCAGCGCCGACGCCCCGAGCAACACCCCCGCCGCCACCACCGCGACCAGCCCGTGGGTGGGGTGGAAGATCGAAAGCGCCGCCAGGCACAGCATCAGCGGCAGGGCCAGCACCGTCCGCGTGGCCACCAGCCCCTCGCGCCGCCACAGCCGCCGGTCGCGGCGGAGCGCCAGCCGCGGGTCCTCCCCGCGGGAGATCGTCGAGAGGTCGAACGCCGCCGCCGCCAGCACGATCAGAAGCGCGTGCGCCGCCGCCATCAGCCACGAGCCCGAGGCCGCCTCGCCCCAGCGCACCCACAGCGCGGTGTAGGGCGCCGTCAGCAGCAGCAGCCACAGGCGCGAGGTCTCGATCAGTCGGGGCACACCGAACATGGCCCGCAGCATCGCAGGCCCCGCCGTCCGTCGCAAGGTGCGCCGGCCCTCAGGCCGGGCGGGCGCTCGCCGAAAGCTCGCGGGCGAACCACTCCACCGTCTCCCGCAGCCCGTCCTCCAGCCCGCGGATCGGCCGGTACCCCAGAAGCTGCTGCGCCCGCGTCAGATCGGCCTGGCTGTGCGGCACGTCGCCCGACCGGACCGGCCGGAAGTCGGGCTGCCGGCCCTCCTGCCCCGCCAGGCGCGCCACCATCGCGTGCAGCTCGAGGATCGTGGTCCGCACACCGCACCCGATGTTCACCGCCAGCCCCAGCGGGTCACGGTCCACCGACCCGGCCAGCAGGTTGGCGTACACCGCGTTGTCGACGTGCGTGAAGTCGCGCGAGAACGACCCGTCTCCGAAGATCGTCGTCCGCTGGCCCCGCAGCAGCCGCCCCGCGAACGCCGCGATCACCGCCGCGTACGCCGAGTCGGGGCTCTGCCGGGGCCCGAAGATGTTGAAGTACCGCAGGCTCACCCCCTGCAGCCCGTAGCTGGCCTGCCACGCCCGCACCACGTGCTCGCCGGCCAGCTTGCTCGCGGCGTACGGGCTCAGCGGGTTCGGCGGCGAAGACTCCGTCTTCGGCAGCCCGGGGTCGTCGCCGTAGCAGCTGCTGCTGGCCGAGTACACCCACCGCCGCACCCCCGCCCGCCGGCACGCCTCGGCCACGCGCACCGTTCCGGTCGCGTTCACCGCCATCGCCCGCTCGGGGTCCTCGATGCTCAGCGGCACGCTCCCCACCGCCGCCAGATGGAACACCACCCCGGCACCCTCGATCGCGTGCGCCAGCGCGCCGGGGTCCAGCACCGAGCCGATCACCAGCCGGCACTTCTGCGGATCGCGCTGCACCAGTTCCGCGGCGTGCGCCGCCGTGCTGTTCGAGAGGTCGTCGAGGATCGTCACCCCCGCGCCCAGACCCATCAGCGCCTCGGCCAGATGACCGCCGATGAACCCCGCACCGCCCGTCACCAGCGCCCGCACGCCCGCGTAGCGGCGGCGGAACAGTTCGTCATGCTCGGCGGGAAACCTCGGCACAGCGACGATGATACCCGCGCCTTCCGCCGCCCCGGAGCCCGAGCGGCGCACGCCTCACGGCCGCGCCGCGGGCTCCGCCGGCGCCGGCTGCGCAGGCTCGGTCGGCCGGCCCATGCGGCGCGAGCCGTCGCCGCCGTACCCCTCGGGGAACAGGTACCGCCCGCGCTCCTCCGGCGCCTTGGGCAGCTCGGGCACCAGGCGGTGCTGCTGCGCGTACGGGTCGTTCCGCACGCCGCTCACCGTCCACGACACCCGCTGGCCGGGGCGGCCGCCGGCGATCACGAAGCGGTTGTTCCGCACTTCCTCCTCCACGTACACCGGGCTGAAGCCGCCGATGCACGTGAGGTTGTAGGTGATGTCGGTGTTGAGCGCCCCGAAGTAGCCCGGCAGTTCGACCACCGCGCGGCCGGCCGAGTCGAGCGTCGCGTTGCCGGTGTACAGCGTCCGCATCTCGGGGCTCTCCACCGCCGAGTGCTGCAGCAGCTTGTTGGCCGGGTCCAGCGGGTGGTCGATCGCAAAGGCCTTGGCGCCCGACACGCTGAAGTCGCCCTGCACCCGCACCCGCCCGGCGAACCAGCCGGCCCACGCCGTCGACGAGCCGCTGTTGTTCTGGGCGTACAGCGCGTAGCTCGCCCCGGTGTTGGTGCCGGTCGACACCAGCGCCAGCACCCCCGTGCCGTTCCGGCTGCCGGTCTCGCCGCGCACGCCCACGATCGTCCCGTCGGCGTTGTCCGCCAGGCCCCACACTCCCGTCGAGTCCGGGAAGCCCGAGGCCACGCGCCCTCGCACGCCGTAGTTGTACCCCGACAGCTGCCCGTTCTCGGCCAGCAGCGCCGTCCCCTGGCCGCTCCCCTGCGTCGAGCCCTGCCCCGTGCTCACCGCGTACACGCCGAAGCCCGTCCCGCTGTCGGTGCGCGCAAACAGACCGTACGTCACCCCCGCCGTGCTGCTGGCGTAGCCCACCAGCCCGCGACCGCCGAAGCCCGACGCCTCGCCCCGCACCCCCACGCTCGTCGGCTGCGTGCTCGTGTTCAGACCGTACACCGAGATGAACCCCGACGCCGTCGGCGCGTACACCGAGTAGGCCGACACGCTGCCGCTCCGCGTCTCCGCGTACAGCCCCACCGCCTGGCCGCTCGCCCCCGTGTTCGTGTTCAGCGCGTACACGCCCGCGGCGTCAGACCCCGACACCGTCGCGAACAGCCCCCGCCCGGTCGGGCTCGCCGACGCCGCGTACACGCCCACCGAGTCGCCGCTCGTCCCCGTGTTCTCGCCGTACACGCCGAAGCCCAGCGGGCTGTTCGTGTTCCCGCGCACGCCGAAGCTCGCCACCCCGAACGCCGCCGGCAGCGACTCGCCCCGCACCGCGATCCCGCCCGGCTGGTTGTTCAGCCCGTACACCCCCACCCCCGCGCCCGAGAGGCTCTCCCCGTACACGCCGAAACTCGCCCCGGTGTTGTTCGTCGCCCGCCCCCACACGCCGCGGCCCGAGCCCGCCGCCGTCTCACCCCGCACACCCACCGCCGTCGAGCCCACCTGGTTCCCCGAGGCCAGGCCGAACACGCCGACGGCGCCCTGCGCCACGGCCTCGCCCCGCACGCCCACCGAGTTGCCCAGGGCGTTGAGCGCCAACCCCGACACGCCGATGCCGCTCGTCGAGTTGCTCGTGCCCGTCACGCCCGCGCCCAGCGACGAAGTCGTCGACGCGTCGTTCTGGCCCAGCACGCCCGACCCCGCCGAACTCGACGACACGCCGACCACGCCCGCGCTCGCCCCGGTCGCCGCCGAGTTCGTCCCGCGCACCGCCGCGCCGCCCGCCACCGACGTCGTGCCCGCCACCGCGTTGTTCTGGCCCGTCGAGGCCACGCTCAGCGCATCGCCCGGCGAACCCGTGCCGATCCCGACATTCCCCGCTGTGTACACGGCGTTGTTGCCCGACAGCACCCAGGGCGACGCCCCGGTCGCCCCCGTCGCCCCCACCGGCCCCGTCGGACCCGTGACCCCCTGCACACCCTGAACCCCCTGAGCCCCCGTAGGACCGGTGACGCCCTGAATGCCCTGCGCACCCGTCGGGCCGGTGACACCCTGATTACCCTGAACGCCCTGGATGCCTTGGACGCCCTGCGCGCCGGTGGGGCCCGTCACACCCTGAATGCCCTGCGATCCCGTGGGACCCGTCGCGCCGGTGATGCCCTGAATGCCCTGAGCGCCCGTCGGCCCCGTGACACCCTGAACACCTTGGATGCCCTGGATGCCTTGCACGCCAGTGGGGCCGGTCACACCCTGGATGCCCGGGATGCCCTGCGCGCCGGTCGGGCCGGTCACTCCCTGAACGCCCTGAATGCCTTGTGCGCCCGTCGGCCCGGTGGAGCCCGTCACGCCTTGGATGCCCTGGGCGCCAGTGGGCCCGGTTGCGCCGGTGATGCCCTGAATGCCCTGCGCACCGGTGGCACCGGTCACGCCTTGGATGCCTTGGATACCTTGCGCTCCGGTCGGTCCGGTGGTGCCGGTGACACCTTGGATGCCCTGCGATCCTGTCGGCCCGGTTGGACCGGTGATGCCCTGGATGCCTTGCACGCCCTGCGCGCCGGTCGGGCCGATCAAACCCTGAATGCCCTGCGATCCTGTCGGCCCGGTTGGGCCCGTGATGCCTTGGATGCCTTGAGCGCCCGTCGGTCCGGTGGGACCGGTGATGCCTTGGATGCCCTGGATGCCTTGGGCGCCAGTGGAACCGGTGACACCCTGGATCCCTTGGATGCCCTGCGCACCCGTCGGCCCGGTTGGGCCCGTGATGCCTTGGATGCCTTGAGCACCGCTGGCACCGGTGACACCCTGTACGCCCTGGATGCCTTGTGCCCCCGTCGGCCCGGTGGCGCCCGTGACACCCTGGATGCCTTGGATGCCCTGCGCGCCAGTCGGCCCGGTTGCGCCCGTGACGCCCTGAACGCCCTGCGCGCCCGTGGCACCGGTCACACCCTGAACGCCTTGGGCTCCCGTCGGCCCGGTCGGCCCGGCGAGGCCCTGGATGCCCTGCGCGCCCGTGGGCCCGGTGGCGCCGGTGATGCCCTGAACACCCTGCGCGCCGGTCGGCCCGGTGACACCCGCAATCCCCTGTGCTCCCGTTGGTCCGGTGACGCCCTGAATGCCCTGAGCGCCCGTCGGTCCGGTCACCCCGGCGACACCCTGAGGCCCGGTCGGGCCGATGAGCCCCTGAGCTCCCGTGGGTCCCGCGGCCCCGGTCGGCCCGGAAGCACCCGCCGGACCGGTCGGTCCCGTCGGACCGGTGTTGCCCGGTGTCCCTTGTGGTCCGGGCTGGCCCTCGGCCCCGGTCGGCCCCGAAGGACCTGTCGGGCCGGTGAGCCCCTGGCTACCCGTCGGCCCCGTGGGGCCCGGCGCGCCGGCAGCACCGGTCGGCCCGGCGAGCCCGGTCGGACCGGTGAGGCCCGAAACACCGCTCGGACCCGTGGGTCCGGGCACGCCCGCGGCGCCGGTAGGCCCGGCAGGCCCGGTCGGACCCGTCAGTCCCTGAGTTCCCGTCGGCCCGATGGGGCCGGGTGCGCCCTCGGCCCCGGTGGGCCCAGCGGGCCCGGTCGGCCCGGTCAGCCCCTGAATACCCGTCGGTCCCGTCGGTCCCGCGCTACCCGCAGCGCCAGTGGGCCCAGAAGGCCCCGTCGGACCGGTGAGCCCCTGAATTCCCGTCGGCCCTGTCGGGCCAGGTGCGCCGGCAGTGCCGGTGGGGCCGGCGGGGCCGGTCGGACCCGTCAATCCCGGAATTCCCGTCGGGCCGATGGGTCCGGGGGCGCCCTCCGCCCCGGTGGGCCCAGCGGGCCCGGTCGGACCCGTCAGCCCCTGAATGCCCGTCGGCCCCGTCGGTCCCGCGCTACCCGCAGCGCCAGTGGGGCCGGCGGGCCCGGTCGGACCCGTCAATCCCGGAATTCCCGTCGGGCCGATGGGTCCGGGGGCGCCCTCGGCCCCGGTGGGCCCAGCGGGCCCGGTCGGACCGGTCAGCCCCTGAATGCCCGTCGGCCCTGTCGGGCCAGGTGCGCCGGCAGCGCCGGTGGGCCCGGCGGGCCCGGTCGGACCGGTGAGGCCCGGAACACCGCTCGGACCCGTGGGTCCGGGCACGCCTGCAGCACCGGTGGGCCCGGCGGGCCCGGTCGGACCCGTCAGTCCCGGAGTTCCCGTCGGCCCGCTGGGGCCGGGGGCGCCCTCGGCACCGGTGGGCCCGGCAGGCCCGGTCGGACCCGTCAGTCCCTGAATGCCCGTCGGCCCCGTCGGTCCCGCGCTACCCGCCGCGCCAGTGGGCCCAGAAGGCCCGGTCGGCCCGGTCAGCCCCTGAATGCCCGTCGGCCCCGTCGGGCCGGGCGCGCCGGCAGCACCGGTGGGCCCCGTCGGACCGCTCGGCCCGGTCAGTCCCTGAGAACCCGTCGACCCGATTGGCCCAGTCGGGCCGGGCAGGCCCTCGGCACCCGTGGGTCCCACCGCCCCCGTCGGGCCCGTGAGGCCTTGCGCTCCCGTCGGCCCGGTGGGGCCCGGGGCACCCGCGGTGCCAGTGGGCCCAGCAGGCCCCGTCGGGCCGGTCAGCCCCTGAGTACCCGTCGGCCCCGTCGCGCCGCCCGCGCCGGTGGCGCCCGTGGCGCCGGTGAGGCCGGCCGGCCCGGTCGGACCGGTCAGCCCCTGAATTCCCGCTGGCCCGGTCGGCCCCGTGGCGCCGCCTGCGCCGGCGGCACCGGTGGGCCCCGTGGCGCCGACGGGTCCGGTCGGCCCTGTTGCCCCGGGGCCGCCGCCGCCCGGCCCGGCCAGGGCGTAGAGCGCGTAAGGAGCCGGCGCGATCCTTTGCCTCGGCGAGAGGGCCACAAACGGGCCGCTTTCCGCGGCCGGGTAACGCACCAGAATCTGCAGCCAACGCCCATCGCCCTGGAACGTGCCCGGGCCGAAGTCCAGGTCTACCGTCAGCAGGCCGCGGGTCAGCGAAGCCGAGAGCAGCGATAGCGTCGGCCCGATCTGGTTCCCGCCACTGGGCGCATCCCAGAGCTGGAACTGGAAGTCCGTCGGAACGTTGACCGACACGTTCCCGAACCGCACCTGACCCTGGTACGTGAACGCCCGGCCGATCGGCTGCTGGGCAGAAGCGCCGCCCGCGCAGAACGCGGCCACCGCCGCGCTCGCGGCGAGGGCGATCCACAGGCGTGCCGAGGGCCGAAGCGACATCCGTGATCTCCCCTCCCGCGCCGGGCTCCGCCGGCGGGAAGGCGTTTGGATCCAAGTGAGCCCGGGGGCCGGCGGGTCTGTGCCTCCGCCGCCGATCGCATCCGGACCCCCCAATAGTGCCTCAAAAACCCCCCTCCGCCTAATCGATGATGCCGGAAAACCATCGGGAAACCGACCATCTCCGGGCGAACAGATGACAAACTCCGCCCCCGCGAGGCCGGAGACGCCCGAAAACCCCGGCAGCGCCGGTCACAGCGGGTTGCAGCTGGTGCCGAAACTCGTGAGCAGCAGGGTCAGGTCGTTGGCCCCGATCGCCCCGTTGTCATCGACGTCGGCCTCCATCAGGAAGCCCGCCCCCCCGGCCACGGTGCCGAAACTCGTGAGCAGCAGCGTGAGGTCGTTGGCCCCCACCGCCCCGTTCCCATCGATGTCGGAAGGGCACCCCGGCGTCACCGTGCGGATCCACGCCCAGTAGCCGCCGGTCGCGACGATCGGGCCGTTGCGCAAGAGCCCCGCGTCCCACTGCCCCGCCGTGCCGGTGACCGTGATGCCCCCGCCGCTCATCACGTCGATCCCGCCGCCGTCGACCGTGCTCCACTCCACACCCACCTGCCCCGCGGCCCAGTCGATGGGGACCGGAACAACCGTCTGCGCCGACACGACACCGGCCACCGCCATCAGCGCCGCGGCAACGAGCAGAACCCGCAGGCTTCCGGCAGCATCCATCGGTGAACCCTTCGAACGTCGATCCCCCGCCGCGGCGGCCCCGGCGGTTACGGCTGCGGCACGCACGGTCCGCCGAAGTTGGCCAAGATGATGCTCAGGTCGTTGGAGCCGATGCCCGAGTTGTCGTCGAGGTCGGCGTCCTCGTTGAAGCCGGCCTGGCCGGCCTTGAGCCCCCACAGCGACAGCACCAGCGAGAGGTCCGCAGCGCCCACGGCGCCGTCGCCGTTGGCATCGCCCAGGCACGCCCAGCGCGAGCGGATCACGCTCCACATGCCGTGCGTCAGCACGTTGCCGCCGCCCGACGAAGCGCCGGCGTCCCACTGCCCCGCCGTGCCGATCAGGAAGTAGCCCGAAGGCCCGTCGGTCATGCTCGACGTGCCGCCGCTGTCGATCGTCGACCACTGCATGTCGAAGCCCGGGCCGAACACGAGGTTCGACGGGGCCGTCGTCTCCCCGGGCGACCGCCCGGCGCCGTCCTGCCCGGGGGCCGACTCCGCCGACGTCGGATTCACCAGCCCGCTTGTCACCCCGACCGACTCGGGCCGCGCCGCGGCGACCGCGCCGACCAGAAGAACCGCGGGGAACAGCTTGGCGATGACGGAACTCGTGTGTGCGCGCATGACCACTCCGCAGGAAAGAACTCCCCTAGTGTGGCACGGAAATGGCCTCACGCCAGCCCCGACGGCCCACGACCCCGGGAAAATGACCCGAACAGAATCCTGTTCCGGCAGATCCCGGGCCGTCCGGGAGCGGCCCAAAACGAAACGGGGCCCGCGGCATGCCGCGGGCCCCGCGAAGGGGTGGTGATGGAGGATGGCCTTACGGGCAGCTCTGGCCGAAGTTGGCCAGGATGATCGAGAGGTCGTTGGACCCGATGCACGGATTGCTGTCGAGGTTGGCCCGCGCGTCGTAGCCCGGATCGCCCGGGCACTTGCCGAACGACGCGAGCAGGATCGACAGGTCGTTGGACCCGACGCTGCCGTTGCCGTCGACATCGCCGGGGATGCGGAAGACCGAGAGCGTCGCCGCCGAAGAAGAGGCCGAGCCGCAGAGGTTGGTCACCACGCAGTCATAGCTGCCGCTGTCGGCGGTGGTGACCGCCGTCCACGACAGGGTCGGCGAGGTGGCGCCCGAGATCGTGCCGCCGTTGGTCACGTTCACGCCGTTCTTCCGCCACTGGAAGGTCAGCGTGCCCGAGCCGCTGGCCGCGACGGTCATCGAGAAGGGCTTGCTCGAGCACACCGTGCCGCCGTTCGGCTGGGTGGTCACCGAGGGCCCGAGGTTGACCGTTAGCGTGGCGGCCGTGCTCGTCACACTGCCGCACGCGTTGCTGACGACGCAGTCGTAGCTGCCCGCGTCGCCGCCCGTGGCCGACGCGATGCTGTAGGTGGCCGACGTCGCGCCGGGGATGTTGACGCTGTTGAGCCTCCACTGGTAGCCCGTGGCGCCCGAGGCCGCCACCGAGAACGAGGCCGGCTGACCCTCGCACACCGTCGAGCCGCCCGGCTGCGTGCCGATCGACGGCACCGAACCGATCGCCAGCGTGGCGACCGAGCTGAACACCGAGCCGCAGGCGTTGCTGACGACACAGTCGTAGGTGCCCGCGTCGCCGCCGGCGGCCGTCGCGATCGTGAACGTCGCGGCGGTGGCGCCGGGGATGTTCACGCCGCCCTTGCGCCACTGGTAGCCCGTGGCGTTGCTCGCCGCCACCGTGAACGACGCCGGCTGGCCCGGGCACACCGTGGTGTCCGACGGCTGGCCGGTGATCGACGGCACCGGGTTGATGGTGAGCTGCGCCGACTGCGAGGTCACCGTCCCGCAGGAGCTGCTGATCACGCAGTCGTAGGTGCCCGCGTCGCCGGGGGCGACGGCCGGGATGTTGTACGTCGCCGCGGTGGCGCCGGGGATGTTCGAGCCGTTGAGCTGCCACTGGAACCCGGTGGCGCCCGAGGCCGCCACCGTGAACGACGCCGGCTGGCCCAGGCACGCCGAGGTGTTCTGCGGCTGCTGGCTGATGCTCGGCCCGCTGCCGACGGTGAGCGTGGCGGCGGTGCTCGTCACGCTGCCGCACGAACTGCTGACGACGCAGTCGTAGCTGCCCGCGTCGCCCGGGACGACCGACGCGATGGTGTACGTCGCGCTGGTGGCGCCGGGGATGTTGGTGGTGTTCTTCCGCCACTGGAAGCCGGTGGCGTTGGTCGCGGCCACGGTGAAGGACGCCGGCCCGCCCACGCAGGCCGAGGTGTTGCCCGGCTGCGTGCCGATCGACGGCGCGGCGTTGACGGTGAGCGTCGCGGCGCTGCTCGTGACGCTGCCGCACGAGTTGCTGACCACGCAGTCGTAGCTGCCCGCGTCGCCGCCGACCACCGACGCGATGGTGTACGTCGCGCTGGTGGCGCCGGGGATGTTGGAGCTGTTCTTGCGCCACTGGAACCCGGTGGCCGCCGCGGCCGAAACCGTGAACGACGCCGGCTGGCCCACGCAGGCCGAGGTGTTGCCCGGCTGCGTGCCGATCGACGGCGCGGTGTTGACGGTGAGCGTCGCGGCGTTGCTCGTGACGCTGCCGCACGAGTTGCTGACCAGGCAGTCATAGCTGCCGGCGTCGCCCGAGACCACCGACGCGATGTTGTACGTGGCGCTGGTGGCGCCGGGGATGTTGGTGGTGTTCTTCCGCCACTGGAACCCGGTGGCACCCGTGGCCGTCACCGTGAACGAAGCCGGCTGGCTGGTGCAGACGGTCTGCCCGCCCGGCTGGCCGGTGATGCCCGGCGTGGTCGTCACCGTGAGCGTGGCCGCCGACGAAGTGGTCGACCCGCACGAGTTGCTGACGACGCAGTCGTAGCCGCCCGCGTCGCCGCCGACCACCGACGCGATGGTGTACGTCGCGCTGGTGGCGCCGGGGATGTTGGTGGTGTTCTTCCGCCACTGGAAGCCCGTGGCCCCCGTGGCCGTCACGGTGAACGATGCCGGCGTGCCGACGCACCGGCTGATCGAGCCCGGGTTGCCGGTGATACCGGGCGCCGTGTTGACGGTCAGCGCCACGCCGGAGCTGGTCGTTGTGCCGCAGGTGTTGGTCAGCACGCAGTCGTACGTGCCGGCGTTGCCCGACACCACCGAGCCGATCGAATAGGTCGCGCTGGTAGCGCCCGAAATATTGGTGCCGTTACGCCGCCACTGGTAGCCCGTGGCGTCGGCGGAGACCACGGTGAACGACGCCGACCCGCCCACGCACGCCGAGGCGGGCGAGGGCTGGTTGGAGATCGTCGGGCCCGTCGTCACGTTCACCACCGCGCCGGAGCTGGTCACGCTGCCGCAGGTGTTGGTGATCACGCAGTCGTACGTGCCCGAGTCGAACGCCGCCGCGCCGCCCACGCTGTAGCTCGGGCCGATGGCGCCGGGGATGTTCGAGCCGTTCTGCCGCCACTGGTACGTCGGCAGCGGCGTCGCGTTCGCGACCACCGACACCGTGAACGTCCCGCCCTCGCACAGCGTGGCCCCGGAGGGCTGCGTCGAGATCGACGGCGCGGTGTTCACCGTGAGGGTCGCGACGCTGGTGTTCAGCGAGGCGCAACCGTTGCTGACCACGCAGTCGTAGTTGCCCGAATCGCCCGACACCGGCGAGGCGATGGTGTACGAGGCCGACGTGGCGCCGGGGATGTTCGTGCTGTTCTTCCGCCACTGGAAGTTCGGGCTGTTGGTCGCGGCGGTGCTGAACGTCACCGCCGTGCCCGCGCACACCGTCTGCGAGTTCGGCTGCAGGGTGATGCTGGGGGCACCGCCCGAGACCGACAGCGTCGCCGCGTTCGAGGTCACGCTCGTGCAGCTGTTGGTCACCACGCAGTCGTAGCTGCCGGCGTCGGCCAGCTGCACGCTGGCGTCGGTGTAGCTGGTGCTGGTGGCGCCGGGGATGTTCGTCCCGTTCAGCCGCCACTGGAACGTCGGGGCCGGGCTGCCGGACGCGGCGACGGTGAAGGTCACCGTCCCGTTCACGCACACCGAGGCGCCCGCCGGCTGCGTCGTGATGCTCGGCGGCGTGTTCACCGTCAGCGTCACGGCGTTGGAGGTGTTCGTGCCGCAGCTGTTGGTCGCCACGCACGTGTACGTGCCGGCGTCGCCGGGCTGCACGTTGGCGTCGGTGTAGGTGGCGCCGGTGGCGCCGGGGATGTTCGTCCCGTTGAGCTGCCACTGCAGCGTCGGCGTCGGGCTGCCGGTGACGGCCACCGTGAAGCTCGCCGAGCCGCCCACGCACGCCGTGGCGCTGCTGGGCTGCGTCGTGAACTGCGGGCAGCCCGGGCCCGCCGGGTTGATCGTGAAGATGCTGTTCCCGGTGATCGCCTGCCCGTCGGGGTTGGTCACCGTGATGTTCCGCGCGCCCGTCGTCGCCGAGCCGCTCACCGTGACGTTCGCCGTGATCTGCGTCGGCGAGTTCCAGGTGACGGTGTTCACGGTGACGCCCGTGCCGCTGAACGCCACCGCCATCCGGCTGGCGTTGGGGAAGTTCGAGTCGTTGTCGTAGAACTCACTGCCGCCGCTGCTCGTGCCGTTGATCACCACGTTCAGCGTCTGGCCCTGCAGGGTTGAGCTGGGCGAAGTTGAGCTGGGCGTCGCCGGCGGCGGCGCGATCAGCCGTGTCACGCGGATGGCCCAGCTGTTGGTGCTGTTGGCCCACTCCTGGAACGTCCACATCGTCTGGCCGTCCGACGAGTCGAGCACCGTCGCGGTGTAGTCGCCCCAGCGGTTGGTCGTCGCGCCCTGCGGGGCGTAGGTCGCCGTGCCGCTCACGATCGTCGCCGGCGCCTGCAGCGTGCCCAGCGCGTCGGTCCGCAGACGGCCGGCCGTCGCGATCGACGTGAAGAAGCCCGAACCCGCGAAGCTCGCCCCCACCGCCGCGTGACCCTGGCCCGACATCGCCACCGACGGGAACCAGTACTGCCGGAACCCCGACGCCGCCGAGTCGAACAGCGTGCCCGACTGCGTCACCGTCGGGTTCGTGCTCGCGTAGGCCCCGGGGAAGCCGATCTGGTACCAGCGCCCCGCGTTGCGGTCGCCGCCGCTGGTGCCCACGCCCGACGAGTTCGCGCGGGTCGTGTGCGCCGTCCAGATCGTCCACGTCCCGTTCACACGGTCGCGGAACATGCGGGCGTTGAACAGGCGGGTGTCGATCGCGTCCATCGTCGCCGTCGAGCCGTTCTGCGGCACGGCCGCCGGGCTCGCGTACGCGATGGTGCTGATCCGCGGCAGCGTCGTGATCGTCGGCGTTCCGCCGGGGTTGTTGATCCGCCGGATCTCAAGCCCCGAGCCCGGGGCCGAGGCCGAGTCGGCGATCACGAAGCCCACCGTCGCCGACGGGTCGGTGTTGCTCACCCCCATCGGCGTGCCCATCGCGTTGCCGCCGCTCCGCAGGCCGCGGAACGCCGTCGCCGTCACCGTGCCCGTCAGCAGCGCCGCCTTGTTCACCACGATCAGCGACGCGTTCTGCGACGAACCGAAGATGTTCCCGCCGATGTACAGCGCGTTGGCGTCCACGCCCAGCGACGGGTAATCCCAGAACCCGCCCGCGTCCGGCGCCGGCGCCGGCGTGCTGATGCTGTCGTGCGCGAACCCGAAGAACGTGAACGACGCCGTGCCCGTGATCGACGGCCCGCTCGACACCGCGATGCAGATGCGGTTGCTGTTGTTGACGGTGTTGATCATGATCAGGAACCAGCGCTGCGTGATCGGGTCGTAGACCACGCGCGGGTCCGACATGCTCGACCCGTTCCGCACGCTCGTCCAGAAGTTGTCCGTCGTCGTGTTCAGCCCCGAGATCGCCCCCGTGCTCTTGTTGTACGTGCGGATGCCGCCGTTGATGAACACCATGATCTGCGTCGGGCCCACCTCGCCCATCGTGTCCGGCGGCACGAAGCCCGGGGTCTCGCTGATCTGGTAGCCCTGGAAGTTCAGGCCCAGCGTCTGCGGCGCCCGCTCGGCGTCGCCGCGCCCGGCCGGCGGCGCCGCGTTGGCGTCCAGCGGCGGCCACTGGCTCAGTCTGGGTGTACCCGGCAGCATCCGGGCGCCCGGAAGCGGCTCCAGCTCGCGCTCCACGAACATCTTGAGCGAGCCATCGCCGAACTTCTCCTCCCTGCTCATCAGCGCATCCCGCGCCATGATCTGGTCCACCGTCTCGGTGATCCCGATGTTCGGCAGCGTCGTCGTCACCCCCACGGTCGTCTCCGGCTGCGCAGCCTCGCCCAGACCCACCGCCGCCATCGCCTGCTTGAGCAGATCGGCCGGACCCGCCTTCGCCGCGGGCGCCGCCGCCTGAGCCGGCGCCGCCGCCGCGTTCTCGGCCGGCGCCCCGGCCGCCCCGCCCGCCGGCGCCGCGGCCCGGGCCTGCGCCATCGGCAGGCCCGCCACCAGCGCCGCACCCGCGCACGTCAGCACAGCCAGCAGCGACGTCAGCGCCATCCGCGTTCCGCCCAGCCGTCCAGCGTTCAGTCGACTCTTCATGGTCCGAACCGTCCTTCCTTTTGGCCCGACGCATCGCACGCGCGGAACCACGCCGCCTCCGCCGCCTTGGCGGGGCCTGCTACACGAGTTGCTCGGCGGAACACACCAGGGGGATGACCACCAGCCGAATCGCGACCACGCCCCGACAGGATCCCTCCGCCCCGGCTTCGGATCCCGTCGGAACTCCTAGAAATCTAACCTGCAAAACCCCTTCTGACATCGTCTCCCCGGGAAAGTCCCCGGACATGTGGATGCCAAAATCTGGCAGGTTCTCGGCCGCTCCTCCCGCACACACCATGCCCTCATCTGGTGATCGAACCCGGCAGTTCGGCCGTAATACCGCCGTTCCCGGCCGCCACACTCCCCACTGAGCGGGAACAGCCGGGTGATTTCGCGACGCGAATTCCGGAGTGCCGCCGGCGGGCTGTTATTCCGGACCAAATGCTCCGGGTTTGCCGGGCCTCCCCATGCCCGCCGATAACGAAAACCCCCGCGGGGGCAGCGCCCTCGCGGGGGTGGGTGATCGTTCGTCGTCGGCCGGCCGGGCGCCGCCCGGCCGATCGGCTCACAGGCACGTGCGCCCGAAGTTCGTCAGCAGGATCGACAGGTCGTTCGCCCCGACACTGCCGTTGCCGTCGATGTCCGCCGCCTGCACGAAGCCCGGCTGGCCCTGAGACGCGCCGTACGCCGCCAGCAGCGCCGACAGGTCGTTGGCCCCGACGCTCCGGTTGCCGTCGACGTCGCCCGGGCACGGCGGACGCGAGGCCGGATCGTTCGGATCGCTCCCCAGATCCAGCTCATCGCGGTCCAGCGAGCCATCGGCGTCGCGGTCGATGCCCGCGCGCCGCTGCGTGCCGATGGGCACCACGGTCCAGGTCAGTTCCGCCCCGGCGCCCGCCGCCAGCGTCAGGGTTGCGTGCGAAACCACTTCGCCGACGCGGTCCGACTGGTAGTTGTTCCCGCCGATGTACACGAAGCCGCGGTCCAGGCCGTTGTACCGGCCCTTGACGACCAGCCCCACGGGGGCCGGCGTGGCGCTCGCCAGCGACACGAACGTATTGAGCCGGGCCGTGGTGGTCGGGTCGCTGTTGTTGGTGCCGTCGAGAGTCACCTGCTGGCCGACCGCCGCGTGCGTGCCGGTGTCCAGCGACATCATGAAGGCCTCCAGGTCACGCCGCTGCTGGTCGCCCGCCGCCCCGGCCGGGAAGGCGAACACCGGCCGCCGCAGGAAGGTGATCAGCGTGTCGTCCGAGCCGTCCTTCGAGAAGCCGAAGCCGCGGAGGTTCGAGAGGCTGCCCGCCGAGAAGCCCGTCTTGCGGTACATGTTCCGCAGCTGCGGCGTCTTGAGGCTCTGCGACTCCTGGATCGCCCCGCGCGGGATGATCAGCCGGTTCGTGCCGCCGTTCGGCAGCGCGTGGCAGGCGTTGCACGTGCCCGCGCCCGCGTCGAGCGGCGCGTTCAGGTACAGGTTCTGGCCGTTCACCGGGTTGCCCGTCCGGCCCTCGGTGGTCAGCGTGTTCCGCAGCGTGTTGTCGAGGTTGCGGTTGGGGTTCGGCGGGGCCGAGATCGAGCCGACAAACTGCTCGAACGACTGCATGTCCGCCGCCGTCAGCTGGGCCGAGCCCATCAGGCTCGCGAAGGCCGGGTTGAACGCCGCCAGGTTCTCGCGGTCGCCGCGCCAGTGCATCGGGCCGTTGCCGACGATCCCCACCAGCGTCTGCGTCGCCATCGGGCCCTTCATCGGGTGCCAGTTCTCGCACGCGCCGGGGGGCGGGGGCGGCCCGCCGCCGGGGGGCGCCGCGCAGATCTGGTTGAACACCTTCACCGTCCCCGACGGGTCGCCCAGGTCCCACGTCAGCCCGTCGTTCTTCCCGTCCACGTGGCACGACCCGCACGAGGCCTGCCCCAGCCCCGACGTCAGCCGCGTGTCGTACAGGAACTTCCGCCCGTTCTTCACGAACTGCGGCGTCGCGTCGAACAGCGCACGCGAGCCCACGACCGTCGCCGACGCCGCGTCGATCAGCGTGATCTGCCCCGCGAACTTGCTCAGCACGTACAGCCGCCCCGCCGCGTCGTTCAGCGCCAGCCCCGTCGGCCCCGCCGGCACGTCCACCCGCGCCAGCGATCCCCCGGGGTTCAGCACCAGGATGTTGTTCGAGCCCATCCCCGCCACGAACCCGCGACCCAGCGACGTGCTCCACACCACCCCGCGCGGGTCGCCCACCGACAGGTTCCGCGTCGCCGGCGGCACGCTCGGCGAGGTGTACGTCAGGTGCGGGTTCAGGTCCGTCACCGTCACCACCCCCGGCGCCGCCGGGTCGAACGAGCCCATCACCACCTTCACGAACGTCCCGTTCACGTTCGGCTCAAACCGCTTCTCGTTCGTGCCGTCGGTGCCCACCACCGTCACCCGCCCGTTCGGGTTCACCGCCAGCGCCATGTTCAGGTTCATCAGCCCGCGCGCATACGTCACCGTCGGCGCACCCCCGTTCAGCCCGCTCAGGATCGCCACGTCGTTGTCCAGCACGTCCCACGTCACCGCCGCCGACCAGTTGCCGTTGTTGTCGTCGCGCCAGTTGCCGGTGCCCGCCTTCTTCACGATCAGCCCCACCGGCGGCGGCGGCGGAAGCCCCGGCGCGATCGCCGGGCTGAAGCCACCGGGCGTGTTCGGCGGAGGGTTCGGCCGGCCCGGGTAAGGGTTCAGCAGCCCCGACACCGTCGGCGCCGACAGGATCGTCGTCTGGTTCCCCGACTCGAAGATCGCCGCGTACACCCGCGTGCCGTCCGTCGCCAGCGCCCGCGGCTGCTTGCCCGCCACCGGCACCACCACCGGCGCCGCCCCGGGGTTCGCCGGGTCCAGCACCAGGATCTGGTTCAGCGCCGACACCGACACGAACGCCCGCTGCGGCGACCCCGCGAACACCACGTCCGACGGCTCATCACCCGTCTGGATCGTCCGCACCACCCGGCCGCTCGCCAGGTCCACCACGCTGATCGAATCCGAGATCTGGTTCACCACCCACGCCTCGGTCTCCGAACGCACCCGCACGCTCACCGGGTCGAACCCCACGGGGATCGACCGCACGTACACCGGCAGCCCCGCCGGGCCCGAGACGTCGAACACCTCCAGCCGCCCGTCCGGCGTGTTGCACGCCAGCAGCGTCGCCCCCGAGGGCGTCAGCGCCAGCGGGCTCACGTGGGGCGTCTCGAAGTGCACGAACCCCAGCCCGTTCTGCGCCGACGCCGAGCCGCTCAGGCCGGCCAGCAACGCCGCGGGGACCACGACCGAGCAACGAAGGGCGTTCCGCATGGGCGAACTCCTAGAAGGAACGGATGTCACGCCCCGGAAGCGCGGCAACCCGAAATCTGGCCGAAACCACTCGGCTTGCAAGGGAATACGGCGCCAATTCCCAGATATTGCGGGGGCTTTGAGCATTCCCGGTGCCGATTTTGGGACCGCTCACCGGCTCACCAAACAGACACCGTTCATCACGCCCTCCGCCGCCGCCTATCCGTCCCGCGGCAGTGTCCCGCGCGCCCGGCCCTATCGTTGCCACCATTCCCCGAACTAGGAGCCCCATGGCCACCACCGCCGACTTCGTTCCCCGGCAGCTCAACGCCGCCGACTGGTCCACCCTCGAGCCCCTCCACAAGACCCTCCTCGACCGCCCCGTCCGCTCGACCGCCGAGTTCGAATCCTGGCTCATCGACCGCAGCGAGCTCGACGCCGCCTGCTCGCAGGCCAAGGCCAACCTCTATATCGCGATGACCTGCCACACCGACGACGAGCGGGCCAACGCCGCCTACACCGCCTTCGTCGAGAACGTCGACCCCAAGCGCAAGCAGTGGTCCTTCGACCTCGACCGCCGCCAGGTCGAGCTCGCCGGCCGCTTCCCCCTCGACCGCCGCCGCTACGAGGTCCTCGACCGGGCCGTCCGCGTCGAAGTCGAGCTCTTCCGCGCCGAGAACGTCCCCCTCGAAACCGAGCTCGCCAAGCTCGACCAGCAGTACGACCAGCTCTCCGGCGCCATGACCGTCCACTTCCAGGGCGCCGAGCGCACCCTGCCCCAGATGGGCCGCTTCCTGCAGGAAACCGACCGCTCCGTCCGCGAAGCCGCCTGGCGCGGCGTCGCCGGCCGACGCCTGGCCGACAAGGACGCCATCGACACCATCTACGACCGCATGATCGCCCTCCGCGACCAGCTCGCCCGCAACGCCGGGTTCCCCAACTACCGCGACTACGCCTTCCGCCGCATGCACCGCTTCGACTACGGCCCCCGCGAGTGCGAGGCCTTCCACGCCGCCATCGAGAAGCGCTGCGTCCCCCTGATGAGGGCCTTCCAGGAACGCCGCCGCGCCAGCCTCAAAATCGCCCCCCTCCGCCCGTGGGACCTCGCCGTCGACGAGCACGGCCGCCGGCCCCTGCGTCCCTTCACCGACGGCGACGACCTCCTCGCCAAGACCCGCCTGGTCTATCAGGACATGGACCCCCAGCTCGCCATCATGCTCCGCGAACTCGGCGACAACGCCCGCCCGGCCGGCGCAAAGGGCGGCAGTGGGGGGGGTGGGGGATGTCTGGATCTGGACTCCCGCAAGGGCAAGGCCCCCGGCGGCTACCAGTACATGCGCGACCGCGACCGCGTCCCCTTTATCTTCATGAACGCCGCCGGCCTCCACCGCGACCTCGAGACCATGGTCCACGAGGCCGGCCACGCCTTCCACTCCATGCTCTGCCGCGCCGAGCCTCTGCTGCCCTACCGCCACTCGCCCATCGAGTTCGCCGAGGTCGCCAGCATGTCGCAGGAGCTCCTCACCATGCCCTTCTGGGGACGCTTCTACCCCGCCGAGGCCGACCGCTGCCGCGCCGTCCGCGAGCACCTCGAGGGGGCCATCTCCATCCTCCCCTGGATCGCCACCATCGACGCCTTCCAGCACTGGATCTATCTCAACCCCACCCACACCCGCGCCCAGCGCAACCAGCACTGGCTCGCCCTCGACGCCCGCTTCGGCGCCGCCGTCTCCTGGGACGGCCTGGCCGATGAACGCGCCTGGCAGTGGCAGCGCCAGGGCCACCTCTTCGGCAACCCCTTCTACTACGTCGAGTACGGCATCGCCCTCCTCGGCGCCCTGGGCCTCTGGCTCCACTCGCTCGAAATGGGCCTCCCCAGCGCCCTCGACCGCTACAAGAAGGCCCTCTCGCTCGGCGGCAGCCGGCCCCTCCCCGAGCTCTTCGCCGCCGCGGGCCTGCCCTTCGACTTCTCCGACTCCACCGTCGCCCGCCTCATGGACGCCGTCGAGCGCGAATGGGGAGACGTTCAGATCCTTATCAACAACGTTGGCGGGGGTGGACGGTGGGGCAAGGCGATCATCGAGGAGACGGAACTCCGCGTATGGTCGGAGGTCTATGAAAAGAACGCCATGGCGGCGATCCGGTTCACACATCGGGTGCTTCCGATGATGCGCCGGGCGAAGTGGGGTCGCGTGGTGACAATCACCTCGATCTTCGGTGGCAACGAAGGTGGCGGCCGGCCGTGGTTCACGATGGCGAAGGCCGCTGAAACCGCCCTCATGAAGTCGTTGTCTCGGACCGAGTATCTGGTTCGCGACGGAATCACCTTCAATTGCGTAGCGCCCGGAGGCATCGAGATTCAAGGCACCGGCTTCGACGACGAGCGTGCCCGCGATCCCGAGGGATTCGGCCGGATGATAGACCGGGATTATCCGCTGGGCCGCCTCGGAACGCCCGATGAGGTTGCGGCGGTCGTCGCCTTTCTCTGCTCGCGGCAGGCCAGTCTGGTCAACGGCGCGAACATCACGGTTGATGGTGGGCAGAGCAGGGGACTATGAGTGCGGCGTTTGTGCGACGGGCGTCTGGGGAGCTTTCATGCCTTCGTTGAAACCAATCGATTTCGCCGACATCTTCGGCACCACTCTTGATCATCTGTCCGAAGCAACGCTCAAGGCGATTGCGGCCGAGAACTGGAACTATCGCGTTCTCGAAGGGGCCGAGCGGGATGCGATCGTGCTCGATCTTCTCAAGAGGATCGAGAGCCGTCGGCTGACGCTGGTCCAGAACGAGGACAAGTCGCGCTGGGAACGCGGTTGGGGAGAAAACCTCGACGATTTCGAGAAGAGCGGCGGCAAGCTTGAGGCTCTTCAGCCCAAGTACATCCGGCCTGGCATGCCCGTCCGCCTCTTCCGCCAGTTCGTGCAGCCGGAAGACCCGAATTTCGAGAGCAACTGGTATTCGATCTACCGTGCCTGGTTCGTGAACAAGCATCTCGCTGCCTACGACAACATCTTCGAGTTCGGCTGCGGATCTGGCTTCAACGTCGCCTATGTCGCCCAACAGTTCCCCAAGGCGCATGTGGTTGGCCTGGACTGGGCGACCCCGTCGGTGGACATCGTCGAAGGGCTGCGAGCCAAGCACGGCTTCAACGTCGCAGGACGGCGGTTCGACTTCTTCCATCCCGACGAGAGTCTCGACATGCCGATGGGGAGCGCGATCTTTACCGTCGGTGCGCTCGAGCAGACCGGGACCCAATGGGAGAAGTTCCTGGATTTCATCATGAGGAAGAAGCCGGCTTGCTGCTTCCACATCGAGCCTATCTACGAGTGGTACGATCACGAGCACAGTCTCGTCGACTACACGGCGTGGAAGGCCCACGAGGTCAGGAATTTCTGGCGCGGCTTTCCGGGGAAGATCCTCGAGCTGGAGAAGCATGGCCGCGCGCGGATCCTAAAGACCAAGCGCATCAACTTCGGCAGCCTGGTGGTCGAAGGCTATTCGCAGCTTTTCTGGCAGCCTCTCTAAGTGTCTGAGATGTCGGCCGCAAATAAGGGTGGTGAGGTAACGCCTTACCTGACGATCGTTGGCTGGACGCGCAATGACGGCTATACCGCGAGCTACGCGGAACGGACGACGCACGCCATCGGTATCCTTCTGCGCCAGCTCGAAAGGCATGGGATTCCATCCGAACTGATCGTCGTGGAATGGAATCCGCCTTCGGATAGGCCCCGCATGTCCGATCTTCTCGGACGACCCGAGGTCCGTCACACGACCG
>JACVCL010000100.1 GCA_016742075.1 Phycisphaerales bacterium
GTATACGCCAGCCCGGGTGGCCGCGGCCGAGTGGGCAAACCACCCGGACTGGCGTATACTCCCCTCCCCGCGAGGATGAGCGCGGGCGCCTCGGCTTCGTCCAGTCTCTCACGGCCCCATCGTCTAGCCAGGTCTAGGACGCAAGGTTCTCATCCTTGAAACCGGGGTTCGAATCCCCGTGGGGTCATTCTCCGTCGAGATGCAGAGGCCACGCCGCCTCGCCCGCTCGGACCAAACGGAACGCTCCAGGCCCGGCCCGCCTCCCCAAGATGGGATGGCTCACCGGGCCTGCGGTGTTTTTGCGGGAGATCAGGGGGGATCGGGGGGACCGGGGGTGAGGGGAGCCCGGCGGGATGAGCGGGGTTTGCAGATCCGTCTGTGCCCGTCCCACCAGGGCGTCAGCCCCGCGGGGATCGCGTCCTCACCGGCGGCAGCGCGACCTCGACCCGCTCGCGGGCGTCGGCGGCGGGCCCCTCGGCCGCGCCGGGGAACAGACGCAGGATCACCGCCGCCGAATTGGAGTCGGCGGTGGTCGCAATCAACTCTTTGACGACGGATTTCTACACCAGACAGCGCACGCATTCTGTTCGCAAACGGGCAACGCGATTGCGTCGATGAATCCAAGTTCTCGATTGTCAAATGAATCGATGGAGACCGGCGGGCCATCGGCTCGGACGACTGTGAGCAGGACGTCTCCGTAGCCGCTCAGTTCATTCGTCAAATCGGAGATCCACGAAGCATTATACTCATAATCTCTTATGTATTATGCCGTTTGATACACATCATCGCGTTCGAACAGTTGCACTGGAAAGTGACTCATGATCTTGTTTTGATAGGGCGTGTAATCCATAAGGGCAGCCCTAGGCTTGCCCTCAACGATAACTTTGCGAGGGCTCTGGAGTAGGCGGGCGAGTCGATCGGCTACGTGCAATGCAATTTCAGACTCCGTGACGTAGGCGTGGTTCTCGGCGGTCTGTAGCTCGTCAAATTCGGAGCCCATGAGACTCTCGATCAGCATGTCGCGGTGGTCATCTCTGGTAAGAATATGATGCTCGTGAATGATGAGGGTGCACTCGCCATCCGACCAGGGTAAATTATAGGGAAGCCGACGGGACATTCGCCAGCCGATCTGGAGCCCTGTGTTTCTGAGCATGTCCCTCATCGCAATGAGAGCCACGCACTGATCTGGGTGGAGTGTGATCATGCTAGTCGCGGGTTCGATTGGGCTTCGTCTGCTTCAGCAGGCATACTAAACCTCATCTCGCAGGATCTGGGGCTTCGTCCAGTATAGGCCGCTGCGGATGACGTCGAGGTACGGATCATGATGAACGCTCGGAGTGGTGGGGTCTCTCACCTTTCGTAACCGGGGTTTGGTGGCGCCCCGTCGGCCGCGATCACCGCCGAGCGAACATAGACACGATTGTCACTCGCGAGAACAAGCCTGTGCTTCTCCAACGAGGCCGGCGATCGACCTTTGACCGCCGGATCGCCGGGCCAGTCAAGGCCCGGATCATCGATCACGATGACCACACGGTCGCTCTGGAACAGCGAAAAATCCGGCTTTTTGTACGGCTCGATGGCCCACCTCGGCTGATACTTGATCCACTTAGCGCAGCCCGGATCGAATTCGATCAACTCCTCAACGGACCGAGGCAGACGATCGTGTTCAAACCGAAACCGCTCGCAGTACGCCGAGATGCTCCGCAGCCAATCCCGACGCTCGAGCTCGGCGGAAAGAGGATCAGCGCCGCGAAATTGCAGGTAGTATGCTCGCCGACATCCGGTCAACACCGGAGAACACGTCACAGTTAATAATATTGAACAACATATGACACAGCACAACCACACGGCCACCCGATGACGCCTGAGCA
This sequence comes from Phycisphaerales bacterium, assembly GCA_016742075.1. Taxonomy (GTDB): domain Bacteria; phylum Planctomycetota; class Phycisphaerae; order Phycisphaerales; family UBA1924; genus JACVCL01. The sequence continues at coordinate 1,872 of JACVCL010000100.1, forward strand.
ATGGGGATTGGCTCACGGATGCACCGGACTCGTTGGCATGGCTCACGATACCCTCCGGGAAGGTGGTTGCCTGCCAACCGATCACGGTGGCGTGCGACCCTGAAGGGTACCCCGGCACCGGCGCACAGGCCACGGCCGCGCGGCTCCATCGCCCCAACGCCCCCTCCCCGCCCGGCGCCCCGCCGCCTCACGCCCACGCCGGCTTCCCCGACCCCGTGTGCGGCGCCCACACCAGCAGCACCGCCCGGACCTGGATGTTGGTCTTCTTGGGCTTCAGCGACACCGTCTCCAGCTCCGCCGCCGAGGTGTCGAACTGCTGCGCCACCGCCGCCTGCTCGCTGTCGAACTGGGCCTGCAGGTCGGAAAGCTGCTGCTGCACCGCCTGCACCGTCTCCTCGGCCCGGCCCACGTCGCCCGATTCCTGCACCGCCCGGCTGCCCGCCCGCGCCGCTGTGGCCGCCCGGCCCACGTTCGCCGCCGACACGGTCTTGCGCCCCATGAACGCCCCGAGGATCGCCGCGCCGATGCTCAGCGCCGTGTTCACCTTCGCCGCCGAAGCCTGCTCGCGCTGCTTGGCCTCGGCCTGCTGGGCCCGCCGCAGCCGCTCGCCCAGCGTCTGCATCTTCGGCGCGTACTTCTGCCGCAGTTTCTCCGCCGCGGCGTCGCGCTGCTCGCGCACCGCGTGCGCCAGCCGGGCGCGGAAGTCCCCCTCGCTCTCGCCCGGCTTCGACACCGCCTTGTACGCCGCGCTGCGGAACAGCTCGAGTTTGTGCGTGCGGTACAGCGTGTCGGCGAACGACTTCTTCCAGTCCTCGTAACTCTTGGGCTTGGCGGCCGCCGCGGGCAGCGGCGCAAAGCCCCCCGCCGCCGCGGGCTCGCGCTCCACGTCGGTGTCGGTCAGCTCCGTCGCCTCGGCGTGGTCCCAGTCCACCACCACCGGCCCCTCGCCGAAGGGCACCAGCATCGCCGCAGGAACCTCCTGGTCCACGCCCGACTTGGCGTCGCTGTAATACACCCGCCCGCTGCCCAGCAGCATCGGCCGGTACACCACCGGCCCGCCCTCGCGGCACGGCAGGAAGTACTGCGGGATCTCCGCCGGCAGCACCGGCCTCCCCCCCCCACCTCCACCACCACTCCCGCCAGCACCGGCCTCCCCGCTCGCCCCATTCGTCCCACCGCCGCCCGCGTTCGCCGCCGCGGCCCGCGGCGCCGCGGCCGCCGGCGCCGGAGCCGCCGCGGCCTTGCCCCGGGCCTCGGTCAACTGCCTGATCTGCTGCCGCGTCAGCGGGCCCCTCAGGTAAGTCAGGCACCACCGGGTCTCGAACACCTCGGGGTGGTCCTCGTGCACGTTGTTCATCAGAAACACCCGCGGCCCCAGGGCCGAGAGCATCCGGTCGAACTCCGACCGGTCGAACCTCGCCCCCGCCTGCGTCGCGGCGCCCTCCAGCCCGTCGAGCACGCGCTGCTTGTCGCGGTCGGTCTGCAGCCGACCGATGAACCACGTCCCCGCGTTGGCCAGGCCCTTGTAGTCCAGGTCCACCGGGTTCTGCGTCGCCAGCACCATCCCCACGCCGAACGCGCGCCCCTGCTTCATCATCGTCAGCATCGGCTGCTTGCTCGGCGGGTTGGCCACCGGCGGGAAGTACCCCGCGATCTCGTCCATGTACACCAGCGCCCGCAGGCTCGTCGTGCCCGACTGCGCCCGCGTCCACCCCAGCACCTGGTTCATCAGCAGCGCCACGAAGAACATCCGCTCCGCGTCGCCCAGGTGCGCAATCGAGAAAATGCTCACCCGCGGCCGCCCCTCCGGCGTGAACAGCATCGCCCCGATGTCCAGCGGCTCGCCCGTCAGCCACGCCGCGAAACCCGGCGACGCCACCAGGTTGTTCAGCGCCATCGCCAGCCCGAAGCGCTCCTTGGCCGGGTAAACCGTCTCCACCTCCATCACCCCCAGCTTGGTGAACGGCGGCTGCTGGATCCGCTGGATCAGCGCCGGGATGTCCAGGTCCTGCCCGCGCGACCACGCGTCGGAGATGATCGCCGCCAGCAGAATGTGCTCGCGGCTGGTCATCGGGTCGGCCTCGATCTTCAGCAGCCCCAGCAGGCTCGTCGCCGTCGTCGCGATCCGCTCGCGCAGGATCTCCCCGTCCTCCATCTGCTCCGGAGGCGGGCACGCGAAGCTCCGCAGGATCGACACCGGCAGCCCCGCGCCCGATCCCGGCGTGTACACCGCGAAGTCGGCCGACGCCTTCAGCCTCGCAATCCGCTCGCCGTCCTGGCCCCACTCCCCCAGCCCCCGCGCCCACAGCTCGGCCTGCTGCCGCGCGAAGGTGTCCGGATCAACGCCCTTCTTGCGCGCATCCTCCTCGTTGATCCACGGCCGAAAGTCCTCGGGCTTCAGCCCCGGGAACGTCAGCAGCAGGTTCGCCAGGTCGCCCTTGGGGTCGACCACGATCGCCGGGATCCCGTCGATCGCCGCCTCTTCCAGCACCCCCAGGCACAGGCCCGTCTTCCCCGAGCCCGTCATGCCCACGCACACCGCGTGGGTCACCAGGTCCTTCGAGTCGTACAGCAAGAGGTCGTCGGTCCGCGTCCGCGATCCAAGGTCGTACCGCTTGCCGAGGTAGAACTGGCCGAGCTTCTCGTAGGCGGGCAGGGGCATGGCACGCTCCTCCGGGCTGGGGGTGGGTGCCACCAGTGTCCCCCGGGCCCGAAGGGCGCGTCAAAACGCCGCGCCGGAGGCCTCGGCCGCCGCCGGCTCGGGCCGCCGCCCCGCCGCGGCCTCGCCGATCGCCCGCTCCAGGTCGGCGATCAGGTCCTCCGCCGCCTCCAGGCCGATCGATAGCCGCACCAGGTCTTCCGGCAGCCGCCGCGCCGCCCGCACCTCCGACGGGATGCTCGCGTGGCTCATCCGGCACGGCAGGCTCGCCGTCGACTGCACGCTGCCGAAACTCACCGCGATCGAGAACCGCCGCAGCCCCTCCACCAGCCGCGCCGACGTTGGCACATCGCCCGTCTGGAAACTCAGCACCACCCCCGGGCCCGAGGCCTGCCGCTCGTGCACCGCCCGCCCGGTGTGCCCCGCCAGCCCCGGGAAACGCACCTGACCCACCAGCGGGTGCCCCTCCAGGAACCGCGCCACCTCCAGCGCCGTCCGCTGCTGACGGTCCACCCGCACCGCCAGCGTCTTGAGCCCCCGCAGCAGCAGGAACGACTCCAACGGCGCCAAGCCCGCCCCCTCGGCGTTCTGCGTCCACGCCAGCCGCTCGCCCAGCTCGCCGTCGCGCACCACCAGCGCCCCCGCCGTCACGTCGCCGTGGCCGTTCAGCAGCTTCGTGGCCGAGTGCAGCACGATGTCGGCCCCCAGCTCCAGCGGCCGCTGCAGGTACGGCGACATCGCCGTCGAGTCCACCAGCAGCCGCGCCCCCTGCCGGCGGCACACCGAGGCCAGCCGCCGCAGGTCCACGATCCGCAGCAGCGGGTTCGTCGGCGACTCCACGTGCACCAGCCGCGTCCGCGGCCCGATCGCCCGCTCCGCCGCTTCCGGATCCGCCAGGTCCGCGTACCGCACCCGCACGCCGCGCTCCGACGCCACGCGCGCAAACAGCCGGTACGCCCCGCCGTACAGGTCGTCCCCCGCCACCAGCTCGTCGCCCGGCTCCAGCAGCCGCGTCGCCGCGGTGAGCGCCGCCAGCCCGCTGGCGAACGCCAGCGCCCGCCCGCCGCCGTCGAGCGCGGCCAACTGCCGCTCCAGCACCGCCCGCGTCGGGTTCCCGCTGCGGGTGTAGTCGTACTCGCCAAACTCCAGCGCCGACTCCTGCTCGAACGTCGCCGTCTGGTAGATCGGCGTCGCCGTCGCCCGGTGCGGATCGCCCGGGCACGCCTCGAACCGCACCAGCCGCGTCTCGAAACGCTCGACGCCGCCGGGTCCCGCCTGATCTGAACTGTGGCTCACAGGGTCGCTCCTCCGCCGACGGGCGTGCGGTCCTCGGCGAGCGCCGCGCCCGCCCCGGTGTCGAATCGGGTCTCGCCGGGCCCCACGAGCGTGCACACGCGGTGCCCTCCGACAGCGCCCACCTCGAAACCCACGGCCAGCCGCCTGGCGAACGCCACGGCCTTGTGCTGCACGATCCGCCCGTCGATGCCCAGCGCATCGTCCCAGCGGATCGACGCGTACCGCCTCGCCGGCGGCAGCCCGGGGTCCTCCGCGTTCGGGTCGCGGTCGTACAGGCCGTCCACGTCCTTCACCAGCCGACATCGCGCCGCCCCCACCGCCGCCGCGATGAAGATCGCCGTCAGGTCGCTCCCGCCGCGGCCCAGCAGCTGCGCCCGCCCGTCGGGCGTCCGGCCGACGAACCCCGGCACCACCGCCAGACCGGCCCGCCGCGCCTCGCCCGCCAGCCATTCCGCCCCGCTCAGCCCCACCGGCTGGGCGTCCAGATCCCCCTCTCCTCCGTGCGGATCACGCCCCGTCAGCAGGCCCAACTGCGACGCGTCCACCAGCCGGGCCTCCACACCCGCCCGGTGGCACGCCAAGCCCACCAGCGCCACCGACCTCGCCTCGCCCAGCTCGGCCAGCCGGGCCACCGCCTCGATCGGCTCGGCCACGCCCAGCGACCGCGGGTACGACAGCAGACGGTCGGTCTCCCCCGCCACCGCCGAGACCACCGCGATCACCGCGTAGCCCCGCTCCTGCCAGCGCCGGCACTCCTCGACCACCACCGCCGCGTGCGCGTCGGTCTCGATGATCGAACTCCCGAACTTCAGCACCGCGATCGGCGCCTCCGGCCGCGCGACCTCCGCGGAAACCCGGTCACACATGGGCCACCTCCGGCCCGCTCAGGACCGCCGCCGCCGCCGCGGGGCTCGTCGAGATGCTCACCGCCGCCCGATCGCCGCGCACCGCCGCGTCGATCGCCCGGTCCAGGTCGTCGATCAGGTCCAGCGGGTCCTCGAGCCCCACGCTCAGCCGGATGAGCCCGTCGGTGATCCCCGCCCGCTCGCGCTGCTCGCGGGGCACGTCGCCGTGCGTCATCGTCACCGGGTGGGTGATCAGGCTCTCCACCGCCCCGAGGTTCTCCGCCAGCGACGGGATCCGCACCCCCTCCAGCACGCGGACGCCCGCTTCCACGCCACCCTTCACCTCGAAACTCAGGATCCCGCCGTGCAGCGCCCGGTCGCTCGACGGCAGCCGGTGCTGCCGCCACGCCAGCTGCGCCTGCGGGAACCCCGCCAGCCCCGGGTAGTTCACCCGCTCCACGCCCGGGTGCTGCTCGAGGAACCGCGCGATCACCGACGCGTTCTTCGAGTGCTCGCGGATCCTCAGCGGCAGCGTCTTCAGCCCCCTCAGCGTCAGCCACGCCTCGAACGGGCTCTGGATCGCCCCCAGCGTCTTGCGGATCAGCCGCAGCCGCTCGGCCAGCTCCGGGTTGTTCACCACCAGCGCCCCGCCGATCGTCGCGTTGTGACCCTCGATGTGCTTGGTCGTCGAGTACACCGCCACATCGGCCCCGTGGTCGATCGGCCGCGTGATCGCCGGCGTCAGGAACGTGTTGTCGACCGCCAGCAGCGCCCCGGCCTGCCGCGCGATCTTCGCCACACCCCCGATGTCCGTCAGCCGAAGCGTCGGGTTGGCCGGCGTCTCGATGAAGATCAGCCGCGTCCGCCCCGACACCGCCGAGCCCACCGCCGCCAGGTCGGCCGTGTCCACGAACCGCGCCGCCACCCCCAGCGGCTCCAGCACGCGCTGCACCAGCCGCACCGTCCCGCCGTACACCACCTCCGACACGATCACCTCATCGCCGGCCCTCAAGGTCGCCAGCGCCAGCGTGCTGATGGCGCTCATCCCGCTCGAGAACGCGATCGCCTCGTGCGACCGCGCCCCGCCGTCGCGCCCAGCCTCGAACGCCGCCAGCGCCCGCTCCAACGCCGCCACCGTCGGGTTCGACGCACGCGAGTACGTGTACCCCTTGTGCCGACCCACACCCTCCTGCACGTACGTCGTCGACTGCACGATCGGCGTCAGGATCGCCCCCGACGAAGGGTCGGCCTCGCGGCCGCCACGCACCGCCACCGTCGCGTCGCCCAGCGACGGCAGGTCACTGGCGCCGGTATGTGCGGCAAACAGGCAGGCAAGCGTCAACAGGGTGGGGCGCAGAAAAGTCATGCACTCAAGGCTCTCGGGCGGCAAAGGCGTTACTGTAGCCGGCCAGCTACCGCGCTGGCCAGGGTTGCAAGGGCTTGGGTATCCTAGCGGCTTTCCCAGGGAGTCGACGATGACAGACGTAGTGGCCTTCGATGCCGAACTGGACGCCTGCGGGCTCAACTGCCCGCTGCCCTTGCTCAAGGCCAAGCTCGAACTCAATCGCCTGGCCAGTGGTGCGGTGCTCAAGGTCAGTGCCACCG
>JACVCL010000101.1 GCA_016742075.1 Phycisphaerales bacterium
GTCGAAGGAGGCGAGGGCGATGGGCTCTTTGGTGTAGAAGGGCTCGGCGTGGCGGGTGCCGATGCGGCTGCCGAAGTAGCCGCTGACGGCGCTGACCCACTCGCGGACGGTGCGGCCGGGGAGGGCGCGGGGCGGGAGCCCGGCGTTCTTCATGGGCGGGGGCGGCGTGCCGAACTGGGTGACGTAGGCCTCCATGGCGGCGATCTTGGTGTCGACGGTGTCGGAGATGTCGACGCAGAAGACGGGGTTGGCGACCCATCGGAGGTGGGTGGCGTAGTAGTAGAAGAGCCACTTGGGGTAGATGCGCGAGTCGGGCTGGTTGGGGGAGCGGCCGAGGAGCTCGGCGAGGCCGGGGGGCTCGGGGAAGGTCATCTTGGTGAGCTTGGCGTCGAAGCGGGCGTCTTCGACGATGCGGGTGACGGCGCGGTGATCGGGGTGGGCGTCTTCGAAGAAGGGTGTGAAGATGATCTGGCTCTGGTGGGCGCGGATGACGGAGGCGACGAGGTGGCGGGCGTCGAGGGCGTGCTCGACCTGGCGGTTGGTGAGGCCGAGGAGGTAGCGCTTGAGAGGCCCGCGTTCGCCGCCGAGGATGCGGGCGGCCTCGGCGGCCTCGGCGGCGCGGGTGACGGGGTCGCCGTGCGGGGTGGGCTCGCCGTTGGTGATGTCGAGGAGCAGCACGTCGTGGCCCTGGCGGGCCAGCTTGGCGACGGTGCCGCCCATGCCGGCTTCCTGATCATCCGGGTGCGGGCCGACGACGAGGATGTTGGCCATGGGGGCTCCTTGGAGGGTGTTCGCCGGGCGCTCAGGCGGGCGGGGCGGGGCGGATGATGTGCGGTGGTGAAGTGACCGGACGTATCGGGCTGGGCGTGGGGGGATTGGATGTGGAGGGCTTAGATGTGGAGGGCTTGGATGTGAGGGCTGTGTGGGGGGGTCAGGGTTCGGTGAGTTCAGGGGCGTCGAGCAGGCGCTCGGCGATGCCGGCGAGGTGGGTGAGGATCTCGTTGGCGAGGCGCTGATCGGCTCGGTCGCGGGCGGCGGCGAGCTCGGCGAGCCAGCGGGAGAAGTCGGCGAGGTCGGCGCGGTGCGGCAGGAGCATGGCCGAGCCGGCGGGTGGCGCCGCGAGTCGGGCCACGGCGGCGGGGAGGCCGGCGCGGTCGAAGGGGGTCTGGGGCGGGGGGAGCCGGTCGAGCAGGCGGGCGAGGAGGCGGAGCGGGGCGGCGCGGGCGAGGGGTTCGGCGGCGCGGGCGTCGGTGGGCGCGGCGGCGAGGATGTTCTGGAGGGCATCGCGCAGAGCGGTGCGCTCGGGGCGGCGGATCTCGGCGGCGGACCAGGCCTCGAGCGCGGCGTTGGCGCGGGCGTCGGCGGCCTGCTCGGCGGCACGGGCCATGGCCCCCCACTGCTTCAGGCGTGCCAGGGCGGCGGCGGAGCCGGCGGTGTCGTCGAGGCCCGAGGACCAGGCGCCGAGCCAGGCGCGGCGGGCGTCGGCCGCGGCGGAGGCGAAGGGGCCGGGATCGGCGGGCCAGAGGCGGAGCATGGCGTGGAGCCGGGCGAGGCGCTCGGCGGCGGCGTCGCGCTGGGCTTCGTCGGCGAGGTCGAGGATGAGGGCCTCGGCGGCCTTGGCGGCGGCGAGGCCCTCGGGCTCTTTGCCGGCGCGGAGGGCGGCGAGGGCTTCGTCGGCCTTGTCGAGGTCGGCGAGAAGTTCGCCGGTCTGGCGGTGGCGGAGGAGGAGCGTGACGGCGTCGGGCGAGGGGGTGCGGCCGGCCTCGGAAGCGAGGCGCGGCAGCGCGGCGAGGGCGCGCTTCTCGGCGGCCTCGAGGGCGCGGCGGACCTGGCGGAAACTGGATGCGAGCCCCCGCACGCGGGCCTTGGGCTCGGCCAGTGAGCGCGCGGCGATGCTGACGCGGAGCGTGCGCGCGATGAGGTCGGCGGCGCTGAGGGCGGTGGCGGGGTCGTCGCCTTCGCGCAGGCGGAGGAGGGTGCGGTCGAGGGCCTGCTGGGCGGGGCGGGTGTCGGCCGGCGGGCCGGCGCGGAGGGGGCGCAGGTCGGCCTCGGCCTGCGCGGCGGCGGCGAGGCCGGCGAGGGCGCGCAGGGTGAGATCGGCCTCGCTGCGCCGGGCGCGGTCGGCGAGGCGGGCCAGCGCATCGGCGAAGAACTCGGCGAGGCGTTCGCGGTTTTCGGCGGCCATCCAGCGGGCGTCGGGGGCGAGGCGGAGAAGGTCGAGGGCGCCGGCGATGGCGGCGGCCTGAGCCTGCGCCGCGGGCCGTAGCAGCGGGCGGGCGAGGGCGGCCGCGAGGAGGTCGCGGCGGTCTTTGAAGAGGGGGTTGGCGGCGAAGCCGGCGGCGGCCGCGGCGGCGTCGAGGCGGGCGATGAGGGCGGCGTCGTCGGGGGCCGGCTGGGCGCTGCCGCGCCCGGCGGGCCACGCGGCGGAGACCATATCGGCGGTGAGGCCCTGACCGTGCGGGGGCAGGTCGGCGAGGTCGCCCAGCGTGTCGCGGAGCAGGCGGTCGAGTTCGTCGGCCGTGGCGATGGTTTCGGGCGCGGCGAGCGGGCCGGCGGCGGCCTCGACGGCGGCGGCGAAGCGGTCGGAGGCGGCGCGGGCGGCGGGGCGGTCGGCCCAGGCGAAGGGGGCGTCGGCGCCCGGCGCGGCGGCGAGGCCCAGGGCCTCGTCGAGGGCGTGGGCGGAGTGGGCCATCTGCAGGCCGCGGAGCACGGCGATGGGCGAGACGCGTGCGTCGCCCCGGCCGTCGGCCCGGAGCAGGCGGGCGGCGAGGGTGCGCCAAGCGGCGGCGGCCCGGCGGGCGAGGTGTTCGGCGCCGGTGTGCTCCGGCTGGGGGGCCAGGTCGCGGGCCTCGTCGGCCATGCGGCGCGCGGCGGCGGCGACGGCGCCCTCGTCGCCGACGGCGGGGGCCGAGGGGGGGTCGAGGTTGAGGGTTTGCGCTGGCGCATGCGGGCCCGGCGCGGCCGCGAAGAGCGCGGCGAGCAGCAGGCGGGCCAGGGGCGGGGGGCGGGTGAGGCGGCGCATGGTCAGGAATCCAACGCCAGGGCGTAGATCTTCTCCAGTTCGTGGACCATGGTCTGCGCGGCGAAGCGTGTGCGGCAGAGTTCGCGCCCGGCCTCGGCGGTGGCGCGGCGGCGCTGGTCGCTTTCGAGCATCCAGAGCACGGCGCGGCGGAGCCCTTCGCGGTCGCCCGGGGGGACGAGGCGGCCGGTGACGCCGTCGATGCAGGCCTCGCGGGTGCCGTCGACGTCGTAGGCGACGACGGGCACGCCGGTGAGCAGCGCCTGGGGAACGGTGCGGGGCAGTCCCTCGCGCAGGCTGGGGTGGACCAGCAGGTCCATGGCGCGGATGAGGGCGGGCACGCGCTCGGGGGGCACGAGGCCGGTGAGCGTGACGCGTTCGGCCAGGCCTGAGGCGGCGAGGCGGGCCTCGAGGCGCGGGCGCCACCAGCCGTCGCCCACCCAGAGCAGGTGAAGGTTGCGTTCGCGGGCGATCGGGGCGAGGGCGTCGAGCAGGTCGTCGTGGCCCTTGTGCTCGGCGAGGCGGGCGACGGTGCCGACGACGAATCGGTCGTCGGGCACGCCGGCGGCGCGGCGGGCTTCGGCGCGGTCGGCGGCGCCGGCGGCGAGGAACGCGTCGGTCTCCATGCCCGAGTAGACGGTGCGGTACTGGGCCGGCCGGCCGATGCCGCGGGCGAGGAACTGGGCGGTCATGGCGTCGGCGACGCTGACGATGAGGTGGCACCGTCGGGCGGCGCGGCGCTCGGCGAGGGTGTAAAGGGTGTTGACGAGGCGCGTCTTGAGCCGGCGCGCGGCGGACCCCTCGGCGGGCATGAAGGGCGGGCCGTGGATGGTGTGGACGATGCCGGGAGCCCAGAGGCCCGGTTCCGGCGCGGGCTGGCCCCCGGAAGGACCCCCGGAAGGGCCCCCGGAAGCGGCCCCGGAAGCGGCGCCGGAAGGGTCCGCCAACCAGTTGCGTTTCATCTCGTGCCACGCGGCGAGGCGGCCGAGGATGCCGGCCTTGCTGGAGTGGGTGTGCACGATGTCGGGCCGGAGGTGGCGGATGAGGGCGCGGAGCTGGTGGTAGGCGCGGAGGTCGTGGCGCGGGCTGAGATCGCGGACGAGGTCGGGGACCTCGTGGGTGGTGATGGCTCGTCCGTCGGCGGTGCGGAAGGCGGCGACGCGGGCGAGCATCGAGCCCTCGGGGCCGTAGATGGGGCCGAAGGCCAGGTGCACATCGTGCCCGAGGCGGGCCTGGCCTTCGCAGGAGAGGACCGTGTTCTCCTGCGAGCCGCCGATGATGAGGCGGGTGGAGATGTGCAGGATGCGCAGGGGCTTCACGCGGGGTCCCCGGCGTCGAGGGGTTCGGCGGCGCGGGCGCGCTTGCGCTGGGCGGCGGCGGCGATCGCGGGGAGGAGTGAGGGGTCGAGGTCGGGCGGGGGCGGGTCGCCCGGGAAGAGGCCCCAGCGGAGGCACAGGCCGTGCGGGGGGACGGTGGGGCCGGCGCGCTGGCGGTCGCGCGAGGCGAGGATGGCGGCGATCTCGTCGGGGGCGGCGCGGCCGCGGCCGACCTCGATGAGCGTGCCGACGATGATGCGGACCATGTTCCAGAGGAACCCGCCGGCGGCGACGTCGATGTGGATCCGATCGGGCTCGGCGGCGTCGCGTGCGACGCGCGAGAGAAACATGGTGCGGACGGTGCTGGTGCGGCCGTGGCCGGCGGCGGCGAAGGCGGCGAAGTCGTGCTCGCCGACGAGCAGGCGGGCGGCGGCGTCCATGGCGTCGGTGTCGAGGGTTTGGTGGACGTGGAGCGCGCGGGCGCGGTCCCACAGCGGGCGGGTGGGGCCGACTGCGATGGTGTAGCGGTAGCCCTTGGCGAGGCAGTCGGAGACGGGGTCGAAATCGGGGTCGGCGCGGCGGCAGTCGAGGCAGAGCACATCGCCGGGCAGGCGGGCGTTGATGGCCAGGGCCAGGCGGTCGTCGGGGGCGCCGTGGCGGGGCTCGGCGACGGTGAAGGCGGCGGTCTGGGCTTGGGCGTGCACGCCCGAGTCGGTGCGCGACGAGCCCATGACGATCACCGGCTGGCGGACGGCCTCAGCGACGGCCCGTTCGACGGCGGCCTGGACGGTGCGGAGGGTTTCGCCGGGGGCGGGCTGATCGGGGGCGGTGGGCACCGAGGGGTGCTGCTTCTGCCAGCCGTGGAAGGCCGAGCCGTCGTAGGCGAGCGTGAGCCGGTAGCGGGCCACGGAGCGAGGATAGGAAATCGCCCGGCATGAGCCCGGCTGAGGGGCGTTCGGCGCGACCCGGGGGCGGGAGGGGGATCGGTAAAACGTAACACTTGGGGGTTTGGCGGCGGGCAATCCGCCCCAATCCGCGGGATAACCCTTGGTGCGAGTGGGTGATGGGTGGTAGCCTTCCCGATGCCCGGTACCGGGAATCGGGCGGTGGTGCGGGGGTGTTCGGGACCGGAGCGTTGGTCCATCCGGAGGTGCGTGGAGCGGGTTGGGGGTGCGGAAGCCGGCGTGGTGATCCGCAAGGAGCGCGGCGATGTCGCAGTCCACCATCGAACGTTCGGCCTCGGTCGCCGCCCGCGCTGTGGAGGTGAAACCCGGCGCGGCGGGTTCGTCGCTGGTGAGCCCGGAGATGCGGCAGCGGGCCGACGAGTGGCTGCGGAAGTTTGACGCGATCTACGCGGAGGCGGGGGGCGATGTGTCGCGCATCCCGTGGGCGCATCGGAAGCCGTGCCCGTCGCTGGTGCGGTGGCTGGACGCGCGGGAGCGGGAGTTTCTGCGTCCGGGGGCGCGGGTGGCGGTGGTGGGCTGCGGGCTGGGGGAGGATGCGGCGCTGTTTGCCGAGCGCGGGTACGAGGTGGTGGGGCTGGACGCGTGCGGGCACGCGGTGGAGTCGGCGCGGCGGCTGCGGCCGCGGATGGCCGGGTCGTTCGTGCGGGCCGACGTGTTCGACCTGCCGAGCAACCTGATGAAGCGGTTCGACCTGGTGGTGGAGGTGCACACGCTGCAGGCGCTGCCGCCGGAATTCCGCGAGCCGCTGGCGGCGGGGATGGCGCGGCTGCTGGGGGGGCGCGGGGTGCTGATCGCGATCTGCCGCGGGCGCGGGGAGGGCGAGGCGATGGACCCGGCGGGAGGCCCGCCTTGGGCGCTGACGGCGGGCGAGTTGTCGGGGTGCATGGCGTCGGCGGGCCTGGGCACGCTGGGGCCGATCGACGACTTTGAGGATGAGAACCGTCCGCCGGTGCGGCGGCTGCGGGGGGTGTTCGGGCGGCGGTGAGCGGTTGGCCTACAGGGCCAGCGACGCGCCGGGCTCGATGCGGCGGGGCAGGCCCTTGATGCCCGGGATGTCCTCGGGGTCCATGGCCGAGAGGGGGCCGATCTCGAGGGTGCACTGGGCGTGGCCGGTGGGGTCGCGCGGGATCTGGACGCCGGCGGCCTCGAGCCAGCGTGCGGCGCGCTCGGTCTGAAGCCGGCGGCAGGTGTGGGGCGAGTCCTGCCCCTCGGCGTTCTTGATGGGGGCGAATTCCTCGATGCGGTCGGTCTCGACGACGATGGAGGCGCGGGCGAGGGGCAGGGCGTCGAAGACGAAGGTCTCGAGCTTCACGGCGTTGGGGGCCTTGGGCTCGACGCGCTGGCCGGTGGCCTGGTCGACGAAGGGGACCTTCTTCTCGGCGCGGTGGAAGGGCAGGGCGAATCCGCCGCCGGCGTTGAGGCGGGCCACGAACTCGACGCCGATGAGATGGATGGCGATGGAGCCGGCGCAGAAGCGCAGGGTGTGGTCGGCGTCGCGCGACTGGGCGAGCTCGGCGGGGAGGTCGGAGTACTCGATGACCTGGGTCTTGCCGTCGACGCTGGCGAAGACGCCGACCTTCTCGGCGGGGTCGACCTTGGCGACCATCTTGGAGGACATCTCGCCCGAGGAGTCGGGGGCCGAGGCGTGGAGGCCGATGAAGACGGGGTCGATGACGCGGGCGAGGGGGTTGTCGACCTGGACGTAGCTGATGTGCTCGACGCCGCGGGCGCGCATATCGGCGACGGCGCCGGAGTGCCAGAGGGCCCGCAGCGAGCCGCCGTGGCCGTCGGGGTTGGTGGCGACGCGGTGGGGCTGGTCGAGCAGGACGCGGCCGGAGTGCAGGTCGAGGCTGGGCATGACGCCCTGGGGGAAGAACATCACGTCGCGCTCGGCGAGGCCGAAGTGGTTCTTCTCGCGGAAGAACGCGACGGTGCTCTCGTGGTTGATGGGGCTGGTCATCACGTAGAAGGGCACGGGCCGGCCCCAGCGTCGCGAGGCGGCCAGGACGTACTCGGCCAGGCACTGGAAGAGCGGCTTGCCGGTGACGGCTCCGCCGGGGTACTTGCCCTTGGGCTCGTCGTAGCCCAGGCGGGTGCCCTGCCCGCCGGCGACGCAGAAGGCGGCGACCTTGCCGGCGCGCAGCAGCTCCTCGCCCTTTCGGCGGTAGGCGGCGCGGTCCCAGTGGCGGACGGGCGAGTGCGCGTCTTTGGGGTAGTAGGGGGCGGGCTCCATGCGGCCGGCGGGGGCGAAGTTCGGCTTGTTCCGGACGTACTGGTCGACCAGCCGCGGCAGGTGCTCGAAGTCGATGGATTCGAGGTCGGCCAGCAGCTGGGCGCGCTGGGCGTCGGCCAGGCGGTCCCAGAAGTGGAGCAGGTGCTCCTGCCCGGCGCGGGCGAGGCGGGGGCGGACGACGGAGAGACGGTCTGCGATCGACGCCATGCGCTCGCTCCTGCCCCCGGGCCCGGGATGCCATTATGCGCGTGGGCGAGGGCGGGTGTCTGGTAGACTTTCGGCGTTCTGTTCCGACGAACCTCCGGAAGTCCGCCATGAGCACCAACTGGTCCGACGACATCGTGATCTGCGACCTCGCCGATGAGCCGGCCCTCTCGGAGGAGCTCAACGACATCTACGCCAAGCTCCGCGACACCAAGCCGGGGACCATGCCCAACCTGATCCTGAACCTGGGCGGGGTGACGTACCTCAACTCGTCGAACATCGCCCAGATGCTGCGGCTGCGCAAGGCCCTGATCGAAAGCGACCGGCGGCTGAAGCTGTGCAGCGTGGCCGACCCGGTGTGGTCGATCATGCTGCTCACGGGGCTCGACAAGGTGTTCCAGTTCTTCCCGGACAAGGCCAACGCCATCGCCGCGATGCAGATGGATATGGCCAAGAAGAAGTAACCCCCCCACCACCCGGCCCCACCGCCACCCGGC
>JACVCL010000102.1 GCA_016742075.1 Phycisphaerales bacterium
GGGGCGACGGGGGTGGCGGGGGTGGCGGGGGCGGAGGTGGTGGCGAATGAGCAACGCGCGGCACGAGCGTCCCGCGGCGCTGGTCACGGGGGCCGCGCGGCGGGTGGGCCGGGCGGTCGCCCTGGAACTGGCACGGGCCGGGTGCGACGTGCACTTCACGTTCCGGGCGAGCCGGTCCGAGGCTTCGGCGCTGAGCGACGAGTTGGCCGCGCTGGGCTCGCGCGGGTCGGCGCGGGCGCTCGACTTGGATAACCCCGGCGAGGTGGAGCGGGCGGGGATCGACCTGGCGGCGTCTCTGCCGCGGTTGGACGTGCTGGTCCACAACGCGTCGGTGTACGAACCGAGCCCGCTGGCTTCGCTCTCGGCCGAGAACGCCCTTCGGCAGTACCGCGTCAACGCCCTGGCCCCCCTGCTGCTCTCGCGTGCGCTGGCGGGACGCCTCGGCGAGAGCCCGCGTCCGGGCGGAGGGGCGATCGTGGCGTTCGCCGACATCCACGCTCTGGGCCCGCTGTCGCGGCCGCGCCGAGACTTCGTGGCCTACGCGATGAGCAAGGCGGCCCTGGCCGAGATGGTCTCCACGCTGGCGGTGGCGCTGGCGCCCCGGGTGCGGGTGAACGCGGTGGCGCCGGGGGTGGTGGCGTTCCCCGAGCGTGGACATGAGGCCGACGCCGAGATGCAGGCCCGCTACCTGGCGCGGGTGCCCCTGGGCCGCTCGGGCACGCCCGAGGACGCCGCGGGCGCCGTGCGGTTCCTGGCGCTCGACGCGCCGTACATCACCGGCGAGATCCTGCGCCTCGACGGCGGACGCTGGCTGACCTGACCCCCCCGCTCCACTCCCCCCCCGCCCTCCCACCAACTTCCCCGTCACCACGGAACCCTCCGCCGCGGGCTCAGCGCATCGATAGGCCACGCGGTGCCCGGCAGGGTCGTCGCCGCTTACGCGGGATCCGGGCCGGCGGGAGGGAACAGCCGCCGCAGCTCGCGGGCGAGTTCTTCGGGCAGGTCGTCCTCGGCCAATGGCCGAAAGTACGGGTCCGACGAGGAGCGGGCGATGAACCCCTCCCACCGCCCGCCGCGGAGCACACGGCCGGGGCCGAAGCGGTCGATGCGGCTGCCGGCCCGAAGCGGCATCTGCGAGACCGGCAGCGTGGCCTGCACAAGTTCGAGCGGCACGCGCGATGGCCCCTCGGCGGCGTAGCCCATCGGACGCTCGGCCGACTCGGGGATGGCGAGATAGACGCCGTCGCCGATCTGGAACAGATAGTCGATGCGGCCCATGTGCCACGGGCCGACGGGCACCGCCAGCGCGGCGCGGGCCCGAAGCGTCACCACCTCGATCAGCCCCTCGGCCAGCTCCTGCTCAAGCCGTTCGATGAGCGTTTTCAGACGCCGGCGTTCCTGACCGCGGGCGAGGCTCAGCGAGAGCTGCAGCGCCGCGAGCACCGACCCGATGCAGACGATCAGCGCCACCGCCGGATGCCATCCGAGGCCGATGGTCAACGCCAGCGCCGGCACCGCGCCCACGGGCACCGCGGCGATCTTCAGGAGCGTCGAGCCCACGAACCACTCCCAGACGCGCGTCCACACGGGCGGGAAGGCCCGTCGGCGCACCCGGTCGAGGACCTCCTGGCCCTCGCGGCGCTGCTCGGCGGTCATCGGCAGGTGCTCGAAGTTCAGCCCGGACAGCATCGGATGATCATTCCCCCGCGTCGCCGCACGGGCCGCGCCCGGTCAACCGGCCGGGGTTGACGGCCCGCGGAAGGGCCCGCCCCCCACCGCCGGCGGAACGGGGGCCGAGCAGGCACCCCCTCCGGCGACTTTCCCGGAAGGGCGTTGGCGGGTATCCTTTACCCCTCATTCCACACCCCGCCCGGGTGGCGAAATTGGCAGACGCGCCAGCTTGAGGTGCTGGTCTCCGTAAAAGGAGATGGAGGTTCGAGTCCTCTCCCGGGCATTCCCCCCCCCACGCTCCCCCGCCCCCAGGCCTCTTCTCTCCCACACCCACAACCCATGGTTCGCGTGACACCGGCCCCCTGGCGGGCCCCGGCGGTGGTTCGAGCGGAGGTGAGGCGGTCAGACCAGCCCGTTGCGGCCGAGCCATCGCTCGGCGTCGAGGGCGGCCTGGCAGCCCATGCCCGCGGCCGTGACCGCCTGGCGGTACTCAGCGTCGGCCACGTCGCCGGCGGCAAAGACTCCGTCGATGTTGGTGGCCGAGTGACGGTGCTCGAGGTGGATGTAGCCCTTGTCGGTGAGGCGGACGCCGGAGCCCCCGAGGAACTGCGTGGCGGGGGTATGGCCAATGGCCACGAAGAGCCCCGACACCGGGAGGGTCGAGCGCTCGCGGGTCACGGTGTCCTCGAGCATCACGCCCTCGATGGAGTCGGTGCCGAGGACGTCGACGACGACCTTGTTCCACACGACCCTGGCGTTGGGCTTGCTCATGAACCGCTGCTGCATGACCTTGCTGGCCCGCAGGGCGTCGCGCCGGTGGATGACGTAGACGGTTGACGCGAACTTGGTGAGATAGGTGGCCTCTTCCATCGCGGTGTCGCCGCCGCCCACAACGGCCAGAGGCTTGTTGCGGAACATGGGCAGGGCGCCGTCGCACACGGCGCAGGCCGAGACGCCGCCGCCGCTCATGGCCAGGCGCATCTCGTTGTGCAGGCCCAGCCAGTTGGCGACGGCGCCGGTGGCGATGATCACCGCGTGGGCACGGACGGTGCCGTTGGAGGCCGTGCGGAGTTCGAACGGCCTGGCCTTGAAGTTCACCCCGACCACGTCGTCCTGCACGACGCGGGTGCCGAATCGCTCGGCCTGCTCCTGGAACTTCTTCATCATCTCCGGGCCGGTGACGCCCTCGGGGAAGCCGGGGTAGTTCTCGACGTCGGTGGTGAGCATGAGCTGCCCGCCCGGAAGGACAATCGAGGGGGTCTGTTTGGGCACGCCGACGAAGCACACCGGGTCGAGACTGGCCCGCGCGGCGTAGATGGCCGCGGTCCACCCGGCCGGGCCGGAGCCGATGATGACGAGCTTGTGAACCTGGCCGGTGTCGGAACTCATGCGGGCTTCCCGGAGATGGGGATGGTGGGCGGGGTTCAGTACGCGATGCGGAGATGCTTGCGGTAGAGGCTGATCGGTGCGGGGTAGATGAGGATGTCGGTGCCGCCGGAGCCGACGTTCCGGGCCATGTCGGGGCGGGCGTTGGTGCCGATGGAGTAGACGACGAACTGGTCGGGGCCCAGCTCGGTCTGGAAGGTGGTGAACCCGGCCGGGCGCTTGGGCCGCGCGGCGCTGAGCGCCGTGACGAGCCGGCCGATGAGCAGCTCCGCGATCGGCTTGCGGTCGGCGCTGAGCCGGTCGAGGACGCCGTTGGCGATCTGCGTCACCGAGTCGACGACCTTGGGCTCGGTGGCCACCTCGACCATGCCCAGCCGGTTGGCCCGGATGTCCGCCTCCGTCAGCGGCTCGTTTCTCCTGACCTTCTCGATCATCGCCCGCATCGAGGGGTGCTTGACATAGTCGGTGTACGTCGACTTGTAGAACTCGATGAACTTCTCGCGGTCGTCGCCGAGCATGTCCTTCCACATCGGCTCGCCGCTCATCGCGTTGATGCTCGTCTGAAGGTCCTTCCCGGGGTCGTCGGCGGCGCCCGACTCGATGAGGCGCTTGACGTCGGCGGTCTGCTTCTCGATGTCCTCGGGGTTGATCGGATCGCCTTTGGCCATCTCGGTGAGCCACCCGCGGAGCGCTGCGGGGTCGGCGGCGATCCGCCCGTTCTCAAACTTCAGGGCGCCGGCTGGCATCGGGGGCAGGCTGTCGAAGCTCGGCGTCCGGAAGCCGGGGATCCCGTCCGCGCCGCCGGCCAGCCCCTCCAGGCCGGGCAACCCGCCCGACATCATCTCCGCCGCCTGCGTGGGCGCCGCCACACCGTCGAGCTCCGATCCCCCCACCGTCACCGTCATCTTGTGCGGCTTGGGCTCCTCGCGATCGGACGTCCGCTGGTCGCGGATGGGCACGAAGTACTGGTAAATCTCGTACAGCCGCTTCTCGCGGTTGACGTTGAAGGGGTCGGTGTCGATCCGCCGGACGTACTTGGGCTGCACCGAGCTGATCCGCTGCGGCGGCCAGCTGCCGGTGTCGACGCGGAAGGCCACCACGCCCATGGCGCTCCGCGTGCCGCCCAGGAACGTCACCAGCGACTTGCGGGCCAGTTCCATCCCCTGCAGGTCGTTGAACAGCGGGCCCAGCAGCGCATACGTGGCCTGGTTGGTGCGGGCCAGCTCGGTGGGCTGCAGCAATTCGGGGTCGTAGAACTCAGCGCGGTCCCAGCGCGACTGGAAGTCGCCGTTGACCTTCTCGACCTTCTCGCGGATCTCGAACCACCCGGCCTGGGCCGGGGCCAGGGCCCGCCAGTGGCCGGCCTCCTGGAACCGCGTCAGCGGCTTGCCCACGCTGGTGATCAGCGCCATCGTCGAGGCGAAGCGGTTGGGGTCGACCGCGCCCCGCTCGGCCGTCGTCCGCTCGATGACCTGGAACGCCGCGTTGAAGTGGAAATCCGGGAACCGCAACCGGCGGACGCGGACCCGCCGCTCGTCGAGGTCGTCGGTCAGCTTCTGCAAGTCGGCCAGCTTGAACTTCTCGCGGTCGAGGTACGTGAGGTCGCACATCCGCTGCAGCGCCAGCACCATCTGGTTCATGGCCTGCCGCATCTCGACGGCCGAGGACCGCTCGGCCAGCAGACGCCCGAAACGCAGGGCCTGCATCAGCACGTCCAGGGCCTCCTGGCCCTTGCCGTCGGCCATCAGCCGCATCGCCTCGAGCCCCGCCACGCCCGTCACGCGGTACATCCACGGCAGATAGAGGTAGCGCGCTGCCCCCAGCAGCTTCTCAGGCCCGATGTCCACGTACAGCCCGGCCTTCACCCACGCCTCGTCGACGCCGCTGGTGCCGTAGGGGATGCCCACCACGTGCCGCTTCTCGGGGTCGGTGACCGTCTTGAGCGCCTCGAGCAGCTTCTTCTGGGGCTCGGCCGTCAGCCACGCCGCCACCTTCGCCCATTCGGTGCTCTTGGGGGTCAGCACCCAGGCCTTGCGGATCTGATCAGGCGTATCCAGCGGCACCGGCGGGCTGTCCATCGCCAGCAGGGCGGGGAACAGCAGCTTCTCCGCCGGCTCGACGCCGGAGGTCGCGGCCGAGGAGGCGCTGGCCCGGGCGACCCAGTCGGTCTTCTCGGCCTGGGCCCGGGCCTGCCCGCCCGCCGACACCACCGCCAACGCCAGCAGGGCCCACAGGGCCGCCAACCGCACCCACTTCACGCGAGCATCCCGCACCGTCATGGCTGAAAGCCTCCGTTGCCGACGCCGACCGATCGTCCCGAAAAACCCGGGTCGCGGATTCTACCGATCCCCGAACGCCCCCCGGGCGCCGGGAGAACACTCCCACCGCCGGACCCGTACACTGCCGGAACACGCCTGACCCGATCCCCCGAGGCCAAGCCCATGATCGTCGGCTGCGTCAGAGAGGTAAAGCAAGACGAGTACCGGGTCGGCCTGCGCCCCGTGGGGGCCGAACTGCTCCGCCGCGACGGCCACCGCGTGCTGGTCGAGACGGGGGCCGGGCTGGGCTCGGGGTATTCCGACGACGATTACCTGGCCGCGGGGGCGGAGATCATCGCCAAGGCCGCCGAGGTCTGGGAAACGGCCGAGCTCCTCGTGAAGGTGAAGGAACCCCAGAAGGCCGAGATCCCGCTCATGGGCCTGGGGCAGCAGGTCTTCACCTACTTCCACTTCGCGGCCGACCGCGAGCTGACCCAGTGCTGCCTGAACCGGGGTATCTGCGCCATCGCCTACGAAACGCTCGAGCAGCCTTCCCCTTCGGGCCGGCCCACGCTGCCGCTGCTCACCCCGATGAGCGAGGTGGCCGGGAAGATGTCGATCCAGGAGGGGGCCAAGTACCTCGAGCGTCCGCAGGGCGGGCGGGGCCTGCTGCTGGGGGGCGTGACGGGCACGCCGCCGGCCACGGTGCTGGTGCTGGGGGGCGGGGTGGTGGGGTCCAACGCCGCCCGCATGGCCGCGGGCCTGGGCGCCAACGTGTACATCCTCGACATCAACCTCGACCGGCTGCGCTACCTCGACGACACGATGCCGGCGAACGTGACGCCGCTGTACTCCGACCCGCACACCATCCGCGACCTCATCCGCGAGAGCCAGCTGGTGGTCGGGGCGATTCTCATCAGCGGCGCCAAGGCCCCGCACCTCATCCGACACGCGGATCTGAGCACGATGCTCAAGGGCTCGGTGATCGTGGACGTGGCCATCGACCAGGGCGGCTGCGTCGAGACGGCCCGGCCCACCACCCACGCCCAGCCCACCTACGAGGTCGACGGGGTGATCCACTACTGCGTCGCGAACATCCCCGGGGCCGTGCCGCGCACCAGCACGCAGGCGCTCACCAACGCGACGATGCCGTGGCTGCTGCGCATCGCCGCCGAGGGGGCCCACGCCATCGCCGCCCGCGACCCCGGCTTCGCCATGGCCATCAACATGGACGCCGGCCAGCTCTACAACCGCCCCGTTGCCGAAGCGCACGGGCTCCGCTGGATCGAGCCGCCGTTCAGCACGCCCCAGCCCCTCTGACCCGCCCCACCCCCGCGAGCCCTCCCCACTCATGCCCGACCAGCCCACCAAGCCCGCCGACAAGCCCGGCCAGCCGCAAGGCTCGGCCCTCTACCGCTTCTGGAAGGGCTGGGTGGTGCCGTTCCTGGTCGTCGCGGCCATCCTGCTGCCGCTGCGCTCGTCGGTGGCCGACTGGAACGACGTCCCCTCGGGCTCGATGGAGCCGACGATCCTCGTCGGCGACCGCATCTACGTGAACAAGCTGGCCTACGGCCTGAGGGTGCCCTTCACCAGCATCTGGCTGGCCCGCTGGGCCCACCCCGCGCCCGGCGAGGTGGTGATCTTCTGGAACCCCAAGAGCGGCGACCGCATGGTCAAGCGCGTGCTGGCCGGACCGGGCGACCGCGTCGAGGTCGCCAACAACCTCATCACCGTCAACGGGCGGGCGCTGGCGTACACGCCCTGCGCCGGGGCCCAGCTGGCCGAGTTCGACCCGACGCTCATCGCCGGGGCCGAGGTGCTCTTCGAAGACCTCGGCGGGGCGCGGCACACCGTGATGAACCACCCCATGCGGCCGAGCATGCTGCGGAACTTCTCGGGCACCGTCCCCGAGGGGCACTACTTCATGATGGGCGACAACCGCGACAACTCGGCCGACTCGCGGGCGTGGGGCTTCGTGCACGAGTCGAAGATCGACGGCCGCTCCTCGTACGTCGCCATCTCGCTGAACACCGCCAACTCGTACCTGCCGCGGTGGGCTCGGTTCTTCCACCGGTTCAACTGAGCGCCCCCGGGCTCACGCCTCGGCCAGCCCCTCGCGGATGGCGAATCGCACCAGGTCGGTGCGGCGGTGGATGTTGAGCTTCTGCATGATCTTCTCCTGGTGCGCGTCGATCGTCTTCGGGCTGCGGAACAGCGCCCTGGCGATCTCGTGCCGCGCCAGCCCCTGGCCGATCAGCCGCAGCACCTCGCGCTCGCGCGGCGAAAGCAGCGCGATGCGGGCCGCCGGCACCTCCCCGCCCAGCCCCAGCGCCTGGCGGGAAACGTGCGGGTGCCGGCCCGCCGGTGCGCAGCGCTCGGCCACGCTCGCCGACGCCGCGAACTCGCCGCGGTGAACCCTCCGGATGCCCTCCACCACTTCCGAGGCCTCGTCACATTTGGCGAAATAGCCCCACGCCCCCGCGTTGAACGCCGACTCGAGGTACGAGTCTCGCACGAACGCCGACAGGAACACCACCCGCGTCGTGGGGTACGTTCGCTGCACCTCTTCGGCCGCCTCGAACGCGTCGCGCCCCGGCATCTCGACGTCCAGCAGCACCACGTCGGGCTGCAGCCGCCCGACCTCGGCCAGCAGCCCGTCGGCCCCGCGGAGCGTCCCGACGCACTCAATGTCGGGCTCTTTCCCCAAACGCGTCAGCAGCCCGTCGAGCAGAAACGCGTGGTCATCGACGCACAGCACCCGCATCCGGCGCGAGACCGTGCGCGGATCAGTCAGTTGCGCGACGGCTGTCATGGCGAGCTCCTCGCTCCACCGGAAGAAGACCGCCCGGAACCGCCCGATTCACCCCACACCCCCCCAAACCCCACCC
>JACVCL010000103.1 GCA_016742075.1 Phycisphaerales bacterium
CCTCCACCCCCCTCCCTCACGATGCCCGGCCCCCGCGCCATCACCGACTTCCAGACCACGCCCAACCCGCTCGCGCTGCGCTGCGCCGTCGCCCCGCCCCTGCCGCCCGCGGGCGCCGGCGCGATGCGCTCCTACTCATCCCCCGCCGCGGCCTCGGCGGCCGGCGACCGACTGGCCGAGGCCCTGCTCGCCATCCCGGGGGTCACCAACGTGCTCATCGCTTCCGAGTTCCTCACCCTCACCCGGGCCCCCGCCGCCGACTGGCGCGCGATCAAGGCCGCCGCCAGGAAGGCCGTCGCCGAGCACCCATGACACCCCCTCCCGGCACCTCCCCGCCGCCCCGCGACGCCCGCATCGCCCGCGATCTCTCGGCGTGGTTCGCCCGCTCGGCCCGCGATCTGCCCTGGCGCCGCCCGCTCCCCGGCCATCCCCGCCGCGATCCCTACCACGCCCTCGTCGCCGAGGTCATGCTCCAGCAGACCCAGGTCTCGCGCGTCCTCGAGTACTTCCCCCGCTTCATCGGGCGATTCCCCACCCCCGCCGCGCTGGCCGAGGCCGGCGAGCAGCAGGTGCTCGCCGCGTGGGCGGGCCTGGGCTACTACCGCCGCGCCCGCCTGCTGCACCACGCCGCCCGCGCCATCGCCGCCGACCACGCCGGCGAAGTTCCCTCCGATCCCGGGCTGCTGCGCGCCCTGCCCGGCGTGGGCCGGTACACCGCCGGGGCCCTGGCGTCGATCGTCTTCGAGCACCCCGAGCCCATCGTCGATGGCAACGTCCGGCGGGTGCTCATCCGCCTGGAAGGTCGCGATCTCGACGAGACCCCGCGCCGCGAGGAAGCCTGGGCCTGGCAGCGCGCCAGCGAACTCGTCGCCGCCGCCGAGGCGCCCGGGGTGTTCAACGAAGCGCTCATGGAACTCGGCGCCACCGTGTGCCTCCCTTCTCCGGCCAGGCCCGACTGCCCGCTCTGTCCCCTGCGGACCCACTGCCGCGCCGCAGAACTCGGCCGCCAGGCCGACCTGCCGCGCCCCAAGCCCCGCGCCCGCCAGAGCGTCGTCCACCACGCCGCGGTGCTCATCCGCGACGGCCGGGGCCGCCTGCTCGTCGAGCAGCGGCCGGGCCGCGGCCTCTGGGCCGGCATGTGGCAGGCCCCCACGCTCGAATCGCCAAAGCCGGTCACCGCCCCGGCCCTCGCCCGGTGGTTCGGCGTGCCCCGCCTCCGCCGCCTCGCCCGCTTCACGCACCACCTCACCCACCGCGAGGTGCGCTTCAGCGTCTGGGCCCAGCCCGAGGGCGATGCTCCGCCCGGGGCCGGGGCCCCCCGCCGCTTCGCCACCATCAGGCAGATCGCGGGCCTGCCCCTGGCCAACCCGCACCGGCGCATTCTTCTGGAGCAGGCCGGGCCGCTCAGCCCACCACGCCGACGCGCCGCATCGTCCGCGTGATGACCTCGCCGAGGTCCGCGTCGCTGCGCACCAGCACGTGGTTCATCTCGCGGGCCAGGCAGAACTGGCCCAGCGCCCCGGTGTACGCATCGAGCTTCTTCTTGTACGCGCGGATGAGCTCCGCCGTCACCGTGATCTCCGAAGCCCGCCCGGTCTCCACGTCGGTCAGGCGCACGTCGCCGATCACCGCGCCGTCGCCGCCCATCGACAGCGCCTTCTCGGGCTCCAGCTCCCCCGGCGAGAGCACCTGCACACACGTTGTGTCGTAGCCCCCCGCGGCCGCCAGCGACCGCAGCCCCGCCTCGTACCCGCCGTTGATCAGGAAATCCGACACCACCACCATCACCCCCTTGCCCACCCGCGCCTTGGCCACCGCCGTCAGCGCGCGGTTGAACTCGGCCGCGGCCCCGGCCCGCCCGCCCGTCACCGCCGGGCCCTCGCCCTCGGGCCACACCGCGTCGAGCAGGAACCGCGCCATCCGCGGCACCGCCGAGCGGCCCCGCACGTCGGGCAGCATCACCGGCGCGTCCTGCCCCGCACGCCCGAACACCGTCATCCCCACCCGGTTGCTGTTCACCAGCCCGATGTAGCCCAGCGCCGCCGCCAGCCGCGACGCGAAGAGCAGTTTGCTCCACCCGTCGTTGCCCGACGCGGCGCCCGCGTGCATGCTCGCCGAGGCGTCGATCGCCACGTGCAGCGCCAGGTCCTGCTCCTCGAGGAACAGTTTCACGAACAGCCGCTCGAACCGCGCGTACACGTTCCAGTCGATGAAGCGCAGATCGTCGCCCGGCACATAGGGCCGGTAGTCGTCGAACTCCACCGACTGCCCGCGCTTCTTGCTCCGCCGCTCGCCCTGCAGTTTGCCGGGGAACATCTTCAGCGAGCGCACGTCCAACCGGTCGAGACGCGCCAGCAGCCGCGCATCCAGCAGGTCTTCCAGTCGACTCGGCCGGTTGGCCACGCCCGACACGATCACGCGCCCGAACCTCCCGACCCCCCGGCCCGGCCTTACCATAGTTCACCCGCACCGGAGCCCACCGCATGAGCACCCTTCTCAGAATGTTGCCCCTCCTGGCCATCCTGCTCCCCCTCTCGGCGCTCGCCCAGGCCCCGGCCGACCTCGCCCGCGAGAACCAGCAACTGCGCCAGCGCATCGCCCAGCTCGAGGCCGAGGCCAACCGCGCGCGCCAGCAGATCAGCGACCTGCAGCGCGAGAGTGCCCGCCTGCAGGCCGAGATCGACCAGCTCAAGAAGGGCCCCCAGAAGCCCGGCGCCGGCGGCCCCTCCAACCCCGACGACCAGACCCTGGCCCCCGTCCCCTCCGCGGCCCTCGCCTCGCCCGAGTCGCTGCTGGCCGCCCTGCGCGCCGCGTACGAGAAGGATTTCCAGGGCAAGTCCTTCGATGCCAAGGATGAGCGCGAGCAGTACCTGCGTCTCGCCGGCACCTTCGCCCGCGCCAACCAGGCCAAGCACCGCGGCGCCATCGACTGGGCCATCTACATCTCCGACATCAACGCCCCGCAGGGCGGCAACATGGAGGGCATGGGAGGCCTGATCGTGCAGTACCAGGCTGTCGACCCCAGGAGCCACAAGGCCTTCTCGCGCGAGACCCACACCCTTTCGCTCACGCAGGACCTCGCCGACCGGCTGCTGCCCAAGCGCAACCCGGGCTTCTACAGGCTCCGCGGCGGGCTGGTGCCCGACCTGAAGGTCAACCGCGACCGCCCGGCCGCCACCGAGATCAACACCCCGCCGCTCGTCGGGCCGTTTGTTGAACTGCGCTTCACCATCAACCCCACCTCCATCCTCCCCGACGCGTCGGCACCCGCCACGCCCCCAACGCCCCCCACTCCGCTCCCAGCCCCGGGCACCGGCCCCACCGGCCGCCCATGAGCCCGCCCGCCGGGGAACACTCACCCGCCGCGCTGCTCGACCGACTGAGCGCGGTGATCGACGGTGTGTCGGACGCCGACTCGGCCCTCGCCCGCCGAGCACCGCATCTGCACGCCGACCACCGGGCCAGCGCGGCGAACCTGCTGCAGTACCTGGCCCTGCGTTCCCACGACCTGCGCACGCTGCAAGACGGCCTGACGCGCCTGGGCCTCTCGTCGCTGGGGCGGGTGGAGGCGCACGTGCTGGCGAGCCTGCGCGCGGTGGCGCGCAACCTGGCGCTTCTGGCCGGGCGTCCCGCCCCGCCGGCGCCCGCGAGGCCGGCGCCCGTGGAGATCGACGCTTCGGCCGCGCTGCTGGAGGCGCGGGCGGCGGCGCTGCTGGGCCCGCACCGGGGACGGCACGACAACCGGATCATGGTCACCATGCCCGCCGAGGCGGCCGACGACCGGCGTCTGGTCGCCGGGCTTATCCGCGCGGGGATGGACTGCGCGCGGATCAACGCGGCGCACGACGGGCAGGGCGCGTGGGAGCGGATGCTGGCGAACATCCGCGCCGCCGCGGCCGACGAGGGGCGGCCCTGCCGCGTGATGTTCGACATCGCCGGCCCCAAGCTGCGCACGGGGCCGATCGAGCCCGGGCCGCAACTGGTGAAGTACCGGCCGCGGATCGACACCTTCGGGCGGGTGTCGGCGCCGGCGCGCATTCTGGTGCACCCGGCCGGGGCGCCGCCCGCAGCGCCGGCCGGGCACGCCGATGCGCTGCTGCCCCTGCCGGGCGAGTTCGTGGCCCGGGCCCGCGTGGGCGACCGGCTCATTCTGACCGACGCCCGCGGCAAGGTGCGGTGGATGGACATCGTGGCCTCGGAGGGCGATACGCACCTGGCCGAGGCCTTCGAGGGGGCGTACATCGCCCCCGGCATGCTCGTGCGCCTGCAACCCGGCCCCCCCAACCCGGGAACCAAAGGAAGCGCCGCCGCGCAGACGGGTGAGCCCGTGACCACGCGGGTGCCGCCGCTGCCGTCGCTCGAGCAGCGGGTGCACGTGAAGGTGGGCGACACGCTGATCATCACGACGCAGCCGATCGCCGGGCGCCCGGCGGTGTACGACCGGTCGGGGACCTTGATCTCGCCGGCGCTGATCAACTGCCGGCAGGAGGGGGCGCTGGCGCACGTGCGGCCGGGGCACCGGGTGTTCATCGACGACGGGAAGGTGGGGGCCGAGGTGATTCTGGCGGCGGGCGAGCAGGCCACGGTGCGGGTGGTGTCGGCCCGGGCGGGGGGCGAGAACATCGCCTCGGACAAGGGGCTGAACTTCCCCGACTCGCCGCCGGCGTTCCGCTCGCTGACACCATCGGACCTGGCCGACCTGCCGTTCATCGCCCGGCACGCCGACTTGGTGGGGTTCTCGTTCGTGAACACGCCTGAAGACATCGCGGACCTCCGGGCCCGGCTGGGCGAACTGGGGCGGCCGGACCTGCCGATCGTGCTGAAGATCGAGACCCGTGCCGCGTTCGAGCGGCTGCCCGAGCTGCTGCTGGGGGCGATGGCCGGCCCGTCGATCGGCGTGATGATCGCCCGGGGCGACCTGGCCGTGGAGGTGGGCTTCGAGCGCCTGGCGGAGGTGCAGGAGGAGATCCTGTGGATGTGCCAGGCGGCGCACGTGCCGGTGATCTGGGCCACACAGGTGCTGGAGACGCTGGCCAAGAAGGGCCGGCCGACGCGCTCGGAGATCACCGACGCGGCGATGAGCGAACGGGCCGAGTGCGTGATGCTGAACAAGGGCCCCTACATCACCGCGGCGGTGCAGGCCCTGGACGACATCCTGGCCCGGATGGAAGGCCACCAGCGGAAGAAGGCCCCGATGCTGCGCAAACTGGCGGTGGCCGAGCGGTTCGTCTCGGGCTGACGCCGAGGCGGCGATGCGGAGTTGAGCGCGCGGATCGATGGACATGGCCCCCCCTTCCCCTGCGAGGCCCGGCGCGGCGGCGGGGCCTCTACCCATGGCCGCGCGCGACGCGCCTGAGCGCTCAGGGAGCGATATGCGCTGCGGGGGCGGTTGGGTTGGCGGGCCGGATGGGCGGGATTGGGCGGGATTGGCGTTGGCGAAGAATTTTTTCGCGGGGTTGGTTTTTTGAGGTGTTCGGGTTGTGGGGTGAGCGCTCAGGGGGGTGAGATGCGGGATCGGGACCTACGCCGCGAGCATGGGCAGCGTCAGCGGGGCGCGGGTACGCAAAGGCAGCTCGGCCCGGGCTTGATGTCGGACTGCGACCAGGCGCGGCGGGCGCGTTCGCGGTACATCGCGGCCTCAGTGGTGTTGCCCGTGGCGTTGATGGTGTCGGCGAGGCCGTGGAGGGACCAGCCGTTTTCGGGCCAGCGGCGGAGGTCTTCGCGGTAGACCTCTGCAGCCTCTGCGGAGCGCCCGGCGTGGTGGAGCACGGCGGCGAGGGTGTGCCGGACGGGCTGGACCCAGTCCGGCGGCTCCATGTACATGAGGGTGTCCTCGGTGCGTACGGCGGCCTGGAGGCGCTCGACCGCGGCGTCGGCGTGGCCTTCTCGGAAGAGGATCTCGCCCTCGAGCATGTCGTCGGCGATGCTGAGGATCTTCTGTGCGGGGTTGATCGCCATCATGGTGGCCGGGGGGATGGCGCGGGCCTGCTCTTGGAAGCGGCGTTGCTCGGCGCGCGCGCCGGCGGTGTTGCCCTGTGCCGCTTGGGCGGCGGCGCGCGCAAAGCGCCAGAGGGCGCGGGTGACAGGGAGCGACGCTCTCGGCTCGGGCAGCGCGAGAAGTTGCGGCCAGAGCCCGAACCGGAGCATGACCTCAATCTCGATGGCGGCGTAGGCGTCGACGATCGGGGCGAAGTCGCGGTAGAAGTCGGCGGGGATGCTGTCGAGCATGGCGCGGGCGGCGGCCAGCGCGTCGGCCTTGCGGCCGGCCATCATGCAGGCGTAGGCGCGGAAGTGGGTGTTATGGAACATGTAGCCGCGGTACAGGCCCTGGTGGGGAGAACGGCGCTCGTAGGCGTCGTGCACCTTCGCGGCGGCGGCGTTCTGTTCTGCGGCGAGGTTCCAGCGGCCCAGCCGGACATCAATGTGCGAGGGCATGTGCACGAGGTGGCCGGAGTCGGGCACGAGCGTGCGGAGCCTGTCGGCGGCCTGCTCGGCTCGCTCGGGGTTCGGCGAGGCCTCGATCGCGTGGATGTAATAGTGGTTCGCGCCCGGATGTTCGGGGTGGGTGCGCAGGGCGGACTCGAGCAGTTGGAGGATCTCGGGGGTCTCGGGTCGCGGCAGGCCGACGAGCGACCAGAGATCCCACGGCCGGAGATCCATGAGGGCTTCGGCGCAGAGAACCTTGACGTCGACATGGTCGGGGAAGGCGCGGTGGACGTCTCGCATGGCGTCGGCGTAGGCGCGATCGAGCGGGGCGCGTGCGGTGGCGTCGAGGGGGGGCGGGGCGGCCGAGGGGTCGGCGTAGCGGGCGCCGAGGGCGCGGATGAGCGCCTGCTCGACGGCGGTGCTGTCGGGGGCGTGCTTGCGAGCCTGTTCGAGGGCGTTCCACGCGGCGCGGCACGCGGCGTCGTCCATTGAGGTGTTGTTGATGTGCGGGCCCTTGCACAGCGCGATCCCCCACCAGGCCATCGCGCAGGACGGATCGAGCTCGGCGGCGCGCGTGAAGGCTCGGATAGCCTCGTCGTGGTTGAAGGCGTACATCCAGCGCTGGCCCTGGTTGAACCAGCGTTGGGCCTCGGGGCTTGCGGTGACGTCCCAGGAGTGATGGCCGAGAGCGAACTCGGGGTGGCCCTCGGTGCTGCCTGACGCGGCGGTCTCGGAGCGTGGCGGGTGGCGGCCGGCGCAGGCCGCGGGGCCGAAGAGCAGGAGCGTGGCGAGGAGCGAGGCCGTCGACCGGCGAGCCGGGCACCATGCGGGGCGGTTCATGAGAGCGATGGTAGTTTGTGGCCGACGCGACGCGCGCAGTGTTTCCCTGCCCGCGGGCGGTGGTGTTGCGGTTTGAAGCCGTTGCGGGGCGTCCGTCCGACGAAATTGGGCGGAATGCTCGGGTTGCGCGGGGGCTCTCACGCGGGAATCATCCCGTGGCGAGACGGCGCCTGGCAGACTTCCGCGCTTGCGGTGCACGATCAAGTGCCGGAATCTGCCGCGGCGAGTTCTTTCAGCGCCTCGCCGGTGAGGCGGTAGTAGATCCACTCGTCGAGCGGGGCGGCGCCGAGGGATTCGTAGAAGCCGCGGGCGGGGGTGTTCCAGGTGAGGACGGCCCATTCGACGCGGCCGCAGTCGCGGGTGACGGCGATGTGTGCGAGGCGGCGGAGGAGGGCGAGGCCCAGGCCGCGGCCGCGGGCGGCGGGGGTGACGTAGAGGTCTTCGAGGTAGATGCCGCTGCGGGCGAGCCAGGTGCTGAAGTTGTGGAAGTAGAGGGCGAAGCCGGCGGGGGCGGAGTGGAGTTCGGCGATGAGGCACTCGACGCGTGCGCGGCCGGGGCGGAGTTCGCCGAAGAGGTGCTCGCGGAGCATGTCTTCGGTGGCGACGACCTTGTCGGCGGCGCGCTCGTACTCGGCGAGTTCGCGGACGAAGCGGAGGATGGTGGGGATGTCGTGGGGCTGCGCGGGGCGGATGGTGTGCATGGGGCGGCCGCGCGGGGGCTGGGCGTGCTGCGGCGGCGGGGCGGGGGCGGCTGCGGGGGCGGGTGGTGGGGCGGGTGAGGGGGGGTTTTCTTCTTTCTGTCTAGGGCCCGGGCGCCGACGCCCGGGGGTCCGGGTGGGGGGGGGCAGCCGCCGTGGGATGGGGGGGCCGCGCTCTTTAAAGCGCATAGGCCATGGCCGGTGTGCTCCGGGAGGTGCACTCGCTGTGGA
>JACVCL010000104.1 GCA_016742075.1 Phycisphaerales bacterium
GTCCGCGCCCTCCGCTTCGAGTGACCCACCGCCCGCCACCCGCCGCCCCCGCGCCATGCCCCTCATCGCCGCCAAAGACGTCCACAAGACCTACCGCCTCGGGCGCGTCGACGTCCCCGTTCTGCACGGCGTCGACCTGTCCGTGGACGAGGGCGAGTGCGTCGCGATCCTCGGCGCCTCGGGCAGCGGCAAGTCCACCCTGCTGCACATCCTCGGCGGGCTCGACCGGCCCGACCGCGGGCGCGGCGCCGTCGAGTTCCGCGGCTCGCCCCTGCACGGCTTCTCGGCCGGCGCGCTCGACCGCTACCGCAACCACGCCGTCGGCTTTGTCTTTCAGTTCTATCACCTGCTCCCCGAGCTCACGGTGCTCCAGAACACCCTCCTGCCCGCCCTCGTCGGCCTCGGCCGGCTCGAGCACGCGCGGCGAAGGGGCGCGATCAACGCCCGCGCCGGTGAGCTGCTGGCCCTCTTCGGCCTCGGCCACCGGCTCAACCACCGCCCGGTCGAGCTCTCGGGCGGCGAGCGCCAGCGCGTGGCGCTGGCCCGGGCCCTCATGAACCAGCCCGCCCTGCTCCTGGCCGACGAGCCCACCGGCAACCTCGACCAGGCCACCGGCGCCACGATCCTCGACGCCCTCATGGGCTTCAAGCGCGAGCAACGCCAGAGCATGGTCATCGTGACCCACGACCCCCGCACCGCCGAGCGGGCCGACCGGGTCGTCCGGCTGGTCGACGGGCGCGTCGCCGGCTGACCCGCCAGGCCCGACGATCGACCTTCCCGGGGGTTTTCCCTGCCGGTCGCCGGACCCCCGCGCGTCTCCACCCACACCGTCGGCGCGGCCGGGTTCCCCGGTGTCGGCGCGGCGGCCAGAGGAGACTTCCGCATGCAGCCCGCTTCCCCGACCAGGCGCGAGTTTCTCCAGACCACGCTCAGCGGCGTCGCGGGGGCGGCCGTCGCCGCGGCCGTCGCCGGCTCGATCATGGCCCTGGGCGCCGGCTCGCCCGCCACGGCCGCGGCCGCCCGGCGCGACCCCGCCGCAGCGAAGGACGGCAAGCTCCGCGTGCTCATCCTCGGCGGCACGGGCTTCCTGGGGCCGCATCTGGCCGACATCTGCCGGGCCCGCGGGCACCGCGTCACGCTCTTCAACCGCGGCATCACCGAGAAGCGCAAGGGCATCCCCGTCGAGGCCGATGACAAGCTTCTCGGCGACCGCGACCCGACCAAGGGCGACGGCCTCAAGGCCCTCGAAACCGGCGAGTGGGACGCCGTGATCGACACCTCGGGCTTCTACCCCCGCCACGTGAAAGCCTCCGCCGAGCTGCTCAGCGGCCGGGTCGGGCAGTACCTGTTCATCTCGACCATCTCGGTGTACGCGGCCAACGACACGCCCGACGCCGACGAGAGCGCCCCGCTCGCCAAGCTCGAAGACGAGACGGTCGAAGATATGGGCCCGGGCGGCGCGTACTACGGCGGCCTCAAGGCCCTGTGCGAGAAGGCCGCCGAGGCCGCGATGCCCGGGCGCGTCGCCAACATCCGCCCCGGCTTCATCGTCGGACCCGGCGACCCCACCGACCGCTTCACCTACTGGCCCGCCCGCGTCGACAAGGGCGGAGAGGTGCTGTGCCCCGGCACCCCCGACGACCCCGTGCAGGTGATCGACGCCCGCGACCTCGCGGCCTTCACCGTGCGCCTGGCCGAGCGATTCCACGCAGGCGACAAGTCGGCCGCGGGGGTCTTCAACGCCACCGGCCCGGCGGCGCCGCTGCGGTGGGGCGCTGTGCTCGACGCGTGCAAGGCCGCCTCGCCCCGGGGCGGCGAGGCCACGCTCCGCTACGTTCCCGCGGCATTCCTGGCCGAGCGCGGCGTGCCGCCGGGCGTGCTGCCGATCTGGATCCCGCCCGAGGGCGAACTCGCCGGGTTCCACCGGCGCAGCGTATCGAAGGCCGTCGCGGCCGGCCTCACCTTCCGCCCCATCGGCGAGACGGTCTCGGACCTGCTCAAGTGGTGGCCGGGCGAGCTCGAGCGCCGCGTCCGCCGCACCGCCGAGCTCAAGGCCGAGGCCGAGGCGGCCGGCAAGCCGGCGCCCGCCGGGCCCGACCCCTCGGTGCCGCGCGCGGGCATCCCTCCCAAGCGCGAGGCCGAGCTGCTCAAGGCCTGGGCCGAGCATGAGAAAGCCAAGCCCTGAGCCGCACCTTCGCGGCGGTCAGCCCCCTCCGGCCACCACCAGGGCGCTGTTCTTGGCGCCGAAGGCCAGGCAGTTCACCAATGCCACCTCGTCGCCGCGGGCCGGCTGGCCGCTCGCCGGCGCGCCGGGCGTGGTCGGGGTGTAGTCGAGGTCGCAGCCGCCCTCGGCGTCGCGCTCGCGCAGATTGACCGTCGGCGGCACGAACGGGCCCGGCCCGCCGTCGAGGTTGGCCAGCGCCCCGAGCGTCGCCACCAGAGCGGCAAGGCCGCAGGCGCCCTGCGGGTGGCCGATCGCCCCCTTCACCGAGGTGCCCCGCAGCCGGGCGGCGTGCCCCTCGAAGGCCCGCTTCACCGCGGCGGTCTCGGCCGCGTCGTTCACCTTGGTCGAGGTGCCGTGGTAGTGCAGCAGCTCGACGCTCGTGGGGGCCACGCCCGCGTCGTCCATCGCCAGCCGCATGGCCCGGACGCTCTCGCCCATGTCGGGCGCGGGCCGCACACGGTGGAAGGCGTCGCACGTCGCGGCGTACCCCAGCAGCCGCCCGACGGCCCTGCCGCCCCGCCCGGCGCTGAACGCCGGCCGCTCGAGCACCGCCGCCCACGCCCCCTCGCCCAGCACAAAGCCGTCGCGCGAGCGGTCGAAGGGCCGCGACGCGGTGGCCGCGTCGGCCTCGCCCGCCCCGCGGAAGTCGCGCGTCGAGATCACCCCCAGCAGCTCCATGCCCAGCAGCGTCTCCCAGCGCACGTGGGCGTCGGCGCCGACCACCACCACGGCGTCGGGCGCACCGGGGCGGTCCGACCGCAGCAGGTCGAGCGCCAGCCCCGCGGCGTCGCTCGACGAAGCGCACCCGGTGCTGACGCACAGCGACGGCCCTCGCAGCCCCAGACGGATCGACAGCTCGCCCGCCAGGTTCCCGTGCGTGGCGTTGGTGATGGTCCACAGCGACGGCTGCCGCGTGGCCCCCGGCGCGTAGCCGAGCTTCGCCTGATCGAGCGTGAAGTCGATGCCGCCCGCGCCGGTGCCCAGCACCAGGCCGATGCGCCGGGGGTCCGCGTGGCCGTCGCCGTCGGGCACGGGGGCGAGCCCCGCCGAGGCGAGCGCCTCCCGCGCCGCCGCCAGGGCCATCGGCACCAGACGCGGCAGCCGACGCACATCGGCCTCGCTCACGGCCGATCGCGGGTCCCAGTCCGCACACTCGGCGGCCACCGACGACGCGATCCTCGCCAGGTCTTCCTCCGGCAGGCGCAGCCGCCGAACCCCCGACCGCCCCGCCCGCAGCCCCGCGAGATACGCCGCCACGCCCACGCCCAGCGGCGAGACGGCGCCAAGCCCCGTCACAACGGCGTGCCGCGGGCGCTGACCTGTTCCGGAAGAGGCCATCGGCCCACAGCGTATGCCGTGACAGCGCCCACGCTCACCGCTCGGGCTTCACGTAATTCGGCTCGGCCCGCATGGCCTCGGCGAAACCCGCGGCCACGGCG
The DNA here is from genome assembly GCA_016742075.1 of Phycisphaerales bacterium. Lineage (GTDB taxonomy): Bacteria > Planctomycetota > Phycisphaerae > Phycisphaerales > UBA1924 > JACVCL01. The sequence goes on from JACVCL010000104.1 coordinate 3,664, forward strand.
GCCGCGTCGCCGCCGAAGCGCCGGCCCATCGCCTTCTGCCAGTCGGAACCGCCCTTGACGTCGTCGATCCACCCGCGGAACTCGCCGGGCTTGGTCCGCAGCAGGTGCCGCACCAGCATGTGCGACACCGGGTACGAGTCGATGGTGAACCACGTGCCGTCGGCGTAGCTCTGCCGCATGATCGCCAGCGGGTCGCCGCCGGTCTGCACGAACTGCTTGGCGTGCTGCCAGTGCTCGCGGGCCTCCTGGCCGCGCTCGTTGAGGAACCCCGCCACGTAGTCGGCCAGCCCCTCGTTCGCCCACGTGGGCAGCGCTGCCGGCGAGCGGTAGCGGTACATGAACGCGTGCACCGTCTCGTGCAGCAGCACGTGCGTGAACCGCGACTCGTCGGCACCCTTGAAGAACGACACGTACGTGTTCGGCCCGATCATGTGGCACACGCCGCCCACCTTGCTGGCCATGAAGCCGAACGCGCCGGCCTCGAACCGCACGAACGTGTCGCGGTTGTTGAAGATGTAGATCACGCACTTGCCGTTGAACAGCTCGGCGTCGCGCGGCAGGCCGAAGGTCTCCAGCAGCGTGGCGAACAGCCCCTCCAGCCGCTCGCCCCAGCGCTCCATCTCCTGCGGCGGCAGATCGCCGTGCATCAGGAAGTGCCGCGTCTCGACCACCGGCCGAATCGGCACGCCCGCCCGCTCGGCCCTGGCCGCCGCGTCCTTCTTCAGCCACTCCACCGCCGCGGCCCGCTGCTCGGCCGTGAGCGCCGGCCACGCCCTGGCCGACCGCTCGGCCGCCGAGTCGTCGGGCCGGTCGCCCCCCGAGCGGCCCGTCGCCCCCGTCCGCCCCGTGGGGCCGGTGGGGCCGGTGGGGCCGGTGGGGGAGCTGGGGGCGGTGGGGGCTTCGGCCGGCGCGCGAAGGGCCTCGCGCGGATCGCGCCCCGCGGCGTGCAGCGCCCGGGCGCTGTCGGCGACGCCCTTGGCCGCCCCGTCCAGCCGCCCGGCCACGGCAAACGCCCGGTCGGCCGCGTCCGGCGCTTCGCACCGCAGCATGAGCACCCCCAGGCGGAGCCACTCGCCGGCCTGCTCCCGCTCGGCCGGGGTCATCAGCCGGCGACGCACGTCGAACACCTGCGCCGGGTCGACGTCGGTCCACGCCAGCTCGCGCGGCTCGGCCGGCGCCTCGCCTACACCAGGCCCGCCCTTGCCCCCCGCCCCGCTTGGGGGGGCCAGCCACACGCGGTCGTCGGTGTAACTGACGATCCGGCCGAGCATCGGACGCCCGGGGTCGGCCCGCATCTTCAGGCTCACCTGAACGGGTTGCTTGAGGTTGCGCGTGGGCCCTTCATCGTCGCCGGCGCCCGCCGGCGAGCACGCGAGCACCGCGCCCATGAGGCCCATCCACCAGCCCAGCGCCAAGCGACGGATCATGCAGCGCATACTCCCGGGCCCCATCCCCGACGCGGCCGATGGTACGACCCCCGCCCCATCGGTCCGGTTCCCGTCGCAGGACCGCCCGGGCGTGCCAATACGGCAGATCGTCACACCGCGGCGGCCGAAGTTCGGGCCCGTCAGCGCCACAACCCTTGATCCGCGGGGTCAAAAGGTCCGATTTCACCCATCCACCCCCGGCACGCCGTTCGTTGCCAGCGGAGGCAGCGAAAGGACAAGGCCGCCGGGGCCTATAATCCGCCGTCGCACGGGGAACGAACCCCTAATAGGTTCACCTCCCGGGCGGCGGCCGGCAGCCTCGCCCGACGCTCGCACCGCCGTCGTGACGCGGCGGCGCGGACCCGGTTTCGCGCAACCAGCCCCGGCCGGCCGACCAGGCCGCCCCGGGGCCCATCGGTGAAGGACGAGCCATGTTCGAACGCTTCACGGACCGCGCCCGCAAGGTCATGGCCCTGGCCAACCAGGAAGCCCAGCGCTTCAACCACGAGTACATCGGGACCGAGCACATCCTGCTCGGCCTGGTCAAGGAAGGCTCGGGCGTCGGCGCCAACGTGCTGAAGAACCTCGATGTCGACCTGCGCAAGGTCCGCCTGGAGGTCGAGAAGCTCGTCCACGCCGGGCCCGAGATGGTCACCATGGGCAAGCTGCCCCAGACCCCGCGGGCCAAGAAGGTCATCGAGTACGCCATCGAAGAGGCCCGCAACCTCAACCACAACTACGTGGGCACCGAGCACCTGCTGCTGGGCCTGCTCCGCGAGCACGACGGCGTGGCCGCGCAGGTGCTCATGAACCTGGGCCTCAAGCTCGAGGAAGTCCGCGAGGAGGTGCTCAACCTGCTCGGCGCCGGCATGAACCCGGAGGAGGCCGAGGGCGGCACCGGCGGCTCGTCGGGCCAGTCGGGCCAGTCCTCGGGCTCGTCGTCGTCGGGCGCCTCGGGCGGCCAGACGGCCGGCAAGGGCGGCGCGGCCGCCAAGGGCCAGTCGAAGACCCCCGCGCTCGACAGCTTCGGGCGCGACCTCACCCAGCTCGCCCGCGAGGGCGCCCTCGACCCCGTCATCGGGCGCGAGCGCGAGATCGAGCGCGTCATCCAGGTGCTCTGCCGCCGCACCAAGAACAACCCCGTGCTGCTCGGCGAGGCCGGCGTCGGCAAGACCGCCATCGTCGAGGGGCTGGCCCAGGCCATCGTGAACCAGGAGGTCCCCGACCTGCTGCACGACCGCCGCCTGGTGGTGCTCGACCTGGCCATGATGGTCGCCGGCACCAAGTACCGCGGCCAGTTCGAAGAGCGCATCAAGGCGGTCATGAACGAGGTCCGCCGCGCCCAGAACCTGATCCTGTTCATCGACGAGCTGCACACCCTGGTCGGGGCCGGCGGCGCCGAGGGCGCCATCGACGCCTCGAACGTGCTCAAGCCGGCGCTGGCCCGCGGCGAGATCCAGTGCATCGGCGCCACCACCTTCGACGAGTACCGCAAGTACATCGAGAAGGACGCCGCGCTGGCCCGCCGCTTCCAGGCCATCACCGTCGACCCGCCCAGCAACGAGCAGACCGTGCAGATCCTCCGGGGCCTGCGCGACCGCTACGAGAACCACCACCGCGTCCAGATCACCGACGAGGCCATCGAGGCCGCCGTCGAGCTGTCGGGCCGCTACATCACCGGGCGCGTCCAGCCCGACAAGTCCATCGACGTCATCGACGAGGCCGGCGCCCGCGTCCGCCTCAAGACCATGACCAAGCCGCCGGACCTGGCCGACATCGAGGGCGACATCGAGAAGCTCAGCGTGCAGAAGGACGAGGCCGTGAAGGCCGCCGACTACGAGCGCGCCGCCGAGCTGCGCGACCAGGCCGAGAAGCTCCGCCGCAAGAAGGAGCAGATCCAGCAGGAGTGGCGCGAGAAGGCCAAGGAGGTCGGCGGCGTCGTCGACGAGAACATCATCGCCGAGGTCGTCAGCAAGATGACCGGCGTGCCCCTCACCCGCCTGGAGAAGGAGGAGGCCGCCCGCCTGCTCCAGCTCGAGGCCGAGCTGCACAAGAAGGTGGTCTCGCAGGACGAGGCCATCAAGACCATCTCCAAGGCCATCCGCCGCGCCCGCGCGGGCCTGAAGGACCCCAAGCGGCCCATGGGCTCGTTCATCTTCGTCGGGCCCTCCGGCGTCGGCAAGACCCTGCTGGCCAAGAGCCTGGCCGAGTTCATGTTCGGCGATGAGGACGCCCTCATCATGCTCGACATGAGCGACTACATGGAGAAGCACAACGTCTCGCGCCTGGTCGGCGCGCCCCCGGGCTACGTGGGCTACGAGGAGGGCGGCCAGCTCACCGAGAAGATCCGCCGCCGGCCCTACTCCGTCGTGCTGCTCGACGAGATCGAGAAGGCCCACCCCGACGTCTTCAACATGCTCCTCCAGATCATGGAGGAGGGCCGCCTCATCGACTCGTTCGGCCGCCATGTCGATTTCCGCAACACCATCCTCATCATGACCTCGAACATCGGCGCCGACCTGATCAAGGGCGGCGGCGGCTTCGGCTTCTCGAAGCGCGACGCCGAGCAGAACTTCGAGAACATCAAGTCGGTGCTGATGAAGGAGATCGAGCGCTACTTCCGCCCCGAGTTCATCAACCGCCTCGACGACGTCATCGTCTTCCGCCCCCTCACCAAGGACAACCTCAACTACATCGTCGACCTCGAGACCGCCAAGCTCAAGAAGCGCCTCCTCGAGCAGGGCTGGCTGCTGGACATCGACGCCGCCGCCCGCGACTTCCTCATCGAGAAGGGCTACAACCCCGACTTCGGCGCCCGCCCCCTCCGCCGCGCCGTCTCCCAGTTCATCGAGGACCCCCTCTCCGAGGCCATGCTCTCTGGCGAGTTCCAGGGCAAGAACAAGATCGTCGTCTTCCGCCCCGAGGGTGGCGAGACGCTCTCGTTCCGCTCCGAGCACGACCCCAACTTCACCCCCCCGGGCCGTGCCAAGCCCAAGAGCGAGCCCGCGCCCCCCGCCGAGGCCCAGGCCGGCGCCCAGAGCACCTGACCCCCCCACCCCCCCCCCCCCCCCCCCCCCCC
>JACVCL010000105.1 GCA_016742075.1 Phycisphaerales bacterium
CACCCCCACCCCCCCGCACGGCCGCCGCCCAAGGGACGCTGGGATGAAGCACGACTCCATCCGCGCCGCGTGCGAGCGGCTGAGCACCACGCCGGCGGTGGCGCTTCGGAGAACTCAGACCCACGGCCTCACCCCGGTGCGTCCGTGATCGCGTCCGGTCATGCCGACGCGCACCCAGCCAGCCCGTTTCACCGGACCCACTGGCTCGTGCTGCCCGGCTTCGAGTACGCGTTCGACGCATGGGTCTTCCTCGCGTCGCTCCCCTTGGCGATCATGCTGTCCATGCACGTGGTCCGATGGGACAAGGCCTTCCCGGCGGGCCATCCCCTGGCCGACGCCGAGCCGTGGGCGCATCTGCTGATCTTCGCCGTGCTCCTGGCGGCCGCGCGCCTGATCGAGCACCGTTTCCGCCGGCGGATCTTCGCAAGACTCATCCGGCTCCGATCAACCCCGCCATCCCCCGAGGCACCGGCCCGCGACCCGCGAACACTCGGCACACCGGTCCCGGGCGACGTCGAGCCGGCCTTCGGCCCGACCCGCGCCAATCGGGTGCTCACGCTCGCCATGCTTCTCCCGTGCGTCTTGTTCGGGCTCTTCGCGATCCTTCTCGTGCACGATTACGACACCGGGGTCAAGCTCACCGGCACGGGGCTCTGTCTCCTCTTGCTCGTGCTGATCCAGGCCGTGCGGGCCCTCCGCATCTCCGGCCTGCTGCCGTTCTCGATCGCCGATGTCTCGATCGGCGGCGGCGGCGTGGTGGTCGGCCGCCTCTTCGGCTCCACCACGTTCACACCCGCCCGCGATCACCTGCTCCTGCTCGACGACCGCCGCATGGGCTCGGTGATCGGTCTCGCCCAGCCCCGCGGCCGCATCGCCACCCTCCTCCTCTCCCCGTCCGCGGCCGACCGCCTGCTCCACGAGTGGCAGTACCACCCCGAGCGGATCATCGACGGCCGGTCGGCCTGGGAGTGATCGGGCGGATCGTCCGCAGCGCCGTCAGCGATCAGCCCGGCTGCTCTCCAGCTCGTGGTTCGGGGGCCACTTCGAGCTCACCACCCCCTGGTGATCGGCGCCCCACAGCCGGCTGGTCGGGCCCCAATGGTTCGCCGGCCACGCGGCCGACACGCTCCGCACGTGCGCACCCGTCCCAGCCGCGACGGGAGGGCGCCAGTCTCGCTTGGACTCGTACGTCGCCCGGGTCCACGCCCGCGGCGTCGGTGCGTCCTGGATCATGTCCTCCAGCAGCGACTCGAACTGCGGCCCCGAGACGTATTCCTGGTACGGGCTGATCGCGACCCGCTGACCATGCAGCTTCAGAAAGTTGCCGTGATCGTCAAGACCGCCGGCGTCAACCACGTACGGGTACGCCTCTTCCAGCATGGCCCGGATCGGAAGGTTCGGCGGAACCTGATCAAATGGACCGTCGTACCGCGTGTTCCGACGGATCTCTCCCTGATGAACGCCGACGAGGATGAACCGCCCCGTCCGCGGCTCGCGCACGAAGCAGAACCGCGACCGATCGCCCCACCACACTTCGACTCGAGCGCTCCCGCCGCGGCTCCAGGTCTCGGGCAGCGGCTTGGTCGGGTTCAGCACGTAGTAGAACGCACGCTCGGGCCGCCAGTAGATGAGATGCAGGAAGTACCCCGACTCGTCCCGGATGCCCGACACCAGTTCCTCGCCCTCCAGCAGCGGGAACACCGGCGCCTCGAAGGCCTCCTGATCCAGCACGAACGTCCGCTCGATGCCGCCGACCGCCAGCAGCACCTCCCGGGAATCCTCGCGGAACCGCACTCGCACGCCGTCTTTCCCGTCCTCGAACTCCCGCGTCCGGATGTCGGGCTGATGGTGAGCGTCGAAGTACCCCACCGAAATCACCCCTCGCTCAACATCCGAGAAGCGGATGTTCCCGCTCACCATCCGCGGCCCGGCGGGGAACGTGTAGTAGTAATACCGCTCGCTCGGGTAGACCACCGCTCGCTCCGGAGCGCTCGCCACCACAAACGCCAGCACGCTCAGCGGATCGTCGAACGAGACCGGGATGCCCGGCCGCGCCACGGCCTGCGCCGGCGTGATCCCCGCGGCCGCCTCGCGGCGAAGCGCTTCCTCGTTGAACTCCGGCACGGCCGACCGGACGGCCGCCACGTCGGCGCCGCCGACGCGCTCAAGCCGAGCGGCGCACCCACCGCCAGCCGCCGCCAGCCCGAGAAGCCCCAACAACGCGAACTTGGGCGCACACTCGCTCATGCTCTCTCCATCGGCGTGCCCCGGGAGCGTCGCCCCTTCCGCCGATCTCAGGGATTGTCGCCACCGGACGGAGCCTGGGGGCGCGTCCACGGCCCGATCTGCCGGTACGACGCCGACCACGCGTGGCCCTCGGGCATCACCGGCCACGGCCGAGGCGAACCCACCACCGCCGAGGCCGACACCGACCGATCATGATCGGCCGTGAAGGACCACTGGTTCGAGGGCGGACGTGAGTGACCGGGCGGCCACATCGTCTGCGGCCCGGGCCACGTGGACGATGCTTCGATCCAATGGCCCGGGGGATAACTCACGCTCACCCCCGTCGCGTGGCCTCGGCCCCAGCCGTCGGAGACCGCCGGGAAATGGTTCGGCGGCCACCGGTCCTCCCGTGTCGCGGAAGTGCCCGGCCAGGAAGCGCTCACCTCCGGTGCGTGCGCCGGCGGCCAGAACCGACCTACCGAGTCGGCCTTGCTGTGGCCCGGCCACCAAACCTGCGAGATCTGCCCGTCATGATCACCGCCCCAGGTTCTCGACGGCCCAACCAGATGCGAGGGGAGCCAGCGGGCGCTCACGGCCTCATCGTGCGAAGACTCCGCACTCCATGAACCCGATGCCGCGGCGAGGTGGTTCGGCGGCCAACTCCTGCTGGTCGCCTTGGCATGAGCACCCCACATCGCCGAGACCGATGAGAGGTGCTCTGCACGAAACCGGGCCGAACGGGCCTCCTCAGACCGCACCGCGGAACACCCGGCAAGAACGCCCGACGCCGCCAACACCACCGTTGCCGCCGACTTCCTCATCGCTGGCCACTCTCCCACGGGCGGAACCGCCGTCGCCGTGCTAGACCCTTGCCACACATCGCCGGCGGCCCTCAGAACGGATGACGAGGGATGATGTTCGGGACCTGCGAGAACGTTGTGAACCAACTGTGATCGGCGGGAAACAGCGGCCACTCACGAGGCACTTCGTTCCATGTCCTCGAAATCTCTCTGAAGTGGCCCGCCGGCCACATCGGCCGCGGGCCCTCCCACGATCCGGACGCATAGCCGAAGTGATTCGATGGATAAAAGGAACTGGTGCCCGTCAGATGAGGGAGTCCCCACGTGCTGGAGAGCCGAGGCTCGTGATTCGGCGGCCAGGCAGCCTGAGACAACGCGCGATTGTGAAGATAACGATCCCAAGCCGCCGAACCGTACGCCGCGTGCACCGGCGGCCACACCCTGGCTCTCGAGTCATACATGTCGTGACCGGGCCACCACGTACGCGAGATCTGAACCTCGTGGTCGGGGCCCCACGTGTTCGATGCGGAACGAACATGACTGAGCGGCCACTTGCTGCTCAGCGCCGCCTCGTGTGTTTCGCCATCCGCAGGACGTTGCTCTGTTCGCACAACGTTGTGCACAGGCGGCTTGAGCCAACTAGCCGACACGTCCGCCGCGTGATTGGCCGGCCACTGCTCGCTCAAGCCCTGATCGTGCGGCGACGGCGACTGCCACCGGCTTGATGTCGCCGGTTCATGCCAAACGGGCTTCTTCCCACCGTCATCGTACTCTCGCGAGATCGCCACCATGTGATTCGCCCGCCACCAACGCGGATGATCCGCCGGCCAGAGGCCGCTCACGGGCGTCGAGTGCGTGTTCGAGACGGGACCCGTCGCCATGAAGTGGGCTCGCCCCAGCGAACGGATCGCCCCGATGTACGTGAACAACTCCCTTGCCGTCTCGTCAAAGGAACTGGCGATGGCGACCGTTTGGCCCACCGCCTCAACCGTCACAACAACGTCCTCGACGTCGCTGGCGCCGTCGAAGTTGAGGTCGCCCCGAAGGCTGCCGGCGATGACGAAGGTCGCCGTCGCGGCGACGTCCTGCCCGCCGACGGGACCGAAGGCCGCCGCCGTCTTGCCGAAGCACCCGCGGATCATCGTGGCGATCGCCGCTACTACGTCCTCACCGTTCACGACGCCGTTCCCGTCGACGTCCCCGACATCCAGAGATGGCCCGTACATCGCCACAAGCTGATCCAGAACCATCATCGACACGTCGACGTCGCTGATTGCCCCGTCGTTGTTCAGATCCCGGAGCAGCATGCTCGATGACGACATGAATCGCGTGATGATCATCCGGTCGGGTGGACCCAACACCATCTGCTGGCCGATCGCGGGCGAGACGGCTGCACACACCATCATCGCGACACCAAGACGCCGGAAAGTGCTCATCGGCTGCGCCTCCTGATCTCTGGGACCGCAATCGGCCAATGGAATCGAGCGTATGTACGATTCACTCTTTGTCAAGGGTGATATGTAAAGAAACACCGCGGCTTTGGCGCAGATGCCCCGAGCCACGGTCCGAATCCCCGGGGCTCAATCGCCCACAAATCTGTGGCACAGAACGCCGGTTTCGACTCATTTCTGTGGCGAGAGCGCTGCGCTCCGACGGCTCATCGCACAGTGAAGCGGTTCACCCGCCCAACTCGTGCGACCGATGCCGATCTGTGGATCGAGCTTGGCCAGACGGGGCCACCGCCTGCTCCCCCCGCCATCGCCCCTCCTACTTCACCTCCACCAGCGTCAGCGCCGCCCGCACGCCCGAGTTCAGCGCGCCTTCCATGTAGCCCACGAACGCGCTGCTGGCGTGCTCGCCGGCGAATCGCACGCGGCCGAAGCCCCCGGCCAGCAGCGGGCCGGCCCGCATCACCTGCCCGGGGGCGGGGAACGAGTAGCCCGTGCCCGTCCACGCCTCGCCCGGCCAGTCCATGAACCGCGACGCGGCGAACGCTTCGCCGTAGCCCGGCAGCAGCCGCTCCACGGCGGCGCGGTACGCGGCGTCCCGCTCGCCGGCGGAAATGGCCCGGGCCCGGGCGGCCGCGGCGCCGCCGCTGAACATCGTCAGAGCCTCCTCGCCGCCGCCGCGCTGCCCCTGCGTGGCGTGCCACGTGAGGCCCACCAGTTCGTCGGTGAGCGCTGAGGGCGAGAGGTGGGCCCGCTCCCAGAACCGGCCCTTCACGCTCGCGATGTACTTGATCACATCGCCGCACTGCGGCGCATCGGCCCCCGCCAGGGCCGCGGGCAGCCCCGGCGAGAAGGCGATCTTGCCCCATACCGCCGGCGGCACCGCCAGCACCAGCCCGTCGCCCTCCAGCCGCTCGTCACCGCCGCCGGCCTCGCGCCGCACCGTCACGCGCACGCCCGCGTCGCCGGCTTCCACGGCGGTCACCGGCGTGCTCAGGCGGATGCGCCCGGCCCCGACCGCGCCGGCGAGTTTCTCGGCCAGTTGCTGCGCCCCGCCCTTGCAGCGGTGGTTCTCGCTCTCGGTCCAGAAGCGGTTGAGCCCGCCGCCCTTGATCATCGCCAGCACGCCCAGCAGGCTCTGACGCTCGCAGGGCACGCCGGCGTTGTTGCCGAACTCGGCGGTCAGGGCGGCGCGGCACACGTCGCCCATCGGCTCCTCGGCGAGCCAGTCGGCCACCGATCGGCGGTCGAGCTCGGCGGCGCCCGGCGAAAGCCACGGCAGCGACGCGTCGATCGGGTAGGCCATCTGCGTCAGCGACTCGGTGGCCTGGCTCATCTCGCGGTAGAGCGCCTCGGCCTCGCCGGCGCCGAGCAGCCGGCCGTTGAGCAGGATCGGCGCATCGCGCCCCTCCTCGTCGGCCACGTCGATCAGCTCGAGCCCGAAGCGCTCGGCGAAGCTCAGCCACGCCGGGTGGTTCGAGCCGATGAACTCGCCCCCGCCCTCGACGACCTTGCCCGCGATCATGTCGGGCATGCTGAGCACCCGCCCGCCGACGCGGGCGCGGGCCTCGAGCACCGTCACGTCGTGGCCCATGCGGTGCAGGCGGTCGGCCGCGGCCAGGCCCGCCACGCCCGCCCCGATGACGATGATCCGCCGCACCCGATCGGGCGGCAGCGGCTCGAACCGCTCGGCCCGCCCCGGGCCGGCGCACCCGCCCACCAGCGGCCCGGCCAGGGCCAGCCCGGCCGCGGCGGCCAGGGTCTGCCGGATCATCTCGCGGCGGGTCAGCGCGTCCTGCGGGGGGCCGAAACGACGGTGCAGACGGGCGTACAGCGACCTCGACATGACGACCGCTCCTTCACCCCGGCACCCCCGCTCGTCCTCCACGCCCACCCGTGCCCACCCCGGCGCGAAACTCAGGCCACGAACCACGATAATGATTCATCGACCGTTATACCCCCGGGAGCCCGAGCATGACACCCCAGCAGCGCGACGCGGTGGCCACCCTGTGCGTGATGGCGGCTTTCGCCGACGGCGCCAGCGACGCCGAGCGGGAGCAGATCCGGCAGATCCTGTCGAACCTCAGCCCCGAGGCGGGGGGCACGCCGCCGGCGACGCTGTACCAGCGGGTGCTGCTGAACCAGACGCGGCTGGAGGATGAGGCCTCGCGGCTGGACTCACCCCAAACGCGGCAACTGGCCTACGAGATGGCCGCGTGCGTGTGCAGCGCCGACGGGGCCACCTCGGCGCAGGAGCGGGCGTTCCTGGGCCGGCTTCAGTCGGCCCTGGGGCTGGGCGATCAGCAGGCCGCGCCGGTGCTGCGGCAGGCCGATGAGCTGGCGTCGGTGAAGGGCGATGAGCCGGGGGCCGGGCCCGCGCTGGACACCGCCCGGGCGGCGGCGGAGGCCGAGAGCGACGCGTCGGTGCTGCGGTACGCGATCCTCACCGGCGCGCTCGAGCTGCTGCCGCAGGGGCTGGCGACGATGGCGATCATCCCGCTGCAGACCAAGATGGTGTACGGGGTGGGCCGTCGGTTCGGCTACGCGCTCGACGCCGGGCACATCAAGGAGTTCATCGGCGTGGTGGGCGTCGGGATGACGGGGCAGGTGCTCGAGAACTTCGCGCGCCGGCTGCTGGGGGGCTTTGCGCGGGCGGCGGGCGGGCGGATGCTGGGCGGGCTGGCCTCGGCCGCGGCGGGGCCGGTGACGACCTTCGCCACCACCTACGCGCTGGGGATGGTGGCCAAGCAGTACTACGCGGGCGGGCGGACGCTGTCGGCGGTGGACCTCAAGTCGCTGTTCTCGACGCAGTTCGAGCGGGCCAAGGGGCTGTATTCTCAGCACGCCGGCGCGGTGCAGCAGCAGGCGGGCACGCTCGACGCGGGGAAGGTGCTGCAGATGGTGCGGGGGGCGTGAGCGGCGGCGCCGTCAGCCGAGGGGCCGCCGGCGGCGGGCCAGCAGGGCCACGCCGGCCAGCATCGGCGCCGCGGCCGATGGCGCCGGCACCCCCACCGCCCGGATCATGAAGGTGGCGCGGGGGAAGTTGGGGGCGACGAGGTTGAAATAGATCGGCGAGGCGCCGAGGTTCGAGAGGTTGATGGTCTGATCGACCGCGACCCACGAGCGGGCGCCGAAGGCGGCGGACTGGTTGTCGAAGCGGCCGGGGGTCTCGCCGCCGACGAGGTTCATGAGCGCGGCGACGAAGAAGTTGCCCGAGACCGCGGTGGGGGTGATCGGGTAGTCGTTGGAGATGTTCTGGCCCTGGTTCGTGATGTTGGTGTTGGCGGTGATGGCGCTGGTGCGGCTGAGGAGCGTGGCGGTGCGCGGGTTGAAGCCGTCGGCGTCGGGGATGGAGAAGAGGAGCAGATCGACGGGCCGGCCCGCGGCGATGTTGCCGAACGCGACGCGGATGCTGGTGATCATCTCGCCGCCGGGCTGCGTGGTGAAGGCGTTGCCCCAGAGGTACTGGCCGGGGTTGAAGGTGGGCGAGTAGCCGTTGTTGCCCGAGCCGGTGCCGTCGTCGTAGGCGTAGAGCACCTGGGCGGCGGCGGGGAGGGCAGGTGTCGCGGCGACGATCGCGGCGAGCGCGATGAGCGCGTGGGCGGTGCGGGGCATGACGGGTCTCTCCCCTCCGAGGGGGGCGGAGTGTAG
>JACVCL010000106.1 GCA_016742075.1 Phycisphaerales bacterium
TACATCGTGTGTCTACGGCCAAGCGACGTCAGCCGGTGGGGCTCGAAACGGGTAAGCTCGTCGGCAGCGTCAGATGTTTAAAAGGGGCAGGAGAGAATCGGCGCGCGGGCGCCGACGGCTTCGGCGAAGCTCGCGGCGAGGGCCTCGAGCACCAGCGGCAGGCGACGGGAGCGCCGGCGGAACAGACGCTGGTTCACCTCCAGTTCGAGCCCCGCGTACCGAGCGCCCAGCCGTGGACGGAGCCACGTCGTGAGGCCGTCATCGGTGCCCTGATACGGCTCGTTCAGCCGCGCGGGCCGCATGCCGCCGAAGACCGCCAGCCGCGCCTCGATGAGCCCCTTCCACCGCCGGGCCAGACGGGCCTCGCCGGCGCGCTGCGGGTCGAAGAGCACCCCCACGTCGAGCCGGCGCACCTCGCCCCGGCGCACGGGGGTGAATGTGTGCAGCGACAGGTGCACCACGCTCCCGCGGCGGGCGATGGCCCGGCGACAGGCACGCTCGACGGCGCGCCGGTGCGGCGCGTGATACTCGCGATCGATGCGGGCGCGAGCGGCCTCTGGCAGCCCCGCGGTGATCACGGACCAGCGGCCGGGGTTGTCCGGCGAGCGGTTGAGGTCCACCAGCAGGCGCGTGGTGGTGGCGACGACCGGCTGCAGCGCCAGCACCCGCGCGAACGCCGCCGCGAGCTCGGCGGCACCGGGATCCCACCCGCGGTGGCTGGCCAGCAGGCGGCCGCGGCCGGCGAAGAGACGTCGGTAGGCCCGCGGCACTTGGCGCCCGCCGTGCTCGCAGGAAAGAACCAGCGCGGGGACCAACGCTCAGCCCCCCGCGGGCGCGCCGAAGAGGCGGCCCTCGCCAAGGCAGTCGGCGAGCCGGCCGTACACCTCGCGCAGGGCGGCGGAGTCGGGGGCCGAGCCCGGGGCGGTGCCGACAGCGCGGACGATGCGCCGGGCCAGCGGTCCGGCGCTCGCGATCACTTCGAGCGGCGCGAGGAAGGCCGCGTTCATCCCCCAGGTGGGCTTGACGGTGGTCTCGATGAGATGCCGCCACAGCTCGCCGGCGGTGGCCCGCACGCCCGATCGGTAGCCGAGCGCCTGGAGGTACTCGCGGTTGTCGATCACCGCCTCGTCGGCGTCCTTCAGGGTGGCGAGGAAGATCTTCTCCAGCGGATCGACAGCCCATCGCATCTGCGCATCCAGGTCCTGGAATCGCTCGCGCGCCACGGCCCGGACCACGGCGGCCACCGCGGCGGCCACGGCGACGTCGGCCGCGGGGCACTCCTGCGCGTCGAGCACGCGGATCTCGATGCTGCCGCGGCCGAAACGGGCGATAGCGCCGCGGGCGTTGGCGAACTCATGCCGGATGACGCCCTCCGGATCGAGGGGGGCCAGATCGGCGTAGATGCGGCCGAGGATCTCGCGCTCGTAGGCCTGGCGGCTGAAGACCGGCTCGGGGATGACCCGGCCGACGGCGCTGGGCACGCGGCGGGAGTTGGTGCGGTACACCTCGAGCCGGTTGTCGAGCAGCCCCGTGGCCGCGGGCCCGGCGCCCGAGGGGTTGAAATACGGCGTGCTGGCCGCCAGGGCCGGCAGCACGGGCAGCACCAGCCGCACCGCGGCGTGCAGGGCGGCGAACTCGTCGTCGCCGCTGAAGGGCAGGTTCAGGTGCACGGCCTGAAGGTTGGCCCAGCCGTGGCCGCGGCAGCCGAAGATGCGGTCGTAGGTCTGGTAGATCTCCCGGTTCTCGTGCGGCCAGAGCTGCAGCTCGCGGTCGGGGTCCATCCAGGGGTGCATGCCCGTGCCCAGCAGCCTGGCCGGGCGGGGCATCGAGGCGAGCATCTGGTTGATCCGCGACACCTGGGCCTGGAAGTGCCCGGCCAGGCCCGCGAATCCCGGCACCGGGGCGGTGGTCTTGAGCTCGACGAGGTGGCGGGTGAGCTCGTTGGACCAGGTGATGGCGCCGGCGTCGTGATCGCCCGAATCGTCGCCGGAGGCCATTCGGAGGAGCTGGTCGGCGATCGGGCGCACCGAGAGGGTCTCGCGGTCGACGATCATGTACTCGATCTCGACGCCGAAGACCTCGAAGAGGCGGTAGCTCATCGAGCGCCCGCCTTCCGCGACGCGGGCCTGGCGCCGCCGCGGCCGCCCGCCTTGGCGGCGGGGCGGGGGGCCGCCTCGGGCTCGGCCTCTTTGGGCTTGGCGGGCCCGCGCGGGCGCGACTCGTGGCGGTGCTCGATGCGGCTGAGGAAGACCCGCATGACGCGGAGGTAGAGCTCGTCGCCCATGAGCTTGTCTTCCTCGCCGGCGTCGATGTTGGGGTTGTCGTTGACCTCGATGACGAAGCGGCGGGAGCCGACTTCCTTGATGTCGACGCCGTAGAGGCCGTCGCCGATGAGATTGGCGGCCTTCATCGCCAGCTGGACCACCGGCCGCGGGGCCTTCTCGATGGGCACGGGCTCGACCTCGCCGTAGCGGGCGTGGCCGTGCTTCTCGTTGTTGACGATCTGCCAGTGGCCGTCGGCCATGTGGTACTTGCAGACGTACAGCGGCTTGCGGTCGAGCACGCCGACTCGCCAGTCGAACCGGCTGGGCACGTATTCCTGGGCGATGACCAGGTCCGACCGCTCGAGGAAGAGGTGGATCTCGGGCTCGAGGCGGTCGGCGCTCGACACCTTGATGACGCCCTGGCTGAAGGCGCTGTCGGGCTTCTTGAGCACGCAGGGCAGGCCGATGGTGTCGTAGACATCGCCGATGTTGTCGCGGTGGACGATGAGCGTCTTGGGGTGGGGGATGCGGCAGCGGTCGAAGAGCTCGGCGAGGTACACCTTGTTGGTGCACAGCAGGATCGACTCGGGGTCGTCGATGACCACCAGCCCCTCGGCGGCGGCCCGCTGGGCGAAGCGGTAGGTGTGGTGGTTCACCGCGGTGTTCTCGCGGATGAACAGGGCGTCGAACTCGGCCAGCCGGCCGTAGTCGTTGCGGTCGATCACCTCGGCGCGGATGCTCAGCTCTTTGGCGGCGCCGATGAACCGCTTGACGGCCCGCTCGTCGGAGGGGGTCTTGGGGTCCTGCTGGTTCCAGAGGATCGCCAGGTCGTAGCGGGCGGCGTCGCGCCGGCCGCCGATGCGCGTCTTGCCGCTGAAATACTCCTTGGCGGCGGTGACGGCGAAGGCGCGGTCGGCCGCGGGGATCTCCTGGGCGGCGCCGGGGGAGACGTCCTCCAGCCGCCAGGTCTCGCTCTCTTCGTCGTACTCGAAGCGGGCGTCGAGGAGCGGGGCGGGAAAGACGTTGAAGAGGCTCTTGGCCAGCCGTTCGTAGCGCTTGGCCGAGGTCTGGCCGAAGTAGATGCTGAGGGTGAACTTTTTGCTGCTGCGCTTGTCGAGGCTGCGGGCGATGAGGTCTTCCAGGTCGTCGCCGGCGAGGCGGACCATGGTGGGGCTCTTGAGGTCCTGGATGGTGGTGGTGCTGGGCAGGGGCCGGTGGCCCCGGGCCTCGGCCAGCAGCGAGACGTAGTAGCCCAGCGTCTGGTAGCGGTAGCTGCGGCAGAGGTTGAAGACCTTGGCGCCGCGCAGCTCGCTGTAGGCCGCTTCGGTGAGGTACGAGCGGGCCGAGACCACCGTGACCCCGGGGACGCGGAGCGGCCAGTTCCGCGTGTTGTCGACGACGATCAGTACCGCCATCCGTCGGACCCCTTTGGCGCTTCCTCGGGCTCGACGCCGGCCCGGGCCCCTCGCTCGGCCTGGGCCCGCCGATCCTCGTCGCGCGGCTGGACCACCAGAAGGTTGGCATCGTAGGTGATGTTGCCCAGGAGGATCGCCGCCACCAGCCGGTCGACGTCGACCACGTAGCGCTGGCTCTTGAACGCCGGATTGTCGAAGAGCGGGTCGGCCACCAGCACCTCTCGGCGCTCGCGGTCGTAGCCGCAGAGCACCACGAAGTGGCCCTGCGGCTCGCCCACCACGTCGTCGTACTCGCTGCCCTCGCCCGACGGCCGCTCGCGGGCGCAGCGGTAGAGGTAGGTGGCCGAGAGCCCCGCCAGCACCGGTACACCCTTGGTGAGGAAGCCCCGGATGATGCCGGCGGTGAGATCCTCAAACCGCACGTCTCCGCCCAGGTTCAGGAACTCTTCGAAAGCGCGCAGGGCCAGCCGCAGCTTGGGGTTGCGCTTGCGCCGCCGCCGCAGGCGGAGCTTGGCGGCGATCTCCGTCCGGGGCAGGGTGAACCACGTGGGGTCGAAGATGGCCAGGTTGTAGGCGAAGATCGTGGCGTCGTAGCCGCGGCGCAGGGCGTGGGCCCCCAGGAGCACGTCGAGGGTGCCGCCGTCCTTGAGCATGCGCGTCTCGCGGATGACCTGGTCGAGGCTCACGTCGTCGCCGTAGTAGCGGTATACGGCGTGCAGGCTGGTGGGCCCGCAGGTGGTGTGGTCGGGCTGCGGCAGGATGTCCAGGCGCAGGGCGGATTCCACGGCCCCGAATCTATCATGCCGCCCGGCCGCGGAGCGCGGCGCTACCCGGACCACGCATGACCCACCGACGCGCACCCCTGTGGCTCACCCTGCTCCTCACTGCGGGCATCGTCGGCGTGTGCGCCTGGTTCGGGCTTCGGGTGTGGTCGGCGGCCACACCGGAGAAGCTGCCGGCCGACTTCGGCATCTTCCACCGCGCCGCCCAGGCGGTGGTGAACGGCGAGAACATCTACGAGGTCCGCCGCCCGGGCTTCGGGGCCGCGTATATCTACCCCCCGCTGCTGGCGGTGCTGCTGACGCCGCTGGCCGGCCTGCGCGACACCGCGGCGTACCTGGTGTGGGGCGGGGTCAACGGGCTGCTGTTGGCGCTGCTGCTCTGGCTGAGCTTCGACACGCTGGCCCCGCGCCTGCGGCTGAGGAAGGACCCCACGCTGCTGCTGGCCGCGGCGCTGCTGGCGCTGCTGGCCAACGCCGACCAGATCCGCTGGGAGTTCGAGCTGGGCCAGACCGACATCCTCGTGTGCCTGGGCTTCGTGCTGGGCCTGCGCTGGATGGACCGCCGCCCCGTCGCGGCGGGGCTCGCCCTGGGCTTTGCGTTCTGCATCAAGTACGTCTCGATCATCGCGCTGCCGTACTTCATCATCCGCGGGCGCTTCGCGGCGGCGGCCGCCACCGCGATCGGCTGCGCCGCCTGGCTGGCCGCGCCGGCGATGGTGCTGGGCTGGCAGA
The DNA here is from genome assembly GCA_016742075.1 of Phycisphaerales bacterium. Lineage (GTDB taxonomy): Bacteria > Planctomycetota > Phycisphaerae > Phycisphaerales > UBA1924 > JACVCL01. Next base: position 5,194 of record JACVCL010000106.1, read on the forward strand.
CGAACCTCTCGTACCTGCCGGTGGCCTTCGGGGGCATCACCGGCCTCTTCGGCGTGCAGCTGGCCGGCACCCGCGCCGACGTGTGGAGCCTGGACTACCACCGGTCGGTCTCGCTGGTGTCGGCGTCGCAGCGGCTGATCGACGGGATGGGCTGGCCGCCCGGAGCCCTCGTCGCCGTCGTGGGCGGGGCCGCGGCCGCGGTGTTCGCGGCGGCCTGGTGGGTGTACCGTCTGTTCGGCGTGCCGATGTTCCGCCACCGCTCGCCGGCGCTCGACGGCACGCCGATGTCGCTGGCGGGCGGGGGTGCGCCCGCGCCGGTGCGGGCCGCGGTGGTCATGGAGTGGATGGGGCTGATCGTCGCGACGCTGGCCTTCTCGCCGCAGACCATCGCGCGTCACTCGTTCATCCTGCTGCCGGCCCACCTTGTGCTGGCGATGATCGCCGTGTCGGCCCGGCGGCTTCCCACGGCTCTGCTGGCGGGCGGGGCGCTGCTCGTCAGCCTGCTGGGCACCACGATGCCCCCCGGCTCGCTGGCGGGCAAGGAGGCGGTGGACGCCTGGCGGTCGGTGGGCGGCGCCTCGTGGTGCTGGATCGCGATGTTCCTGCTGATGCTGGCCGCCGGCTTCCGGTTCCTGCGCGAGGGTCCGCGACGCGACCTGCTGGCGGGCCCGGCCTGAGCGGCGGCGTCAGAGCGGCATGGTCTCGCCGAACTGCGGCATCGCGGCGTCGATGCCGGTGCGCTGGCGCAGGCCGTCGCGAAGCGCGGCGCGCGGCGCATCCTCACCGTGGGTGAGGATCATCCGGGGCCTGACGCCGCGGAAGTTGCCCCCCCACTCCAGCAGCTCGGTGCGCCCCGCGTGGGCCGAGAGGCCACCGAGCGTGTGGATCTTCGCGTTGACGGCGATCCACTCGCCCAACACGCGGACGCGCCGGGCGCCCTCGACGAGGCGCCGGCCCAGGCTGCCCCGCGACTGGAACCCCACGATGATCACGTGCACGCCCTTGCGCCAAAGCCCGTGCTTGAAGTGGTGCAGGATCCGGCCGCCCGTGCACATGCCCGAGGCCGCGATGATGACCGCCCCCGAACCGCTGCCGCCCACGCCGCCGCCGAGGTAGTTCAGCCGCTTGCTCTCCTCGGCCGTGCGCGTGAAGGTGAGCCCGGGGAAGTTCAGCGGCGAGTCGCCGTTCTCGATGATCCGCAGCGCCGGCGGGTCGAAGAGCTCGCGGTGCCGGCGGTAGAGCTCGGTGGTCTCCACCGCCATCGGGCTGTCGACGTACACGGGCATGTGGTCGAGCCGCCCGGCCCGGCGCAGCTCGCCGAGGTGGTAGATCAGCTGCTGAGTGCGGCCGATCGCGAAGGCCGGCACCAGCGCCTTGCCGCCCGCCCGCTGCACCGATTCGAGAATCTGCGCCATTTCCTCGACGGTGTCATCGAGCGAGCGGTGATCGCGGTCGCCGTACGTCGACTCCAGCACCACGTGATCGGCCTCGGTGAGCGGACGCGGGTCGCGCAGCAGCGGCACGCCCCGAGGGCCCAGATCGCCCGAGAAGGCCAGCACGCGGCGCACGCCTCCGTTGTTCTTGCCCTCGACCGTCACCTCCAGGCTCGCCGAGCCGAGGATGTGCCCGGCCTCGACGAACCGCACCGTCACCCCCTCGGCCACCTCGCGAGGCGACTCGAAGGCCACCGGGGACATCAGCGGCCGGACCGCCTCGACATCCCGCAGGGTGTACAGCGGCGAGACGATGCACAGCTCGCGACCGCACCGCTGGCGGCCGCGACGGAACCGCTCGGCCTCGCTCTCCTGGATGTGGCCCGAATCCTCCAGCGTCAGGCACGCCAGCTCGGCCGTCGCCGCGGTGCAAAAGATCCGCCCGCGGAAACCCTCGCCGATCAGCAGCGGCAGCCGGCCCGAGTGGTCGAGGTGGGCGTGAGTGAGGATCACCGCGTCGAGCCGCGCGGCGTCCAGAGGCGGGAACCGGCGGTTGCGGACCTCCGCCGAGGGCCCCCCCTGATGCAGGCCAAAGTCGATCAGCACCCGGGCCCGCCCGGTCTCCAGCAGGTAGCAGCTCCCCGTCACCTCGCCCGCGGCACCCCAGAAGCTCAGCTTCATATCCGCCATGGCGGCCACTGTACCGGGGATCCGAAGACCCACCGAACACATGCCGATCAGTCAAGCACCCGGGGCGCGATTCGAACGCGCGACCTGCGCTTTAGGAAAGCGCTGCTCTATCCAGCTGAGCTACCCGGGCACGCCCGCAGTGTACCCCCGGCACCCGCGACAAGCCGCCGCGCCGGCCGTCGCCGAACGTGCGGTGAAACCCAACCCGCCAATCTCCCAAGAAGCTAGTGTTCACAAACATCGATCCTGATCGGGCCCGGCTGGCGTGTTCGTTACAACATGGCCAGCAGCCGGGATCGGGGGAGGGATCGGGGCAGGAGCCGCGCCGTGGAGCCTGAGGTCGGGCCGCCATCACAACCGTCGCCGGAGTCGGGGAAGCACGCCGAGCACGCGGAGCTGCTGGCGTTGGTCCGTCAGTTGGCGGCGCGTCTGGACGCGATCGAGCGCCGGCTCGGCAGCCAACCTGTCGCGCCGCCGAGCCCGATGCCAAGGAATTCCGGTGCCGCGGCGCCGCGGCCGCCGGCGGCGGCCGGGCGGAGTGACGCCCCCACGTCCCCCCCACCCATTTCCCCCCGTCCCCCCACCTGCATCCCGCCCCCCCCCCCCCCCCCCCCCCCCCCGGAGCCCCCCCCC
>JACVCL010000107.1 GCA_016742075.1 Phycisphaerales bacterium
GGCTGTGGGGGCGGGCTGGGGGGGCTTGGGGCCGAGGAGGTTGGTGTCGGCGGCGTCGCGGGCGGCGAGGGCCTTGAGGGCCTTCCACTCGTCGATGCTCATGATGGTTTCGCGGGCGACGGTGCCCTTGTGCTCGCCGAGGATTCCGGCGAATCCCATGAGCTCGATGAGGCGTGCGGCGCGGGTGTAGCCGATGGCCAGGCGGCGCTGGAGGAGGGAGACCGAGCCGCGGCCGGATTCGAGGACGATCTCGACGGCGCGGTCGAAGAGGGGGTCTTCCTGGGCCGACTGGCGCATGCGTGCTTCGTGGTCGTCGGCGATGGCGGCGGTGCCGGGTGCGCCGACCTCGCCGGGGATGCTCTCGCCGGGGCCGAGGCCGTTCTTGATGGCGACGAGCTGGCGCTCGTAGCTGGGCCCTGAGACCTGGCGGACGAACTTGACGACGCGGCGGATCTCCTGGTCGTCGACGAGGGTGCCCTGGGACCGCATGGCCTGGCCGCTGCGGGGTGTGAGCATGAGCATGTCGCCCTGGCCGAGGAGGACCTCGCCGCCCTTCTGGTCGAGGACGATGCGGGAGTCCATGCCCGAGGCGACCTTGAAGCAGAGGCGTCCGGGCATGTTGCTCTTGATGAGGCCGGTGACGACGTTGGCCTGTGGGCGCTGGGTGGCGAGGATGAGGTGCATGCCGACGGCGCGGGCCTTCTGGGCGATGCGGACGATGGCGGTCTCGACTTCCTTGTTGGTGAGCATGAGGTCGGCGAGTTCGTCGATGACGAAGACCATGTAGGGGAGCTTGCGGGGGATCTTGGCCTCTTCGACCTCGTTCTCGGGGGCGAGGCGTTCCTTGAGTTCGTCCCAGGTGAGGCTGTTGTAGGTGCTGATGTCGCGGCAGCCGGCCTCGGCGAGGAGCTCGTAGCGCTCGTCCATCTTGGTGACGGCCCACTCGAGGATGGCCGCGGCCTTGTTCATGTCGGTGACGACCGGGCACATGAGGTGCGGGATGTCCTTGAACTGGGAGAGCTCGACCATCTTGGGGTCGACGAGGACGAGCTTGAGATCGGAGGGGCGCTGGGTGAAGAGGAAGCCCATGATGATGGCGTTCATGCACACGCTCTTGCCCGAGCCGGTGGTGCCGGCGATGAGCATGTGCGGGAGGGAGGCGAGGTCGATGATGAGGGGGGCGCCCGAGGCGTCTTTGCCGAGGAAGAGCGGGAGGCGCATCTTGGCGGTGACGTCGGAGCGGGTCATGAGCTCCTTGATGCGGACGCGCTCCTTCTTGCGGTTGGGGACCTCGACGCCGACGGTGTCGAGGCCCTCGGTGTTGGGGACGATGCGGATGTTGACGGCCTTGAGGGCGCGGGCGATGTCGGAGGCGACGGAGGTGATCTGCGAGACCTTGGTGCCGGGGGCGAGACGGACCTGGTAGAGGGTGATGACGGGGCCGCTCTCGATGCCGACGACCTCGCCCTCGATGCGGTAGGTGCGGAGGGCGCCCTCGAGGGCGGTGGCCTGCTCGCGGACGTAGCTCTCGAGCTCGACGTTGTAGTTCTCTTCGGGGTTCTCGAGCAGGTCGAGGCCGGGGAAGACGTAGTTCTTGCCGGCCTCTTCCTCCTGGGCGCGCTGGGCGCGGAGGTGCTCGAGGTCGTCGTCGGTGGCGGCCTGCTTGGAGGCGCTGGCGAAGCGGACGGGGAGCCGGGCGATCTTGGCGCGGAGTTCTTCCTCGGAGAGGGGCTTGGCGGACTGGTCGTCCTCGGCTTCGGGCTGGTCGTCGGAGGCCTCGGCCGCCTCGGCGGAGGGGTCTTCGTCGTCGGCTCCGTCGGCCTGGTCGGCCTCGTCGTCGCCGGCGGGCTGGGCGGCGCGGGCCTGGGCGGCGGGGCGGATCTCGTCGGGGAGGGGCTCGTCGTCCTCGCCGGCGATGTCGTCGGCGGTCCATTCGCCGGCGGGCTCGGGGACGCCGCCGAGGTCGAGGGTGCCGGTGGCGCCGAGGCCGGCGGCGCGCTCGTCGATGACGACGGGCTGGGGCTTGCCGCGCTTGGGCATGAGGCCTGCGCGGGCGGTCTGGAGCGAGGCGTCGTCGTCGACGTCGTTGGGGCGCGGGGAGAGAATGGCGAGCTTGCGGCGGGCGAAGAGGCCGGAGAGGAATCCGCCGGCGCGTGCCCTGGCGCCCTCGAGGGCGGTGGCGACGTGGGGCGCGGCGGCCTCGGAGACCTCGGCGGCCTTGCGTGGCACGACGATGAGCCAGCGGTCGAAGGCGACGGTGATGCCGACGATCATGCCCAGCAGCAGCCAGAGGGCGGTGCCGAGGTTGCCGAAGCGGGTGGAGAGCTCGTGGACGGTCCAGATGGCGACGAGGCCGCCGGCGCCCTCGGGCTGGCTGGTGAGGCCGGGGAGGAAGAGGTTGTGGAAGCCGCTGAAGGCCAGGGCGATCATGACGATGCCCAGCAGCCGGACCGCGAACTGGTTGACGGGTCCCTTCCAGGCGACGTGGGCGAGGTAAGCGCCCAGGGCCACGAGAACGATCCACGCGCCGGAGCCGAGCAGGGCGAAGATCTGGTGGCTGAGGTGGGCGCCGGCGACGCGGCCCCAGTTGTGGATGTGGACCTCGGCGGCCGGGACGCCATTGACGGTGCCGGTGGCGATGGCGACGGCGGAGGTGGGCGGGTCGGCCGGGGAGTGGCTGACCATGCAGGCGGCGACGAAGAACCAGGCGATGACCGCCACCAGCCAGAAGAGCCGCTTGGCGACCGAGGGCTGGGGGTGTTCCGAGGCATCCTCGCGCGGCGACCGCGCCCGACCGTTCCTGGAAGAAGTGGCCATAACCGCTGGATATCGGCGAGTTTGGCGTGGCCGGGCGAAGTTTCGCGGTCCGGCGGGGCCCCGTCAGGGGGGATCAAGCGACAGGGGCGGCCCCGGAGCCGCCCCTGCGGGTGATGCGCGTGGAGATGGGTGAGGCGTGAGCGCCCGGCGGTCAGTTGCGCTCGGCGACCTTCTCGCCGCAGCCGGTCTTGGCCGAGGCATCGCGGCAGGCGGGCTTGGCGGCCGAGCAGTCGTCCGCGGCGGAGTCGGAGGCGTCGGCGCTGAGGTCGGCGGCGGCGGGGATCCAGACGGGGATGCCGGCGGCGGGGCCGAAGGAGGCGAGCACGCCGCGGACCCAGCGGCCGGCGGCGGGCTGGGCGGCGAGGTTGGCGGCGGAGTCGCCGCAGCCGGACTTGGCGACGGGCTTGTCGCCGCAGGATGCCACGGCGGCCTTGGCGCTGCAGGTGTCGGCCTTGGCGACGGCCTTGCCGGAGCAGGAGGCGTGGTCGTGGTTGCAGGAGTCGTGGTCGGTGGCCGAGTCGGCGACGAGGGTGGTGGTGGAGGCGGTGTCGGCCTTGGTGCCGCAGGAGCCCATGAGGGAGCAGAGCGACTGGCCGGTCATCATGGCGTAGCCGCCGACGGCGGCGGCGCCGAGGCCGGCGATGGTGAGGATGACGCCGAGGGTGGACGAGCCGAGGGTGCGGTTCATGCTGGGAATCCTCCGGATGGTGCTGGCTGGGGGGCAGAGACGGGGCACGGGTCGGCCGAGCGGCTCGGCACAAGGAACTTGTTCGCGTGAGACGGGCGAGCGGGTGCAGGGGTTCGCGCTGATGGGAAGTTTCCTCGTCCTGATCGGCGTTGGGAGGCCGAAACTGGGGCCGGAAGAACCCGAGCCCGGGGATGGGATCCCCGGGCTCGGGTGGTTTGGCGGTGCGGGGCCCCGGGGTTTTTCCCGGTATCCCGATGGGGTTTGGGGTGTCAGCCGCGGTCGATCTGCATGCCGTAGAAGGAGCGGTAGACGAAGAAGGCCGAGGCGAGGAAGAAGGCGGCGGCGAGGGCGATGGTGATGGGGGTGTGGACGAAGCCGGGCTCTTTGACGTGGATGGCGAGCTCGACGGCGAGGAGTCCGAAGAGGGTGGTGAACTTGATGACGGGGTTCATGGCGACGGAGGAGGTGTCTTTGAAGGGGTCTCCGACGGTGTCGCCGACGACGGTGGCGGCGTGGAGGTCGGAGCCCTTGCCGCGGCCGGACTTCTTGTAGGCGGGGTCGGTCTCGACGATTTTCTTGGCGTTGTCCCAGGCGCCGCCGGCGTTGGCCATGAACATGGCCTGGTAGAGGCCGAAGAGGGCGATGGCGACGAGGTAGCCGACGAAGAAGAAGGGCTCGGTGAAGGCGAAGGCGAGGGTGGCGAAGAAGACGCCGAGGAAGATGTTGAACATGCCCTTCTGGGCGTACTCGGTGCAGATGGTGACGACCTTCTTGGAGTCTTCGACGCTGGCCTTGGTGGCGCCCTCGAGACGGATGTTGGCCTTGATGAACTCGACGGCGCGGTAGGCGCCGGTGGTGACGGCCTGGGTGGAGGAGCCGGTGAACCAGTAGATGACGGCGCCGCCCATGATGAGGCCGAGGAGGAATGGGGCGTGGAGGAGGGAGAGCTTGTTGACGAGGTCGGGCTGGAGGCCGCCGGTGAGGACGACGATGATCGAGAAGATCATGGTGGTGGCGCCGACGACGGCGGTGCCGATGAGGACGGGTTTGGCGGTGGCCTTGAAGGTATTGCCGGCGCCGTCGTTCTCTTCGAGGAACTGCTTGCCCTCGTCGAAGTTGGGCTCGAAGCCGAAGTCGCGCTTGATCTCGTCCTTGATGCCGGGGATGGTCTCGATGGTGGAGAGCTCGTAGACGCTCTGGGCGTTGTCGGTGACGGGGCCGTAGCTGTCGACGGCGATGGTGACGGGGCCCATGGAGAGGAAGCCGAAGGCGACGAGGCCGAAGGCGAAGACGGCGGGGGCGAGCATGATGCTCGAGAGGCCGAGGGTGGAGATGTAGAAGGCGATGGCCATGAGGGCGATGATGGCGATGCCGAGCCAGTAGGCCGAGAAGTTGCCGGCGACGAAGCCGGAGAGGATGTTGAGCGAGGGTCCGCCCTGCTCGGAGGACTTGACGACCTCCGAGACGTGGCGGCTGTGGACGCTGGTGAAGGCCTTGACGAGCTCGGGGATGATGGCGCCGGCGGCGGTGCCGCAGGAGATGATGGTGGCAAGCATCCACCAGAAGTTGCCGGGGATGTTGTAGGTGGCGGCGGCCGAGCCGCCGAGCATGAGGTAGGAGGCGGCGTAGGTGAGGGCGATGGAGACGCCCGAGGTGAGGAAGACGAGCACGGTGAGGGGGTGCTCGTAGTTCATGTGCTTGGCGTTCTGGTACTTGCCGCGGGCGAGCAGGTCGTTGATCCAGTACGACGCCGCCGAGGCGATGACCATGATGATGCGCATGACGAAGAGCCAGACGAGCAGCTTGATCTGGATGATCGAGGCGCGCTCCTGCGCGGGCTCGACGGCCTTCTTGGCGGCGTCGACGACGGCGGGGCTCTTCGTGTCGGCCTGGAGCTTCTCGAGCTTGCCCTTGATCTCGGGGTCCTTGGCGAGCTCGATCTTCTTCGTGAGGGCCTGCTGGTAGTCGGGGGTGGCGGCGACGTCGACGATGCTGGTGGCGTAGGCGTAGGACTCCATGCGGCCCGCGCCGAGATCGATCTGCTTGGGGGCGAAGAGGCCGGGGGTGATGGCGATCATCGTGAAGACGATGAGGGCCACGCCGGTGACGCCGTAGGTTTCGAAGCCGTCGGCGGAGGGTCCGACGGAGTCGCCGGCGTTGTCGCCCACGCAGTCGGCGATGACGCCGGGGTTGCGGGCGTCGTCTTCCTTGATCTTGAAGACGATCTTCATGAGGTCGGAGCCGATGTCGGCGATCTTGGTGAAGATGCCGCCGGCGATGCGGAGGGCGGCGGCGCCGAGCGACTCACCGATGGCGAAGCCGATGAGGCAGGCGCCGGCGAGGTCGCCGGGGAGCAACAGGAGGATGGCGAGCATGATGAGCAGCTCGACGCTGATGAGCATCATGCCGATGGACATGCCGGCCTTGAGCGGGATGGCGTAGCAGGGGAAGGGCTTGCCCTTGAGCGAGGCGAAGGCCGTGCGGCTGTTGGCGAAGGTGTTGACGCGGATGCCGTACCAGGCGACGAGGTACGAGCCGAGCACGCCGACGACGGCGAAGAGCAGGATGATGAGCACTCGGCCGATGGAGAAGCCGGACTGGAACTCGCCGGTGGCGGCGTTGATGTTGGGGGTTGGCGCGAAGACGCCGAAGTAGATGGCGGCGATGGCCCCGATGAAGAGGAACAGGCGGGCGAGGAACTTGCCCTGCTGGATCATGTACGCCTTGCAGGTGGCGTAGATGAGCTCGGAGACCTCGAGCATCGAGCGGTGCACCGGCAGCTTGCGGAGCTGCAGGTAGATGACGGCGCCGAAGACCAGGCCCAGGCCCGAGACCAGGAAGCCGATCAGCAGCAGGTCGTGCCCGCCGACGCCGAGGAACTTGACCCTGTTGAGGTCGGGGATGACGAGGTTGGCCTCGCCGCCGGGCTTTTGGAAGACGGGGGCGTCGGGCCCGGCGGGGGCCGCGGCCATGGCGCCGGCCGGAGCCAGCAGGGCCATCACGAGGGCGATCACACCGGCCCACCACCACTTGCCCGCAAGACACTGGGGTCGCATCAGAGCACACTCCTGGAGTTCGCCGAGCCGATCATCCCCCCCACTGCCCACCGCCCGCCCCGGGCCTCCGGCCGCCCCGGCGCCGGGCCGTCCGAGCCGGCCGAGTCGACGCCGCGGAGGGTGCTCCGCCGGCGGGAGGGGGCGGCATGGTCGCGCAAAGGCGCCGATGCGTCAAGAGGTTGGGGCATGACGCCCGGCTCGCGGGGGATCGCGAGGGGATGATGAAGCGCTTTACCGGACATTCGGTCGTTACGCTATCGGCGTGACGGGCCGGACTCCCATTCTTTCTCTGTCGGGGATCCTCGGGCAGGAGCGGGCGGTGGAGACGCTTCGGAGCGCCGCGGCGTCGTCGCGCGTGCACCACGCGTGGATCTTCGCGGGGCCGGCCGGCGTGGGGAAGTTCACGGCGGCGGTGGCCTTCGCCGCGCTGCTGCTGGACCCGACGAGCGCGCCCGGGCTGACCGGGGCGATCGAGCCCGAAGAGGGGAGCGCGACCCAGCGGATGATCGCCTCGGGGAGCCACCCGGACCTGCACGTGATCACCAAGGAGCTGGCGGCGTACAGCGCCGATGCGCAGGTGCGGAGCAGCAAGCAGCGGAACATCGCCAAGGCGGTGATCGACGAGCACCTGCTGACACCGATCGCGCTGGCGCCGAGCGTGAAGACCGCGTCGATGGCTGGGAAGGTGTTCATCGTCGATGAGGCCGAGCTGCTGGATCCCTCGCTGAGCCGGGCGTACACGCAGAACGCGATGCTCAAGACGCTCGAGGAGCCGCCGGCGGGGTCGGTGATCATCCTGGTCACCGCCCACGAGGAGCGGCTGCTGCCGACCATCCGCAGCCGCTGCCAGCGGGTGGCCTTCGGGCGGCTGGACGCGGCGTCGATGCAGAAGTGGCTGAAGGCCGCCGAGGGTGAGCTGGGGGGCCTCCGCGACGCCGATGAGCGGGCGTGGGTGCTGGCGTACGCCGACGGTTCGCCCGGGCGGGCGCTGACGGCGATGCGGACGGGCCTCTACCAGTGGCGGCGGACTTTGGGGCCGATGCTGGCTCAGCTCGAGCGGCCGGGGGCGTTCCCGCTGGAACTGGGGCCGACGATGGCCAAGCTCATCGACGAGTGGGCCGCGGCCCGGGTGGACGAGGGGGAGAAGGCCGGCGCCAGCCCGAGCAAGGAGGCGGCCAACATGGCCGCGGCGCGCCACATGTTCGCGCTGCTGGGGGCCCACGCGGGCGAGCAGCTCCGGCGGGCCCCCGACGAGCCCTCCCGCGCCCGGCGGCTGCGGTGGATCGACGCCCTGAGCGAGTGCGAACGGCACGTGAGCGCCAACGTGAACCTGCAGCTGGCGATGGAGAACCTCGCCGCGCAGTGGGCCCGCTAGCC
>JACVCL010000108.1 GCA_016742075.1 Phycisphaerales bacterium
GTTTGGGGGCCGTGTGGAGGGGGCGGATGGAGGCGGAGGGGGAGGGGCGCGGTATCCTTGGCGCATGCTGAAGGTGCACTACGCCAACTGTCTGTCGTCGCGGGTGGGCAAGCACGGGATTGATCCGGCGAGCCTGAGTGCCTCGGCGCCCTCGGCGAAGCTGGCGGCGGAGCTGACGGGGCGGCTGGAGCGTTCGAAGAACACGGGGTGGGAGCGGTGGCGGGGCCTGCCGTTCGAGCCGATGCGCGGCCAGCACGTGTCGGCGGTGATGGACATCGTCGACAGCCTGCGGGGGAAGTTCGACAACATGGTGGTGCTGGGGATCGGCGGTTCGGCGCTGGGGAACATCGCGGTGCAGGCGGCGCTGCACCCGCCGACGTACAACCTGCTGCCGGCCAACCGCCGCCACGGCCCGCGGCTGTTCGTGGTGGACAACGTGGACCCGGTGGCGTTCGGGTCGGTGCTGGAGTTCTGCCGTCACCACGACCCGGGGCTGAAGCGGACGCTGTTCAACGTGATCAGCAAGAGCGGAGAGACGGCGGAGACGGCGGCGCAGTTCATGACGGTGCGCCAGATGCTGATCGACCAGCTGGGGAAGGCGGAGCACGCGCGGCACGTGGTGGCGATCACGGACCCGGCGAAGGGGACGATGCGGAAGATCTGCGACGAGAACCACTACCCGACGCTGCCGGTGCCGGAGGGGGTTGGCGGGCGTTTCAGCGTGCTGTCGCCGGTGGGGCTGTTCTCGGCGGCGATGTGCGGGGTGGACATCAACGCGATGCTGGACGGGGCGGCGGAGATGGACCGTCGGTGCTCGAACCCGGACCTTTCGCACAACCCCGCGGCGATGCTGGCGACGCTGCTGGTGAGGCTGGGGCACGAGAACGGCAAGGTCAACCACGTGCTGATGCCGTACTCGAACCAGTTGTACCTGCTGGCGGACTGGTTCCGGCAGCTGTGGGCCGAGTCTTTGGGCAAGCGGTACGGGTTGGACAAGAAGGAGATTTTCACGGGGTTCACGCCGATCAAGGCGCTGGGGACGACGGACCAGCACTCGCAGGTGCAGCTGTACCGGGAGGGCCCGAACGTGTACGTGTTCGGGCTGATGGAGGTGGCGGACTGGGGGATGCACGACGTGGGCATCCCGACGGGGCTGGGGGTGCCGGCGCTGCAGTATCTGGAGGGGTCGAGCTTCGGGAAGCTGCTAAACGCCGAGAAGCGGGCGACGGAGTACGCGCTGGTGGACAGCCAGCGGCCGAACTTCACCATCGAGTTCCCGACGCTCGACGCGTGGCACGTGGGGCAGTTCTTCCAGATGTGGGAGATGGCGACGGCGTACGCGGGGCTGATGCTGGGGATCGACGCGTACGACCAGCCGGCGGTGGAGACGGGGAAGGTGGCGACGTTCGGGCTGATGGGGCGCGACGGCTATGCCGAGTGGAAGGACCGTGTGAACCGTGCGCTGGGCGGGACGGGGCACACGATCTGACGTCGCCGTCGGCGGCCCGGAGTGCGCGATGGAGAGCCCGCCGCGAGAACGAGAGGAGTTCGAGGACTTCGGCGATCCGGGGAGCCTTCCCGGCGACGGGGGGGATGACGCGGGCGGTCCGGGCGAGCGGCTGGTGGCGGTGGAGGGCTCGGCGACGCCGTTCCCGGTGATCGTGCTGGCGGCGCCCGGGGCGCTGCTGCTGCTGGCGGTGGTGATGGTGGACCGGCTGGTGTACTCGCTGGGCAGCGTGGGTTTGGCGCTGGGGGCGGTGGTGCTGGCGGCGGTGGGGTCGGCGGGGTGTTTCGGGGTGATCGCGGCCAAGAGCCGTGAGCGGCGGACGAAGCTGGCGGCCGGCGGGGCGATCGGGCTGGTGGTGGTGATGCTGGGCCTGGCGGTGCTGCGGCTGGTGTAGGGGTGGGCGGTGAAGAAAGCGGCCCCGGACGCCGCGATCCGGCGGCGCCCGGGGCCTGTCAGAGGGCGTGGGAGATCAGCCCAGGAGCTGGAGGGCGCTCTGGGGCTGGTTGTTGGCGATGCCCAGGACCTGGGTGGAGGCGGAGACGAGGATCTGGTTGCGGGTGAGGGCGGCGGTCTCGGCGGCGAAGTCGGCGTCGCGTATGACGGACTCGGCGGCGGTGGTGTTTTCCTGCGAGATGCCGAGGCTGCGGATGGTGGCGCCGATGGTGTTCTTCTGGAAGGCGCCGAGGCGGCCGCGGAGGGCGCTGATGTCGCGGATGGCGGCCTCGACGACGGACTGGGCGCCGTCGACGTTGCCGTCGACGAGGTTGAGTGGCCGTCCGGTGGCGAGGTCGCTGAGGAAGTAGGCGACGCCGGAGCCGGAGAAATCGAGGAGTCGGCGGCCCATCTCGCGGGCGGCGACGTTGGGGATGCCGAGGGCGACCTTGCCGTTGATGTCGACGCGGGAGGCGAGCTGGAAGTCGGCGCCGCCGCCGGCGATGCGGAAGGCGGTGATGGAGCCGAGGCGTGCGGCGTTGGGTGCGGTGCCGGCGGTGGTCCAGGCGAGGTTGACCTCGACGTCGAGGAAGTCGCTGGAGACGCGGGCGACGGTGCCGCGGGTGGTGGCGCGGGCGCCGTTGATGGTGGCCTGCACGTCGCGGCCGAAGGCGGTGGTGCGCTGGGCGGCGGCGGAGAAGGCCTGTGCGGAGGCGGCGTTGGCGGCGGCGGCGTTCTGGGCCTGGAAGCTGTAGATGCCGATGCCGCCGGCGGAGCCGATGCCGCCGTCGTCGATGACGCGGAGGGAGACGAACTGGTCGGAGCCGTAGTCGTCGGAGGCGAGGCGGACGGCGGTGCCGGAGACGGTGGCCTGGACGCCGGTGACGGCGCGGAAGCTGTTGATGGCGGCGCGGATGTCGGCGAGGGTGGTGCCGGAGCTGAAGGAGAGCTCGCGTGAGCCGCGTGAGCCGGCGACCTCGACGATGAAGCTGCGGCCGGCGCCGTCGCTGGGGCCGGGGCCGCCGAGGTTGAGCCTGGTGCCGGCGAAGGAGAGCAGGAACCCGCCGACCTGGGCTGAGGCGGTGACGACGACGGAGACGTCGAGGGTCTGGCCCCGGTTGAGCTTGGCGCCGTTGACGCGGAAGGCCTGGACGACGGCGGAGGCGTTCTGGGTGACGTAGTCGAAGTTGCCGTTGAGGAGTTTGAGCCCCTGGAAGCTGGTGGCGGAGGCGATGCGGTCGACGGTCTGGAGGATGGAGTCGATCTGGAGCTGGTTGGCCTCGCGTTCCTCCTTGGAGAGCCCGGCGGCGTTGGCGGCCTGGGTGATGAGGCTCTGGACCTCGGTGAGGAGCGAGGAGACCTCGTTGAGCCCGCCCTCGGCGATGTTGACGACCTGGTCGGCGCGCTCGGCGTTCTTGATCGCGGCGCCGAGGGCGGTTTTCTCGGCGCGGAGGTTCTCCGAGGCGATGAGCCCGGCGGGGTCGTCTTTGCCGCGGTTGATCCGCAGGCCTGTGGAGAGGCGTTCGAGGGAGACGCCCAGGGATGAGGCGTTGCGCCCGAGCACGCGCTGGGCGATGAGGCTGGGGACGTTCGTGTTGATTCGGCTCATGGAGACCCTCCGACGGTTGGGGCGTCTCCGACGCCGCGGAGTGCATCGGCGGGCTGGGGCGTGGAGCGGGAGTGCGGTCCGATAACCGTTGGGTGAGGGTCAAAACGAAAGCCGCCCCGAGGCTGGGCCTCGGGGCGGCGGGAGTTATCGGTCGGTTTCCCTGGCTCTTGGATTAGCCGAGGAGCTGGAGGGCGGCCTGGGGCTGGCTGTTGGCCAGGCCGAGGATCTGCTGGGCCGAGCTGACCAGGATCTGGTTGCGGGTCAGGCTGGCGGTTTCGGTGGCGAAGTCGGCGTCGCGGATGACGGACTCGGCGGCCGAGGTGTTCTCGACGGCGACGCCGAGGCTGCGGATGGTGGCGCCGATGGTGTTCTTCTGGAAGGCGCCGAGGCGGCCGCGCTGCGAGGAGATGTCGCGGATGGCCCTGTCGACGACCATCTGGGCGGCGGTGAGGTTGCCGTCGACGACGTTGAGGGAGGAGCCGGCGCCCAGGTCGGCGAGGTAGAAGGTCTTGTCGGCGGCGGAGCCGCCGGCGGTGGAGATGACGTTGGCGGTGGTCTGGCCGAGGCTGCGGACGGCGACGTTGCCGATGCCGATGCCGACCTTGCCGCCGATGTCGACGCGTCCGGCGAGCTGGTAGTCGGCGCCGCCGCCGGTGATCTGGAAGGCGGTGACCGCGCCGAGTCGGGCGGCGGAGGTCTGGGCGGTGTCGAACTTGAGGTCGAGCTCGACGTCGAGGAAGTCGGTGTTGATGCGGGCGGTGGTGCCGCGGGTGGTGGCGACGATGCCGTTGATGGTGGCCTTCACGTCCTTGCCGTTGGCGGTGATCTTGTTGGTGGCGTTAGCGAAGGTGCTGGCGACGGCGCCGGCGCGGTTCTGGTTGCCGGCGGAGAGGCTGTAGATGCCGGAGCCGCCGCTGATGCCGCCGTCGTTGGAGACCTTGAGGGAGACGAACTGGTCGGAGCCGTAGGCGGTGGAGACGACGCGGACGCCGGAGCTACCGGAGAGGACGGCCTTGACGCCGGTGACGTCGGTGAAGCTGTTGATGGTGTCGCGGATGGTGGAGACGGAGGTGCCGGAGGCGAAGGAGAGCTCGCGGGAGCCCTTGGCGCCGCCGACCTCGATGACGAAGCGGCTGTTGGCGCCATCGGTGGCGCCGGCGCCGCCGAGGTTGATGTTGGCCGAGCCGAACGAGAGGACGTAGCCGCCGACGGAGGCGGAGCCGGTGACGACGACGTTGACGTCCTGGGTGCCGTTGAACTGGAGCTTGGCGCCGTTGACGCGGAAGTTGTTGACGACGCCGTTGACGCTCTTGGTCTTGTAGTCGAAGTTGCCGTTGAGGAGCTTGGCGCCCTGGAAGCTGGTGGCGGCGGAGACGCGGTCGATGGTCTGGAGGATGGAGTCGATCTGGAGCTGGTTGGCCTCGCGTTCCTCACGGGAGAGGCCGGCGGTGTTGGCGGTCTGGGTGATGATCGACTGGAGCTCGGTGAGCAGGCCGGAGACCTCGTTGAGGCCGCCCTCGGCGATGTTCACGACCTGGTCGGCGCGCTCGGCGTTGCTGATCGCGGCGTTGAGCGAGGCCTTCTCCGCCCGCAGGTTCTGCGAGGCGATGAGGCCGGCGGGGTCGTCCTTGCCGCGGTTGATCCGCAGGCCGGTCGAGAGGCGCTCGAGGCTGGTGTCCAGCGACGAGCGGTTGGTGTTCAGCACGCGCTGAGCGATCTGAGACGGGACGTTCGTGTTGATACGGCTCATGCCATCCTCCGTGAGACTCGCGGCCCCGCGGGGGTCCGCTCCCTGGTTCGATCCAGACGCCGCCGCCATCCCTGGCACGTCGCGGCACGGGGCCCTCCGCCGGGCAACCCGCCCCGAGCCTCCGGTTGTGCAACCCGGCGCCCGGACCTCGGCGCGCCCGATGGTGCCGGGCGCTGCACCGGAGATCGGTGCTCGGGAAACCGCAGTGAACCTTCGGGGGGTTGCGGAGGGGCTTGCCGGCCCGCACAACCGTCAGGACCGGCGCACGGCGAGGCCCGAGAAAAAAAGCCCCGTCCGGGTGCGGACGGGGCGGGCCGATAACGCTGGGTTGGAAGGGGCCGGCGGCGGGGGATCAGCCCAGGAGCTGGAGCACGGACTGGGCCGAGCTGTTGGCGGCGGCCAGGGCGGAGGTGCCGGCGGAGACCAGGATCTGGGAGCGGGTGAGGGAGGAGGTTTCGCGGGCGAAGTCGGCGTCGCGGATGACGGACTCGGCGGCGGTGATGTTCTCGAGGCCGGCCTGGAGGGATCGGACGTTGGTCTGGAGGACGTTCTTCTCAAAGGCGCCCAGGCGGCCGCGGAGCTGGCTGATCTCGTCGATGGCGGTCTCGAGGATCGCGGAGGCGTTCTGGAGGTTGCCCTTGTCGAGGGCGTTGGCGCCGCCGGACTTGAGCGAGGAGAGGAACTGGAGGATGAGGTTGCCGCTGCCGTCGGGGACCTGGGTGCCGCCGAGCTGGGTGGCGGCGATGGAGTCGATGCCGATGTCGACCTGCTGGCTGGCGTTGACCTGCGGGCCGAGCTGGAACTTGGATCCGCCGCCGGTGATGTAGAAGGTGCTGGGCCCGCTGGAGATGCGGTCGGCGAAGCCCGCGGCGAGCTGGAGGGAGATGTCGAGCTCGGGGTTGCGGAAGGTGACGTTGAGGCCGCGGCCGGTGGCGACGGCGCCGTTGAGCAGGACGCGGACGTCCTGGCCCTCGTCGCGGTCGGCGGCGGTCCACTGGGCGGGGTTGCCCCAGTTGATGGGGCCGGGGGCGTTGTTCTGGATGCGGGCGAAGGTGAACGTGGAGCCGCCGGAGATCCTGCGGACGGAGACGAAGGCCTCCGAGCCGTACTCCTGCGAGCTGAAGACCAGACCCGAGGAGGGGTTGCCGGCGTTCTGCCGGGCGGCGGCGATGCCGGTGACGCTGCTGCGGGCGTTGATGGCGTCGCGGATCTGGTTGATGGTGGTGCCGGTGGTGAAGGTGAGCTCGATGACCCCCTTGGGCCCGGCGATCTGCAGGGTGACGGAGGAGGGGAGGACACCGGCGGTCTGGCCGACGCCGGTGAAGTTGGTGTTGAAGTAGAGGTTGGCGGTCTGGGCGGAGCCGATGACCTCGACGTCCATCTTGACGTTGGGGCGGTCGCCGAACTGGGCGCCGAAGACCTGGCTCTTGACGATGTGGGCGCCGTTGACGCCGGAGAGCTTGTAGCCGAGCGAGCCGTTGAGGAGCTTGAGGCCGGCGAAGGTGGTGGTGTTGGCGATGCGGGTGATGCTCTCGATGGCGGAGTCGATCTGGAGCTGGTTGGCGGCGATCTCCTCCTTGGAGAAGGCGCCGGTGTTGGCGGCCTCGACGACCAGAGCCTTGAGGCCGTTGAGCATCTCGGAGACCTCGGAGAGGGCCCCCTCGGTCGTGGAGATGACGTTGGAGGCTCTCTCGGAGTTCTTGACCCCCTGGCCGATGCCCGAGAGCTCGGAGCGGAGGCGCTCGGAGACGATCAGGCCGGCGGGGTCGTCGGCGCCGCGGTTGATCCGCAGGCCGGTGGAGAGCCTCTGGAGGTGGACCTGCAGATCGCCCTGGGAGCGGGCGAGGTTCACCTGGCCGATCATGCTCGACACGTTGGTGTTGATGCGCGACATGGCAATCCTCCGTGACTCTTCGGGCCGGATCCGCCGGCCTTCCCCCCGTGTCCCCCGCTGCTCTCACTCCCGGCGTCGGCCGGCTGGTGCTCCGTGGTGTCGTGTGGTCTGAATCGCGGGCGGGCGGTCAGGCCCGCTTGCGTGCGGCCGGCCTGGGCGGGGCGGGCTCGGCGGCTTGCGGGTCGGGCGGGCGCGTGCCGGCGACGAGCGAGGCGGCGCGGCCGCCCGGCCTGACGGCGGTCGGCGCGAGGCGCTGCAGCGAGCCCAGCTCGCCGGTGGCGCGGCTGGCCTGCTCGTTCTCGGCCTTGATGGCGTCGTAGACCTCTTTGCGGTGAACGGCGACACGGGCCGGGGCGGTGATGCCCAGGCGGACCTTGTCGCCACGGATATCGACGACGGTGATTTCGATGTCATCACCGATCATGATGGTTTCGTCGCGCTGACGGGAGAGCACCAGCATCGAACTCGGCTCCTTCCTACGTCCGTGCTCCCGAGGCTCCGGCATGGCGATGCGGCGGGACCGCCGCTGAGCACGCGGCCGGCTTCCGTTCCGGCCCGTTGGCCCGCATCGCCGACAACCCCCCCACACCACCCCCCCCACACAACCCCCCCACACCGACCCCTTCCCGCCTCCGCGCACCTCCACGCCCACCGCCACACTTCAGCCCCCGCCCCGCCACCCGCCCACGCTCCCCCCACCGC
>JACVCL010000109.1 GCA_016742075.1 Phycisphaerales bacterium
CCATTGGCCGCAGGCCGCGGCCGCGGAGCCTGGGCTCAGATCGCCGGGCCCAGGTCGGTGAGGCTCATGGTCATCACGTGCTTGTTGAAGATGCTGCGCTTCTGCACGTGGATGAGGTCGGCGACGAAGTGATCGGGCAGCAGTTCGGGGTCGATGGGCGAGAAGCCGATGCGGGCGAAGAAGTCGGGGATGCGGGTGAGCAGGAAGAGCTGCTCGACGCCCAGGGCACGGGCCTCGGCCACGAGATGCTCGACGACAGCGCGGCCCAGCCCCGTGCCGCGGGACTCGGGATCGACCGCGACCGAGCGGATCTCGGCCATGTCGGCGCCGCACGCCACGAGGGCGGCGCAGCCCATGACGCGTGGGCCCGCGGTGTCGACGAGCTCGCCGACGACGAAGCCGGGGAGGCAGGCGTGGATGTCCTCGGCGTGGCGGGGGAGCACAGCGCCCTGGGCCGCGCAGAGATCGATGATGCGGTGGATGTCGGTCACATCGGCTGGCGTGGCCGCGCGGACGCGCACGGCGGCGGCGGCGAGCCGGAGGTGCGGGGCGAGGTCCGAGGCCAGATCCGGGGGGAGGTCCGGGGCAGGCCGGCGGCCGGCGGACGCCGCGGGCGAGGTGAGCATGGCGGTCACGTGGATCCCCCTTCCTCGGCCCGGCTGAGCCGGGCGCGTGCGTCGCGGAGCGCCTGCGCCACGCGGGCCGGCGCGGTGCCGCCGGGAACATCCCGGCGGGCGAGCACGGCTTCGAGCGTCAGGCGCGAGAAGACATCTTGTTCGATGGCCGGGCAGACGGATTTCATCTCGGCGAGCGGGAGGTCTTCGAGGCGGGCCGAGCGGGCGATGGCGGCGCGGACGAGGCGCCCCGCGGCGTCGTGCGCGTCGCGGAAGGGCACGCCGCGGGCGACGAGGTAATCGGCGAGGTCGGTGGCGTTGGCGAAGCCCGCGCCGGCCGCGACGCGGCAGCGGTCGCGGTTGACGATGAGGGTGTCCAGGAGCGGGGCGAGCACGCGGAGGCAGAGGGCCAGGTGCTCGGTGGCGTCGAAGAGCGGCTCCTTGTCCTCCTGCAGGTCCTTGTTGTACGCCAGCGGCAGTCCCTTGAGGGTGACGGCGAGCCCGGTGAAGGCGCCGAGGATGCGGCCGAACTTGCCGCGGATGAGCTCCAGCGCGTCGGGGTTCTTCTTCTGCGGCATGAGCGACGAGCCGCTGGAGAAGGCGTCGGCCATGGTGACCAGCCCGAACTCGGCCGAGGCGTAGACGATGAGATCCTCGGCCAGGCGCGAGAGGTGGGCGGCGCAGATGGCGGAGGCGGCCAGGGCCTCGAGGGCGAAGTCGCGCGAGGCGACGGCGTCGAGGCTGTTGGCGGTGGGCGCGTCGAAGCCGAGGCCCTCGGCGAGCTTCGCCCGGTCGATGGGGTAGGCGGTGCCGGCCAGGGCGCCGGAGCCCAGGGGGCAGATGTTGGTGCGGCCGAAGGCGTCGATGAATCGCTCGGCGTCGCGGTCGAGCATCTCGAAATAGGCCAGACACCAGTGGGCCAGGAGCAGCGGCTGGGCGGGCTGGAGGTGGGTGTAGCCGGGGATCGGCGTGGCCTGCTCGCGCTCGGCGAGGCCCAGCAGGGCGGCCTGCGCCGAGCGGACGAGCGACAGCAGCTCGCCGAGGCGCTCGCGGAGCCAGAGGCGCAGATCGGTGGCGACCTGGTCGTTGCGGGAGCGGCCGGTGTGGAGCTTCTTGCCCAGCGGGCCGACCCTGGCGACGAGGCGGCTTTCGACGTAGCTGTGCACGTCTTCCTCGCCGGAGGCCAGGACGGCGGCGGGGTTGGCCTCGGCCTCGGAGAGAAGCTCGCGCAGGGCGGCCTGTAGGCGGTCGCGCTCGTCGGGGGTGAGCACGCCGGCCGCGGCGATGGCGCCGGCCCACGCGATGGAGCCCTCGACGTCCTGCCGGAGCAGGCGGTGATCGAACGGGAGCGAGTCGTTGAAACGACGGAAGAGCGGGTCCGCCGCGCCCTCGAATCGTCCGCCCCAGAGGGTGGTCATGCGCGGGCGGGCTCCTTCCGGCCGGACTTGGCCTTGGAGGCGGGCTTGGCGGCGCCGTTCTTGGGCTCGACGGCGGCGGTGCGGCCGGCGGCCTTGTCGATGGTCTTCATGGCGCGGATGCGGGAGGGCAGGCTGTAGAGGCGGATGAAGCCCTCGGCGTGGGCCTGGTTGTAGACCTCGTCGGCGCCGAAGGTGGCGAACTGCTCGTTGTAGAGGCTGCTGGGGCTGCGCCGGCGGATGGCGGTGGCCCCGCCCTTGAACAGGCGGACGACCACCTCGCCGGTGAGGGGCTCGGCGATCTTCGAGAGGGCGGCCCACAGGGCCTCGCGGAGCGGTGTGAACCAGCGGCCGTCGTAGACCATCTTGCCCCAGGTGATCGAGAGCTCTTCGCGGTGCTGGCGGGTGTCGCGGTCGAGGACCAGCTCTTCGAGGGCGCGGAGGGCCTCCATGAGAACGGTGCCGCCGGGGGTCTCGTAGCAGCCGCGCGACTTCATGCCGACGAGGCGGTTCTCGATGAGGTCGACGCGGCCGACGCCGTGGGGCGAGGCCAGATCGTTGAGCACCGAGATGATCTGCTCGGGGGCGTACTTCTTGCCGTCGATGGAGAGGGGCCGGCCCTTCTCGAAGGCGATGGTGACGTCGCGCGGCTTGTCGGGGGCGTGGCGCGGGTCGGCGGTCATCGTCCAGATGTCGTCGGGCGGGGGGTTCCAGGGGTTCTCGAGGGCGCCGCCCTCGTGGCTGATGTGCCAGAGGTTGCGGTCGCGGCTGTAGATCTTGGTGGCGCTGGCCGAGCAGGGGATGTTGCGCTCGGCGAGGTACGCCAGCAGCTGCTCGCGGCTGCGGAGGTTCCAGGTGCGCCACGGGGCGATGACCTGCAGATCGGGGGCGAGGGCGGCGAAGGTGCTCTCGAAGCGGACCTGGTCGTTGCCCTTGCCGGTGCAGCCGTGGGCCACGGCGTCGGCCCCCACCTTGCGGGCCACGGCCACCTGGGCCTTGGCCAGGACGGGGCGTGCCATGGAGGTGCCCAGCAGGTAGCGGCCCTCGTACACCGAGCCGGCGATGAGCGTCGGGAAGACGTACTCCTCGACGAACTCGCGTCGGAGGTCGACCACGTGGCAGGAGGAGGCGCCGGTGCGCTTGGCCTTCTTCTCGATGCCGTCGAGCTCTTCGTCGCCCTGGCCGACGTCGCCGACGAAGGCGACGATCTCGCAGCCGGGGTAGGTCTCCTTGAGCCACGGCATGACGACGGAGGTGTCGAGCCCGCCGGAGTAAGCGAGGACGATCTTCCTGGGGGTCTTGGCGGGGGCGTCGGGCATGGGAAACAGGCTCCTCACGGGGGGTGTGTCGGATGTTCGGGAGTGTTGAGGGTTCGGTGAGATTCTGACGGGCCGGGGCCCGCCGTGCACGCGGGATTAGAGCCCGGTGGCGGCGGGGGCGGAGGGCGAGCGGGTGACCACGCGCGGGGGGGTCGGGCTGATGTGGGCCGAGAAGCCCGGGACGAGCAGGTGCAGCAGCAGGGCGTTCTGTACGTGCAGCCGGTTCTCGGCCTGGTCCATGACGATGGAGTTGGGCGAGTCGACGACGGCGTCGGTGACCTCGACGCCGCGTTTGGCGGGCAGGCAGTGCATGAAGACGCCGCGGGGCCCGAGGCGGGCGAAGAGTTCCTCGTCGACCTGGTAGTCGGCGAAGGCGGTCATGCGGCGGTGGCTCTCGTGCTCCTGTCCCATGCTGATCCAGGTGTCGGTGTAGAGGGCGTCGGCGCCGTCGACGCCGGCGAGATCGTCGGTGATGGCCAGGTGGGCGCGGGTGGCGCGGGCGAGAGCGCCGGCCTTGGCGAGGATGGCCTGGCTGGGCTCGTAGCCCTTGGGGCACACGACGGTCATATGCACACCGAGGGCGGCGCAGATGAGCAGAAGCGCGTGGCAGACGTTGTTGCCGTCGCCGACGTACGCCAGCCGCAAGCCGGCCGGATCGCCGAATCGCTCGCGGATCGTGAACAGGTCGGCCAGGGCCTGGCAGGGGTGGACGAGGTCTGACAGGGCGTTGACGACCGGGATGCGGGCGGAGGCGGCCAGCTCGGTGAGGGTGCCGTGGGCGAAGACGCGGGCGACGATGGCGTCGGTCCAGCGCTCGAGATTCAGGGCGTAGTCGCGGGTGGACTCGCGCTCGCCGATGCGGTACTGGGCGTGCTCGAGGTACACGGCGTGGCCGCCGAGCTTGGCCACGCCGACCTCGAAGCTCACGCGGGTGCGAAGGCTGGGCTTCTCGAAGAGCATCGCCACCGACCGGCCGCGGAGCGCCGAGGAGAACGCGGCGGGATCGGCCTTCACGGCGGCGGCGGTGGCGAAGAGGGCGGAGATCTCGGCCGCGGAGAGGTCGCTGACGCAGAGCAGGTCCTGCGTGTGGAGCGGGGCGACCGAGATGGCATGGTTATTCGCGTGGGGCATGATCATGCGTGTCCCTTCGGGGCCGGGGCGGCGTGGGAGGGGAGGATGCGGGTGCCGGCGACTTCGCCGCGGGCCAGGGCGGCGAGAGCCTCGGGCGTTTTCCAGGAGGCGATGACGGTCGGCACGCCGGCGAGCCCGACGGCCCGCAGGGCGGCGCGGGTCTTGGGGATCATTCCGCCGACGATCACTCCGGTTGCAATGAGCCGCTCGACGCCCTCGGCGGTGGTCTGGCGGACGAGGCGGCGGTCGGCGTCGAGCAGGCCTTCCACGTCGGTGAGCAGGAGGAGGGCGCGGGCGGCGGCGATCGGGGCGATCGCCGCGGCGGCGTCGTCGGCGTTGACGTTGAGCGGGGCGCCGGCGGCGTCGAGGCCGATCGAGCAGATGACGGGCATGAACCCGCCGGCCAGCAGGGCGTGGAGCACGGCGGCGTCGCCGCCTTCGACCGCCCCGACGCGGCCGAGATCGATGCCGTCGGGCGTGTGCCGGGCGCAGCGGGCCAGGCCGCCGTCGCCGAGCCCCAGGCCGACGGCCCGGGCCCCGTGGGCGGCGAGCGCCCCGACCACCGCGGTGTTGACCCGGCCGCGCAGCACCGCGACGACCTCGCCGATCTGGTCGTCGGGCGTGACCCGGAGCCCGGCGACGCGCTGGCTCGAGAGGCCCAGGCGCGAGAGATGGGCGTCGACCTGGTTGCCGCCGCCGTGGACGACGATGACGCCGCCGGGCTCGGCGCGGTGCAGGGCGGCGAGCGCCGCCCAGAGCGCGCCGGTCTGCTCGGGCGCGTCGACCGCGGCGCCGCCGATCTTCACGATGAGCGGGCGGGCGGTCACCGGGCGGCCTCCGCGGGCGGGGCGGCGGGCAGGCCCATGGTCTCTGGCCAGCCGAAGCGGGCGTTGAGGCACTGCACGGCCTGGCCGGCGGCGCCCTTCACGAGGTTGTCGATGGCGCTGACGACGATCAGGTGCCCCGAGGCGTCGTCGGCGGCGAGACCGATGTCGCAGAAATTCGTGCGCTCGACGCCCGCCACGCTGGGCCAGGCGCCCGGCGGGAGCAGCCGGACGAACGGCTCGGCGGCGTAGCAGCGGGCCAGCTCGTCTCGGCAGCGGGCGGCGGTCCAGCCGGGCGCCAGCTCGGCGTGGATGGTGGACAGGATGCCGCGGTCGTACGGCCCCAGGTGCGGGGTGAACAGCGTCGGCCGGCCGGCGTAGGCGTCGATCTCGGGGTTGTGGCGGTGGTGGAAGACCTCGTAGGGCTGGAGGCTGACCTCGCAGAACAGGGTCTTCACCTGCGGCGAGCGCCCGGCGCCGCTGACGCCGCTGGTGGAGTCGATGATGACGCGCCCGGCGGCGGCCAGCGCGCCCGCGGCGACCAGCGGCCGCAGCGGCAGGATCGCCGAGGTGGGGTAGCAGCCGGCGACGGCGACCAGGTCGGCGGTGCGGAGCTGGGCGCGGAAGAGCTCAGGGATGCCGTACACCGCGCGCTCGAGCAGGCGGGGGTGGCGGTGCTCGAAGGCGTACTTCCTGGGGTAGAGCGAGGCGTCCTTGAGGCGGAAGGCGGCGGAGAGATCGAGCACCACGACGCCCGGGATGGCCGAGAGCAGCTCGGGGGCCAGATCATGGCTGGCGGCGTGCGGGGTGCAGAGGAAGACCGCGTCGGGCTTCAGTTGGGCGATGCGGGCGGGGTCGGCGGCCTCGACGGGCAGGTCGATGCGGGCGCGGAGCCGGGGGAACAGCTCGCCGATCGTCTGCGGCTTCTCGCCCTCGGCCCGCTTGGCGCTGGCGAAGAGGCCGGCGACGGCGCAGCGCGGGTGGGCGAGCAGGCACTCGACCAGCTCGCCGCCGCTGTACCCGGCCGCTCCGATGATGGCGATGCGCTTCAACGAACAGGATCCTTTCCGGGCGACTAAGGGCGAAGAGACAGGGGACCGAGCACGCGTTCGGGGCCGGGAACGCGGGGGCGGCGGCCGCGGCGCACCCCGTGGCCGAGGGGCCGCGGCGGGGCCGTCAGGGCCGGCCGCCGAAGCCGGCGGCTCGTCGGAACTTGGCGAGCAGCCCGCCGGCGATGGTGGCCGATCGCGTGGCGACGAAGATGGTGTCGTCGCCGGCGACGGTGCCGACGACGCCGCGCGGTGGCCGGCGGTCGAGCTCGCTGGCCAGGGCCTGGGCGTGGCCGGGGGCGGTGCGGAGAACGATGAGATTGCCGGCGGAGTCGGCGGAGACCAGGTGCTGGCGCACGGCGGGCTCGACGCCGCGCCACGCGTCGTCCTGGCCCTCCGAGGGCATGGGCATGGGGCCGCCGAGGGGGAGGATGTAGCCCTGCGGCCCCTTCACGACGCCGAGGGCGCGGAGGTCGCGCGAGAGCGTGCCCTGCGTGGCGCGGACGCCATGGCCGGCCAGTTGCTGGCGCAGATCTTCCTGGCTCGAGACGTTGCGGCGTCCGAGCAGGTCGGCGATGAGTCGGCGGCGGCGGGAGGCTTCCGGCATGGCATAGATATTACTCTATGCGCATGAGTATGTCAACCGCGGGGCCTCGGGCCCGGGGGCCGGCGTTCGCCGAGGATCCAGCGGCGTTTGACGCGCGGGCCGTAGGAGAGGCCGAACTGCTTCATGCCGATGTCGCGGATGGCCTCGACGGCCTCTTTGGGGGAGTCGGTGAGCAGGATGCGGTCGGGGTCGTTGGGGTCGATGGTCTTCTGGGCGACCATCGTGGTGCGGATCCACTCCATGAGCGGCCCCCAGTAGTCGGTGCCGAGCATGACGAGGGGGAACTGGGCGATCTTGCCGGTCTGGATGAGCACGGCGGTCTCGAAGATCTCATCGAGCGTGCCGTAGCCCCCGGGGCAGACGACAAACGCGTAGGAGTACTTGACCAGCATGACCTTGCGGACAAAGAAGTAGCGGAACTCGACGAAGCGGTCGAGGTAGGGGTTGGGCTGCTGCTCCATGGGCAGCTGGATGTTGCAGCCGACGGACGCGCCGCCCACGTCCTTGGCGCCGCGGTTGGCGGCTTCCATGATGCCGGGCCCGCCGCCGGTCATCACGGTGAAGCCGGCGTTGGCCAGCCGGCCCCCGACCTCGCGGGCCATTTTGTAGTACGGGTGGTCTTCCCGGAAACGGGCCGAACCGAAGACGGTGACGCACGGGCCGACAAAGTGCAGGGCCCGGAAGCCCTTGATGAACTCCAGGCCGATGCGAAGCACCCGGAGCAGCTCCGACCCGCGCGGCGCCGGGCCGCGGAGAAAGGCGATCTCGTCGGCCGGCCCCGGGCCTTTGCCCCACATCGTCTCGCCCGGCGGCCACGGTCCCGAGGGCGGGACGGCGGCGGGGGGCGGAGGTTCGACAGGGCGGTCGTTCATCGGCGGTGATCGGTGCGAGAGGGGCTCGGGGGGCGTGGGGGGC
>JACVCL010000110.1 GCA_016742075.1 Phycisphaerales bacterium
ACCGCCCCCCCACAAGCCCCACCCGCCTACTTCTTCCCCGCCGTCTTCTTCTTCGAAACCTTCTTCGGCGCCTTCTTCGCGGCCTTCTTCCCCGCGCTCTTCGCCGCCGCGGCCTTCCCCGACCGCGACGCGTTCAGGTTCTTCTCGTACGCCTCGATGTACGTCTTCGCCGGCAGACGCTTGAACGCCTCGCCGATCACCTCCAGCGGCACATCCTCGAGCTTTTTGAAGCGGATGCACGCCTTGCCCATGTCCAGCTTCTTGCCGGTCTTCTTCCACGCCTCGGCGAACCATCGCGCGTACGGGCTGTCGCCCCCCACGTACAGCCCCATCAGGTACAGCGACAGGTGCTGCTTCTGCGACGCCAGCCCCGCCATCGGCAGCGGCTGCCTCGGGTCGCAGTGATACCCCGCCGGGTACACGCTGTGCGGCACCACGTACCCGATCATCCCGTACTGCATCACCTCGGCGCAGTCCCGGTCCAGGTTCCGGCGGATGACCTTCCGGATCGCCTCCACCGCCGCCCGCCGATCCTCCGGCAGCGAGGCGACATACTCCTCAACCGTCGCGGCCTTGCTCTGCATGAGGGCAGTCTACCCGCGGCGTCCGCGCAACCCGACACGAGAACCGCCGCCGACCATAGGAAAACGGCCTGAGAACGCGCGGGCCGAGACATCTCTACTCCCGCTTCCCCCCTTCCCCCTCCGGATGGACCACTCTCCTCACGCCCGCTCGGCGCCTTCCCCTTCTCGCCCCAACGGGGCGAAGGCCTCTCGCCATGGGTGAAGCGCGGCCCGCGCCCGCGCGGGCCAAGCGCAACCCGTGGGCCACCCGCCCCCCTCTCCCCTGCCCCGGAGGGGCGGAGGACGTCCGACCGCCGTGCCCCGCCCGCCCAGCCACCGCTCCGCGCCACCAACCCACACAGTCGAGTTGCCGACTCCGTCCCATTGCCCAACAATCACCGGTTCGAGCCCGCACAACGATGGTGGGGCTCGCCGATCCGGAGGGCCAACGACATGAAGCGTGGTCTCGAAGCGTTCGCCGTGGCCGCGATGACGGCCGCCGTCCTCGGCGGGTGCGTGCACTCGCCGCCGCAGCCGCGGAGCGACCCCGCTCTCTCGCCGGAGCAGCCGCCAAGGCCCAGACTCTTCGCCTACGTCCTCTCGGCCTCCGGAGTCCGAGACACCGGCAATGAGGTGACCATCGGCGTGTGGGAGTCCGGCGAGTACGTGTTCTCCGATCGTTCCCAGGGCGCCCCCGTGTACTGGGTCGGCATGCTGACGAGCGAGCAACTGGAGTGTT
Source organism: Phycisphaerales bacterium (assembly GCA_016742075.1). GTDB lineage: Bacteria > Planctomycetota > Phycisphaerae > Phycisphaerales > UBA1924 > JACVCL01. The sequence continues at coordinate 1,303 of JACVCL010000110.1, forward strand.
TCAAGGACAAGATTCGGAGTATGGAACTGTACGGCATGGACGAGCGAAGGTATGTCTTTCCGAGTGGGGCATGGACCGAAATCGGGTTTATGCGCGATGGCTCAATGAAGAGATTTGCGTGGGATGAGCGGTTGGGGCCTCCGTCTTGGGAAGAACGCACTTCGCTTCCCACGGCTTGGATCGAGGCCAGACGGACTTTGGCGAATCCGTGGCCGTGCGGTGGAGTGCCGGCGCGAGCATCGGATGGTTCGACGTATCGTGTCAGGATTTTTCTAGATAGGTAGCGTCAGTAATCAGCCCCCCCGCTCAATGGCCTTCGTCGTCCCCGGCACGACACCCCTGCGTCCGCCCCCCACACGCGCCCCACCTCCTCGCCCCAGCGGCGCCACGGCCTCTCGCCACGGGTCACGCGCCGCCCGCATCCCCGCAGGCCAACCGCCACCCGGGCACCGCACGCCCACCTCACCCTTGCCCCAGAGGGGCCAAAGACCGCCGCTCGCGCCGGCGGCGACACACTCAACCGACGCCCACCCTCCGACCGACCGCGTCCCACGACAGTCATCGCTAGCGATGGCGCGCCCGGCATCATCCCGCCCGGAGCTCCGGCTTTGTCGCCCAATCCGACGGGTTCGTCCTTGGAGGCTATCGGATCCGGAGGTACGTTCAACTGCGGCGGATCACGGCCCGCGGCAGGCCCCAGTCCGCCCCGGCATCTGGAAAACCCAGCGGTCTGCCGCGCAGGATGAGACGCCCTATGCCCCGCATGTTCCCCCCGGTTCTCACGTGCCTCGTCCTCGCGCTGTTTCTGGCCAACCCCGCCCACGCCGGGTTCCGCAAGCCCAACGTCCTCCTCGCGGCGGCCGACATCTCGGCAAACACCGCCGACGTGAAGGCCAAGCTCGACGCCCTGGGCGTCTTCGGCACCGTGACCGTGCGCGACCTGCTTGCACCCAACGTCACCCCCACCCTCGCCGAGCTCCGCGCCTTCGACGCCGTGATGGTCTGGAGCAACTCCCAGTTCGCCGACTCCGTCGCTCTGGGCAACGTGATGGCCGACTACGTCGACGCGGGCGGCGGCGTCGTATCCGCCGTCTTTGAGTCATCCTCGGTCTCAGCCGGCTACTTCCTGGCCGGTCGTTGGGCATCCGGCGGCTACCGCCTCGTCCAGCCCGTCGGCGGAGACGCCATCAGCGGGCCCGTCCAGACCCTCGCCGCCATCTCGCCCTCCAACAACAACGACCTCCTCGTCAACGGCGTCAAGGCTCTCAACGGCGGATCAAGTTCTTACCGTCCTCGGCCGACGTCCATTCTCGCGGCCGGGGCCTTCGCTGTAGCCAATTGGTCCGACGGCACGCTGCTCGCCGCCGCCAGCACCACCCTCCCCGGACGCGTTGATCTGGGCATGTTCCCGCCGTCCGCAGCGGTCGACGCACGCTTGTGGAATCCCGCCACCGACGGCGCCCGCCTCATGGCCAACGCCCTGCTCCGAACCATCCGGCCCCGCGTGCTGCTCGTGGCGGCCGACGGAAGTGGCGCCTTCCCGCCCGACGTCGTGGCCAAGCTGCGCTCCACGGACAAGATCGGCATCGTCGACACCTTCGCCGCCCAGACCGCCACACCGACGCTGGCCACGCTCCTCACCTACGACGCCGCCCTGGTCTACAGCAACCTGCCGTTCAGCGACCCGGGCGCGCTCGGGGATGTTCTGGCCGACTACACCGACCGCGGCGGCGGCGTCGTCGTGGGCATGTTCGCCACGGGCGCACCGGGCGCTTCCGGCTTCCCGGCGGGCCGGTTCGCGCTGCAGGGCTACGCCCTGACATCCCCCACCGGAGGCCGGACCACCGGCTCGGCCGCGACGCTGGGCGCTGTCGCCTATCCGAACCACCCCATCATGGCCGGCGTGGCGAGCTTCAACGGCGGAACCGCGTCGCCGCGGCCGACTTCAACAGCCGTGCCCGGCCACGCGACGGTGATCGCCAACTGGTCCGACGGCAAACTGCTCGCCGTCACCAGCACGCGCTTCCCCAATCGCGCCGATCTGGGCTTCTTCCCGCCTTCCAACACGGTGTCTGGCGGCTTGTGGGACGCCGCGACCGACGGCGCCAAACTCCTCGCCAACACCGTCGAGTACGTCGTCAAGCCCTACGTCGCCCAGGTCTTCTCGTCGTCCACCGCGGCCTTTACGGCCGATGTCACCGGCAAGCTCGCCGGCCTCCGGCGTTTCAGCGCTGTCGACGCGATCCCGGCCAACGCCTCCACCCCCACGGCCGCGGCGCTCCGGCCTTACAGCGGCCTCCTCGTGTGGTGTGACAATCCGTTTGCCAACGCGGCGTCGCTCGGGAACACGCTGGCGGCCTACGTCGATCTCGGCGGTGGCGTCGTCGTCACGTCGGCATCGAACTCCGGCATCTCGGGAGTTACCCTCGCCGGCGCATGGGTGCCGTCGTACGAGGTCATCCCCAGCGCCGGCGGAGGCCCGCTGACCTTCGTCAACGGCGATGTCGGCACGCGATTCATCCCCACGCACCCGATCCTCCGCGGCGTGGCGCGCATGCCTCTGGTGTCCGGCCCGTTCATCACCCAGACGGCCGTCACCGGGCCGCGTCTGGCCAACTTCGACAACGGCAAGACGCTCGCGGCGGTGTCGTCCACCAAGCGCCGGGCCGATCTCGGCATGCCGCCGATCTCCACCGCCGGGCTCTCCAACGGCTACGACACCCGCACCGACGGCGCCACCCTCGTGGCCAACGCCCTCGAGTGGGTCATCGCCACCACCCCGTGCCCCGGCGACATCGACGGCAACGGCACCGTCGGCGCCAACGACCTCTCGAATCTGCTGGCGTGCTTCGGCTTAGCGGTCACCCCCGGCCCCTGCGCCGCCGCCGACCTCGACGGCAACGGCACCATCGGCGCCAACGACCTCTCGATCCTGCTGGCCAACTTCGGCGCCGCCTGCAAACGCTGAGCGCCGCTCGCCTCGCCGCGGCGTGCCCGCCGCCCCCGGCAGGCGGGCGGCCGAGTGCGCCCCTGTTGGCCGTGGGTGACGCCACCCGCCCCGCCGTTCCGACGGCGAATAGGTGTCCGGCGTCCTTGTCGTGCGGGCTGTCCCACTCCCCTGCCCCGGCTCACCGCCCCACGACAGTCATCGCTAGCGATGACGCGCCCGGCATCATCCCGCCCGGCGCTCCGGCTTTGTCGCCCAATCCGACGGGTTCGTCCTTGGAGGCTATCGGATCCGGAGGTACGTTCAACTGCGGCGGATCACGGCCCGCGGCAGGCCCCAGTCCGCCCCGGCATCTGGAAAACCCAGCGGTCTGCCGCGCAGGATGAGACGCCCTATGCCCCGCATGTTCCCCTCGGTTCTCACGTGCCTCGTCCTCGCGCTGTTTCTGACCGGCCCCGCCCACGCCGGGTTCCGCAAGCCCAACGTCCTTCTCGCGGCCGCCGACAACTCGACATACACCGCCGACGTGAAGGCCAAGCTCGACGCCCTGGGCGTCTTCGGCACCGTGACCGTGCGCGACCTGTCTGCGCCGAATGTCACCCCCACCCTCGCCGAGCTCCGCGCCTTCGACGCCGTGATGGTCTGGAGCAACTTTTCTTTCGCCGACTCCGTCGCTCTGGGCAACGTGATGGCCGACTACGTCGACGCGGGCGGCGGCGTCGTCGCCGCCGTCTTCGCAACCACCGAAGTGACCGCCGGCCGGAGGCTGCTGGGCCGCTGGAGCACCGGCAACTACAGCCTGATCACTCCCGCCGGCGGCGACACCCGGGGCACGGCCGCCACCCTCGGCACGGTCTCGCCCGCCAACAACAACGATCTCATCCTCAACGGCGTCAAGACGTTCAACGGCGGCAGCGAGAGCTTCCGGCCGACCCTCACCACCCTCCTGCCCGGGGCCTTTGTCGTCGCCAACTGGAGCGACGGCAAGATCCTCGCCGCCGCCAGCACCATCCTTCCCGGACGCGTTGATCTGGGCATGTTCCCGCCGTCCGCGGCGGTCGACGCACGCTTCTGGAATCCCGTCACCGACGGCGCCCGCCTCATGGCCAACGCCCTGCTCCGCACCATCCGCCCACGGGTGCTCGTCGTCCACGCAGACTCTGTCGCGGGGGCCCCCGACGACGTCGCGGCCAAACTCCGCTCCACGGGCAAGATCGGACTCGTCGACATCTTCAACGGCAGCACCGGCACACCCACTCTCGCCCAACTGCTGACCTACGACGCCACCTTGGTCTACAGCGATCTTGCGTATGCCAACCCCAACTCGCTCGGCGACAACCTCGCCACTTACACCGACCGCGGCGGAGGCGTCGTCCAGGCGGTCTTTGCCACGGGCTCCGTCGTTTCGGATGCCGTCGTCGGCGGGCGCTTCGCCCTCGAGGGCTACGCCCTCATGAACGCCTCGGGAGGCCGGCTCATCGGCCCCACCACCACCCTCGGCTCCGTCGCCTACCCCGGCCATCCCATCATGGCCGGAGTCGCCTCGTTCAACGGCGGATCGTCTTCATTCCGCCCCACCTCGACAGCCCTACCCAGCCACGCCACGGTGATCGCCAACTGGTCCGACGGCAAACTGCTCGCCGTCACCAGCACACGATTCCCCAACCGCGCCGACCTCGGCTTCTATCCGGCTTCGAGCACGGTGTTAGCCAGCTTCTGGAACGCCGCGACCGACGGCGCCAAGCTCCTCGCCAACACCGTCGAGTACGTCGTCAAGCCCTACGTCGCCGTGATCGGCTCTGACTCGACTGCCAGCACGTTCAACACCGACATCACGGGCAAACTCGCCGGCCTCAGACGCTTCAGCGCGGTCGATGTCTTCCAGACCGCGGCCGTCACCCCCAACAACGCCCAGCTCCGCCCCTACTCCGGCCTGTTCGTCTACTCCAACCTTCCCCCGCTTGATCGCGTCGCTCTGGGCAACAACCTCGCCGCCTTTGTCGACCAGGGCGGCGGGGTCGTCGTCGCTCCGGGCGCTCAGGCGAGCGTCGGCGGTTTCAGCCTCCTCGGCGCCTGGGTGCCCGGCTACGAGCTCATCCCCTCCGCCGGAACAGGCGCTCAGATCGTCACCGCCGACGTCGGCACGGTCTTCATCCCCAGCCACCCCATCCTCCGCGGCGTCGCGCGGCTGCCCATCATTAACGGCGCCTTCCTGACGAACACCACCGTCACCAACGGCCCCCGTCTGGCCAACTTCAACTCCGGTGGCATCACGCTCGCGACGGTCAGCAGCTCCAAACGCCGCGCCGACCTCGGCCTGTTCCCGCCCTCCACCGCCGCGAACCCCAGCGGCTGGGACACCCGCACCGACGGCGCCACCCTCATGGCCAACGCCCTCGAGTGGGTCATCGCCACCACCCCGTGCCCCGGCGACATCGACGGCGACGGCGCCGTCGGCGCCAACGATCTCACGCTCGCCCTCACCTGCTTCGGTCAGGCCATCACCCCCGGCGCATGCGCCGCGGCCGACCTCGACGGCAACGGCACCATCGCCACCAACGACCTCACCCTGGTCCTCGTAAACTTCGGCAAGTTCTGCAAGCGCTGACGGCCGGTCGCCCGCTCGCCCGCCAAGCAGCCCCGTTCCTACCCCATCGCCCCCGGTGTGCCACCAACCCGCCGTTCCGACGGTGGGTTGGTGTCTTTCCTCTCCCCCTTCGCCCCGCATCACCGCCCCCTGAGCGCTCACCGCGCACCCCACCCACCACAAAATCCCCACTCCGCGAAGAAAATCTTCGCTGTGCTATCTCCGCGAAATCACGCCCATCCCAGCCCAAGCCCCACCACGCCTAATCCCGCATCTCGCTCCCTGAGCGCTCAGGCGCGTCGCGCGCCGCCATGGGTAGAGCGGCCGCGTGCGCCGCCGAACCACGCCCAGGGGCACACCGATGCGAACCGACCTCGCGCCCTTCCACGCCGCCGGCCTCACGCCCGCGGCACTCGCCCAGGCCATCGACCAGCACGACCGCCAGCGCCCCAACCTCCTTCGGCTGTGGGACTACTACCGCAACCCCATGCGGCCGCGCCGCGCCCGCCGCCACGCCGGCCCGCTCGACCACGACGCCGCCGACCCCGGCCTCGCCCACCACACCCCCTACACGCTGGCCCAGGAGGCCGGCCTGCCCGCGCGGCTCCGTCTGCCCGCGGCCGACCCCGCCGAGCCCGGCGGCCGCGCCGACCCCGAAGTCGTCATCGAGAACGACATCGCCTGGCGCATCGACGCCATCGTCGATTTCATCTTCGGCAAGCCGCCCGCCCTCCGCGCACTCTCGCCCGACCGCGCCGCCGCCGACGCCGCCGAAGCGGCCCTCGCCGCCGTCGTCGAGCGCTCCGGCGGACCCCAACTCTGGCAGGATCTGGGCCTCATCGGCGCGGTCTACGGCCGCGCCCACATCCTGCTCCGCGCCGGGCCCGACGGTTCGGTCACCTTCGAGGCCGTCGACCCCATCCGCGCCTTCGCCATCGCCGACCCGTGGGACGACCGCGCCGCCTCGGCGTTCATCATCCGCCGCCGAACCGGCGCCCCCCAAC
>JACVCL010000111.1 GCA_016742075.1 Phycisphaerales bacterium
CGGGGGTGCGCAGGGCGCCCGACCCGGGCGGTACCGGGGGCGCCGGGGGCCCCCCCCGGCGCGTCCTGCCCCCGCTCTCACGCGGGGGGCGGGCCTGGGGCGGCCCGCCCCGCCTGGCCCTGTGCGGCTGCACCGTGGCCGAGGCGTGGCCCGGCTGGGCCGGGCTGCCGCGCCCCCGACGCCGCCGCGTGCTAAGGCTTCTCCGCGAAGCCGTCATCGCCCACGGCAACCCGCGCCCCCGCGTGAACCCCCTCGCCCCCCCACCCGGCCCAACCCCCTCACCGCCCTCACCGCCCCCGGCCCACCGCTAGCCCGCGGCCAGCAGCCCGTTCACCGCGTTCACCACATCGCCGAGGCCGATGCGCTCGATCCGGCACCGCTCGGGGTGGTCGTTGGCGACCTCTTCCTCGGGCAGCGTCGGGTCGGCGAGCAGGCGGGCCTCGTCCTCGAAGGGGATGGTGGTCCAGCGGTGATCGGTGGGCCCGAAGAGCGTGACCACCGGCACGCCGAACGCCGCCGCGATGTGACGCGGGCCGGTGTCGTTGGTCACCATCACCCGGCAGCGGCGGACAACCCCCTTGAGCGTTCCCAGCGTGAGCCCGAACCGCTGCAGGTCGATCGGCCGTGTCTGCGGCGCGCACGCCGTGGCGATCGACCGGATCAGCTCGGCCTCGTCGGGGCTGCCGCTGAGCAGCACGCGCAGGCCGCGTTTCTGGGCCAGGTAGTCGGCCAGAGCCGCGAAGCGGTCGGCGGGCCAGCGCTTGGCGGGGTCGTTGCCGCCCGGGTTGAGCAGAGCCATCGGGGTGCGCCGCTGCTCCTCGTTAGGCACGCCGGCGCGGGCCAGCAGGTCGGCAGCCGCCAGGTCGTCCTCGCCCGTCACGCCCAGTTCCAGCGGGCCCATCGTGAAGCCGCCCGGGGGGCCGATGCCCCGGCCCGCCAGCAGATGGGCCGCCAGGTCGAAGTAGTACCGGCAGGCCGGCACCGGCGCCCACGCGTCGGGGCTCGTCTCCGAGCGCCGGTACGGCTCGGCGTCGCGCCGGCGCAGCGGCCGCAGACGGTCGGTGAGCAGGATGCCCCGCCCGTCGCGGTCGTAGCCGATGCGCTCCGGGATGCCCGCCAGCCGCACCGCGAGCGCCGTCGAGAACGAGTTGGTCAGCAGCAGGGCCGCGTCGTACCGCCGGGCCCGCACCTTGGCCGCCAGACGCTTGGGGCCCATCATCCCGCCGGTGCGGCCCACGTGCATCTCGTCGAGCAGCTCCGAGCCGCTGAGCAATTGGTCGATGCCCGGCCGCACCAGCCCGCCCAGCAGCGCCCCCGGCAGGTGCTCGCGCAGCAGGCGCAGCGCGGGCGTCGCCATCACCGCGTCGCCCACCCAGCTGGGCAGAACGATCAGCAGCGCGTGCGGCTTGTGCCTCGGAGCGGTCATCGGCCGGCGAAATCTACCCGCCTCGGCACCGCCCGGCCCGCTCCCCGCGCCCGCCGGAGCGGGGGGCCCCGCCCCTAGACTGCCCGGCGTGGGTCTGACCTTCGAGAACCCGCTGTGGCTGCTGGGCCTGGCGCTCATCCTTCCGGTGGCGTGGACGGGCCTGCGCTGGCTGCAGACCATGAGCCGGGCGCGGGCCTGGTCGGCCGTCGTCGCCCGCAGCGTGCTCATCGCGCTCGTGTGCGCCATGCTTGCCGGGGCCAGCGCCGTGCAAACCTCCCGGCGCGTCGCCGCGATCGCGGTGATCGACGTGTCGGAGTCGGTCCGGCAGCTGGCCGACCGCTTCGGCGACTTCGGCGCCGACGACACGGGCAAACCGCTGGGGGCCACGCAGGCCATCCGCCGCTGGCTCGCCGCGGCCACGGCCGAGCGCCGAGTCGACCAGCTGCTGGGCGTGGTCGCCTTCGACGGGCAGGCCATCGCCCTGGCCACCCCCGGGGCCGGCTCGGTCGAGGGCTGGTCGCTCGATCTCTCGATGCGCCAGGGCACCGACATCGAGGGGGCCCTGCGCTTCGCCGAGGCGCTGTTCCCGCCCGACGCCGCCCGCCGGCTGGTGCTGGTCTCCGATGGCGTCGAGACCTCGGGCGACGCCCGGCGCTTCGCCGCCGAGCTGGCGGCCCGCGCCGGCGCCGCGGGCCGGTCGCGCTCCGCCGCCGTGCCCATCGACGTTCTGCCGATCAGCTATCGCGTCGACCGCGAGGTGGTGGTCGAGGCGGTCGATGCCCCGCCGCAGGCTGCGCGGGAGAGCACCATCGCCGTGCGCGTGGTGCTCAACGCCACCGAGCCCGCCACCGGCACGCTCGACCTGCTCTACGAGGGCGAGCGGCTGGACATCCGCCCGCCGGGGGCCCCGGGGCCCGGGCTCGGGCGGCGGCTGGCGCTGCGCGCCGGGCGGAACGTCGAGACCGTCGAGGTGCGCCTCAAGGCCGCCACCATCCACCGGCTGGAGGCCGTCTTCACCCCCGACGACGAGAGCACCGACCGGCTGGCCGGCAATAACCGGGCCGAGTCGTTCACCGTCACCCCCGGGCCCGGCTCGGTGCTGCTGGTCGACGGTGTGGGGCCCGACCGGCCCGACAGCCCCGGGCTGACGCTCGCCCGCACGCTCGAGCGGGCGGGGATCAGGGTCCAGACCATCCCCCCCGAGCAGCTGCCCACCGACCTGCTGCGCCTGCAGGGCCACGACCTGATCATCCTGCAGAACGTCCCGGCCGAGGCGATGGAGCGGGCGACCCACAAGGTGCTGGCCGAGTACGTCTCGACGCTGGGCGGCGGGCTCATCATGGTCGGCGGACCCGATTCGTTCGGCGCCGGCGGCTGGAACAACACCGAGTTGGCCAAGGTGCTTCCGGTGCGGCTCGACCTGCCCGAGCAGATCGTCGCCCCGCAGGTGGCGGTGGTGATGGTCATCGACAACTCGGGCTCGATGCGCCGCGGCGTGGCCGGCAGCTCGCGCACCCAGCAGGAGATCGTCAACGAGGGCGCCGCCGCCGCCATCGAGACCCTCGACAAGACCGACCTGGTCGGCGTCATCGCCTTCAACAGCCAGTGGGGCACGGTCGTGCCGATGGGGCGCAACACCGACCCGCGCCGCAACGCCGACGCCGTGCGCGCCATCGCCAGCGGCGGCGGCACCAACATGTGGCCGGCGATCGAGGAGGGCGGCCGCCTCCTCCGGCAGAGCGACGCCCGCGTGCGGCGCATGATCGTGCTCACCGACGGCATCTCGGAGGGCGATCCCGAGTCGGGCATCGCCCTCATCGCCCAGCTCAGGAAAGAGGGCATCACGGTGTCGTCGATCGGCGTGGGCGACGAGCTCCGCCGCGAGGAACTGGCCGAGATCGCCAAGGTCGGCGGCGGCACGTACTACGAGGTCATCGACCCCACGCGCCTGCCCCGCATCTTCCTGCGCGAAGTTCGGGTGGTCCGCCAGCCGCTGATCCGCGAGCAGCGGTTCGTGCCGCGCGGGCTGGGCAGCGCCTCGCCGGCCGTCGCCGGTCTGCCCGAGCGGCTCCCGGCGCTCGCCGGCCTGGTCCTCACCCGACGGCGCGAGGACCCCAAGATCACCTACGCCCTCGAGGCCCCCACGGGCGAGCCGCTGCTGGCCCACTGGTTCGTCGGACGCGGCCAGGTGGCCGCGTGGACCAGCGACGCCTGGAACTGGGCCCGCGAGTGGATCGACACGCCCGCCTACGCCCAGCTCTGGACCCAGCTCGCCCGGGCCATCGCCCGTCCGCCGGCCGACCAACGCTTCGAGCTGGCCACCGAGTTCGCCGGCGACGAACTGGTGCTGCGCCTCGACGCCGCCGACGACGACGGGCGGCCGATCGACCGCCTGGCGGTGCCGGGAACCGTCTACGCCCCCGACGGCCGCGCCCTGCCCGTGCGGCTCGAGCAGACCGGACCCGGCTCGTACGAGGCCCGTCTGCCCGCCGGCGACCGCGGCAACTACATCGCCGCGCTCACCCCGCAACTGGGCGAGCGGCGCATGGCCGCGGTGGTCGGCGGCGCCTCGCGGGCCATCGGGCCCGAGTTCCGCCGCCTGCGCTCCGACGTCGGCCTGCTGCGCGACCTCGCGGCGGCCACCGGCGGGCGCGTGCTCGACCTCGCCACCCCCAAGGCCGCCGACCTTTTCGATCGCGCAGGCCTCCCGCCCACCCGCGCCGCCCAGCCGCTGTGGCCGGTGCTGCTGACCCTCTCGCTGGTCGTGTTCGTGCTCGACGTGGCCACCCGGCGCATCGCGTGGGACCGCCTGTGGAGCCGCGCGGGCGCCGAGGCCGAGGCCGCCCGCGCCGGAGTCCGACGGCGCGCCGAGGCCGCCGCGGCCACCGTCGCCTCGCTCAAGGAACGCGGCCAGAAACTCGGAGAGAAACTCGCCGGCGCTGCCCCGCCGCCCCCACCACCACCCCCGCCGGCGATCGACGAAGAGCGGGCCCGCCGCGCCGCCGAGCAGGCCCTGCGCAAAGCCGAACTCGACCGCGCCGAGGCCGAGCGGCAGCGCCGCCTCGACGAGCAGGCCCAGGTGCACAAGCAGACCCTGCGGACCAGGCTCCTCGGCCGGCTCGGCCGATCCGACGAGCCCGGCGCGCCGGAAAGCCCCGCCGCCCCCGGAGAACCGCCCGCCGCCGACCAGCCCGGCGGCTCCACGGCCGACCTGCTGGCCGCCCGCCGCCGCGCCCGGGGCAAGCCCGAGGGCTGAGGCCGGCCTCTACTCGCCCGCCGCGCGGGCTGGCTCGCGCTCGTCGCGGTCCTCGCGCTCTTCACGCGGGTAGGCGATGCGGCCGTGGTAGATCGAGTTGAGCGCCTTGGTGATCGCGTCCTCGATGGCCTGCAGCTGCCTGAGCGTCAGGTCGCACTCGTCGAACTGACCGTCGGCCAGCCGCCGGGCGGCGATGTCGCGCACCAGCGCGGCGATGCGGGCGGGCGTCGGCTCGCCCATGGCCCGGGTGGCGCTCTCGACGGCGTCGCAGATCATGAGGATGGCCGCTTCCTTGGTCCGCGGCCTGGGGCCGGGGTAGCGGTACTCGACCTCTTCGGGGGCCTCCTCGCCTTCGCCCAGGGCCTCGCGCCGGGCACGGTCGTAGAAGTACTCCACGAGCGTGGTGCCGTGGTGGCTCTCGATGTAGTGGTGCAGGCTGCGGGGCAGGCCGTACTCCTTGGCCAGCTCCACGCCGTCCTTCACGTGGCCGACGATGACCAGCAGGCTCATCGCCGGGCTGAGTTTGTCGTGCCGGTTGAAGCCGCCCGCCTGGTTCTCCACGAAGTAGTCGGGCTTGTTCATCTTCCCGATGTCGTGGTACAGCGCCCCGACGTACACGTGCAGCCCGTTGCACCCGATCGCCTCCGCCGCCGACTCGGCGATCGTGGCCACGGTGTGCGAGTGGTTGAACGTCCCCGGCGCGCGCTGCTGCAGCTTGCGGAGCAGCGGGTGCCGCGGGTCGCGCAGCTCGCTGAGCGTCATGCCGGTGGTCACGTCGAAGATCCGCTCGACGTACGGCAGCAGCACCAGCACCACCGCCGCCGCCGCGAACCCCGCGATGCCCCCCGCCAGCGCGTTCACGGCGCTCTCCAGCAGCACGCCGTCGACCCTCGGCCGCTCCAGCAGCGACACCACGAACACCGACAGAGTCAGCGCCGCCGACACCACCAGCCCGCCCCGCAGCATGTCGTTGCGGTGCCGCACCTCCTCGAGCTTCCACGCCGTGGCCACCACCCCCACCACGGCCGCCGCGACGAACCCCACGCTCAGCGACAGCGCGATGCCCGTCAGGATCGCCTGCGAGACCGCCACCAGCAGCGCCAGCCGACGGTCGTAGGCGATCGCCATGATCATCGCCACGAACACCACCGGGCCCAGCGTCGCCGCCCACAGGGCCTCGGGGAATTTCGCCCCGCCCCACGCGCTCGCCGCCAGCGCGCCCGTCATGATCGCCCCCACCGCCCCCAGTCGCAGAGGGCTGTCGAACACCTGCCGGTAGAACAGCTTCAGGTAGCCGCCGATGCCCAGCGCCGCCACCCCCACCAGCCCCACGATGCCCAGCCACTGCGACAGACGCGCCGACCACTCCTGCCCGTGCAGGAACTCGTCGTTCTCGCGGTGGGCCAGGATGTGCTGCGTCTCGCTCAAGCGGTCGCCGCGCTGGAAGATGACCTCGCCGGGACGGTGCGTCACCTTCGACGCCGGCACGCCCGCCGCGGCGTCGGCCTGCCGCTTCTCGGTCAGTTCCCGGCTCCACCGGTACATCGCCCCGCCCGGGCCCAGCACCCGCTTGGCCGCCACCTCGGCCAGCGGGCCCGAAAGCCCCGCCTGCCGCGCCAGCTCCCGCACCCGCTCGCCGGCCTCCGGAACCCCGGCGCTCAGCGCCCGCTCCACCGGCACCACCTCGCCCGGCGTGGTTGGCGACGACCGCAGCTCGAGCCGCGACGCGGCCCCCACCGCCGTCTGATACTCGTCGGCCGTCAGCACCGGGTTGCCCGACAGCAGCCGCGCAAACGCCGCGATCCGCGCCTGCCACTCCTCCGCCGCCGGGCCCTCACCGGGGATCGTCTTCACCGCCGCGAACAGCTCCGGCGTCAGGTCGAACGCCTGCCGGATCGCCGGCAGCACCTGCTCGAAGTCCGACGCCGGCGCCAGGCTCGCCGGCAGCCGCTCCAGGTCGCGCACCACCGGCTCGAACACCGACTGATCGGCCAGGAACACCCACGGCTCGCGCCCGCGCGCCAGCGCCCGCGCCTCGTTGGTCCGCACCTCGTCGGTCATCCGGAACTCGCGACGGACCGTCCGAGTCTCATCCATCACGCGCCCCACCGCGATGAGCTCCACCCCCCGCACCGACGCCATCACCACCGACATCGCCGCCAGGAACCCCAGCGCGATCAGCAGCACCGGCGCCAGCTCGGGCTTCAGCAGCCGCTCCCACATCGGCGGCGCGTCGCCCGCGGCGATCCGCTGCCGCAGCCCGGCCCGGCGCGTCGAGGTGGCCTGCGTGCGCTCACCCATCGGCCGCCCCCGCCCGCCCGCGCCGACCCGGGGTCCCCTCCGCCGCGTACGCGTCCACGATCCGCTGAACCAGCTCGTGCCGCACCACGTCCGACGAATCGAGCGCCACCGTCGCGATGCCGTTCACCCGCCGCAGCCGGCGGGCCGCGTCGATGAGCCCCGACTCGCGCGGGTCCGGCAGATCGATCTGCGTGGCGTCGCCGGTCACGATCATCTTGCTCCGCTGGCCCATGCGCGTCAGGAACATCTGCATCTGCCCGCGCGTCGTGTTCTGCGCCTCGTCGAGGATGATCACCGCGTCGTTCAGCGTGCGGCCGCGCATGAACGCCAGCGGCACGATCTCTACCACGTCGTTGGACAGGAACCGCTTGATCGTCGCGTAGTCCAGCATGTCGTGCAGCGCGTCCAGCAGCGGCCGCAGGTACGGGTTCACCTTCGCGAACTGATCGCCCGGCAGAAAGCCCAGCTTCTCGCCCGCCTCCACCGCCGGCCGGGCCAGGATCGCCTTCTTCACCCGGCCGGTCTTCAGCAGATGCACCGCCGCCGCCACCGCCAGGTACGTCTTGCCCGTGCCCGCCGGACCGATCGCGATCACCAGGTCGTGCGTGCGGATCGCCTCCAGGTACGCGTCCTGGTTCGGGCTCCGACCCGTCACCGGCCGGCCGCCGGTGTACGCCTCCAGCCGGTCGCCCGCCCGCCAGCTCGCGTGGGTCCACTCCGCCCGCGCCTCCGCCGCCCCCGGCCGGTCGCCGCCGTTCCGCAGGTCCGCCGCCCGGTCCGCCGCCCACCCCTCCTCCGCCAGGGCCGACAGCACCTCCTGCCGGCTCAGCGTCACCCCCCCC
>JACVCL010000112.1 GCA_016742075.1 Phycisphaerales bacterium
GCGTGGGGGGTGGGTTGGGGGGGCTGGGGAGCATCGGGCTGGCGGTGGGGAAGCTGGTGCTGATGGTGGTGGTGGTGTTCGTGGTGGGATCGCGCGTGGTGCCGTGGCTGCTGACGGCGGTGGCGAAGCTTCGTTCGAGCGAGCTGTTCACGCTGACGGTGCTGGTGCTGTCGGTCGCGATCGCGGTGGGGTCGGCGGCGCTGTTCGGGGCGTCGGTGGCGCTGGGGGCGTTTCTGGCGGGGATGGTGGTGGCGCAGTCGCGGGTGAGCCACCAGGCGGCGGCGGATGCGCTGCCGATGCGTCACGCGTTCGCGGTGCTGTTCTTCGTGTCGGTGGGGATGCTGCTGGACCCGTCGTTCCTGATCCGCGAGCCGCTGCTGGTGCTGGCGGGGCTGGGGGTGGTGCTGGTGGTGAAGCCGCTGGCGGCGATGGTGATCGTGGCGTTGTGCGGGTACCCGGTGCGTACGGCGCTGACGGTGGCGCTGGGGCTGGCGCAGATCGGTGAGTTCTCGTTCATCGTGGGGCAGTCGGCGCTGCAGCACGGGCTGATCCCCGAGGCGGGGATGCACGTGCTGGTGGCGAGCGCGATGGTGTCGATCACGCTGAACCCGCTGCTGTTCCGGTCGATGGACCGGATCGAGTCGGCGCTGCGGGGGCGCCCGCGGCTGTGGCGGCTGCTGAACGCGCGGCACGAGCGTCGGGCGGCGGGGCTGAGCGCCAAGTCGGCGGAGGCGATCGGGTCGCACGGGCGGGTGGTGGCGATCATCGCGGGGTACGGGCCGGTGGGTCGCGTGGTGGACGCGATGCTGCGCGACGCGAAGATGGACACGGTGGTGATCGACATGAACATCGACACCGTGCGCGGGCTGGTGGAGTCGGGTCGGGCGGCGATCTACGGCGATGCGACGCAGCAGGCGATTCTCGAGGAGGCGGGGATCGGGCGGGCGTCGCACCTGGTGGTGACGCTGCCGGGTGTGGAGGGGCTGGCGGGGCTGGTGCTCAACGCGCGGGAGCGCAACCCGAAGGTTCGGGTGATCGTGCGGACGCGGTACCTGACCGAGGGAGATGCGCTGCGTGCGGCGGGGGCGTCGCACGTGGTGTTCGAGGAGGGCGAGACGGGGATCGCGCTGGCGCGGCACGTGCTGAGCCAGCGCGGGATGGAGGCCGGGACGATGGACCGGTTGCTCGGGGCGATCAGGAAGACGTGGAAGATGGACGGCGCCGCGGCGCCGGAAGCCCGGGCCGGCGGCGGTGTGGGGAACGAGCCCTAGGGAATGGTCCTCGGTGCGTGGGTGTTGGGGGGCGCGGCCGCGGGTGTTAGTGTGTGATGCCGGGGGACCCGGCCGCGGAGGCCGGGCGGGCGATCACCACACACTGATTGGAGCGGATGACGATGAAGACGATTGCGAAACTGGCCCTGGTTCTGCCGCTGGGCGCGGCGCTGGCGCTGTCGGCGGGGTGTGAGAAGAAGGAAGGGACGCCGGCGCTGCCGAAGTCGATGACCGACGCGGCGAAGAAGGCCGAGGACGCCGCGAAGGCGGGGATCGAGAAGGGGAAAGAGGCGGCGGCGGGTGCGCTCGACGCGCTGAAGGGGAACATGGACGGCTACCTGAAGAACCTCGGGAGCCTGGGCGGGATGCTGGAGGGGATCAAGACCGAGGCGAACGCCACGGAGGCCAAGCCGAAGCTGGCGGAGATGATCGGGTCGATCAACGGCCTGACCGACAAGCTCGGCGGCGCGGGCGGTGACATGAAGGGCAAGCTGACGGAGATGTTCAAGGGGCAGCTCGGCCCTGCGGTCGAGAAGGTGCAGGCGCAGATCTCGCGGATCTCGTCGGACGCCAAGCTGGGGCCGATCCTCGGCGACACGCTGAAGGGGCTGAAGATCTTCCAGTGATCGGGGTTTGAAGATTCGGGACTGATCCAGCCGCCCGGCCGCGAGGCCGGGCGGTTGTGTTTCAGTCGGCCAGGGCTTCGGCGAGGCGCACGAGGGTGAGCGGGGCGGAGCCCTCGGCCTTGTTGTTGGCGATGATCCAGGCGTCGCCGCCGCCGGCGAGGACTCGGCGTGCGAGGGCGGCCACCTCGGCGCGGGCGGGGGGGTCTTCGTCGATGAGCCGGTTGAAGGGCTGGTATCGGAGGCGGGCTTCCTCGTAGCCGAGGGTGGGGTGGAGGAGCCATCGGAGGCAGAGGCCGGGGCCGTTTTCGGGTCCGGCGTCGTGCTCGGCGAGGGCGTGGAACTGGTGGGCCATGAGCGGGAGTGCGGGGTGGCCGGCGTAGCCGTGGGCGATGCCGTGGGTGAGGAGC
Organism: Phycisphaerales bacterium; assembly: GCA_016742075.1. Taxonomy (GTDB): domain Bacteria; phylum Planctomycetota; class Phycisphaerae; order Phycisphaerales; family UBA1924; genus JACVCL01. The sequence continues at coordinate 2,305 of JACVCL010000112.1, forward strand.
AGCGAGGCGTAGGCGCGGGCGGCGGGGCCCTCGAAGAGCTGGCGGTTGCGGAACTCGACGGCGATGAACCCCCCCACGGCGGCGAGATCGTCGCGGCCGGGGAGTTTGGCGAGGAAGGCGTCGAGGCGGTCGATGAGGGCGAGGGGGCCGTCGAAGGGTCCGCGGGGGCGGAGGTCGAGCGGGGGGAACTGGAAGACGATGGGGCCGAGGCGCGTGGCGAGGCCGGAGACGGCGGGGCCGATGACGGCGTCGGCGGCGTAGGCGGGGTCGAGGAATAGGGGGTTGGGTGCGCCGGACTCGCGGAGGCGGGCGGTGTCGCCGAAGGTGCGGCCGGAGGCGTCGGCGTCGGGGCGGGTGATGGCCTGGTGGGCTTTGACGAGGAACCGGAAGCCGGGCGGGGTCTGGTCGGCGAGCCGGCGGTACTCGTCGCGGGAGAGGGGTTGGTAGAAGGCGCGGTCGAGGCCGACGGTGCGGAGGAGCGGGTGCGCGGCATAGGCGGAGAGGCCGGCGCGGGCGAGTTTGGACTGGGTGGGTGTGCCGCGGTAGAGCAGGCCGTCCCAGCCCGGGAAGGTCCATGAGGAGGTGCCGAGGTAGATGCCCCGCGGGAGGCGGGCGGCGAGGCTTTGGACGGCGGGGTCGGGGGGCTGGGGCTCGACGGCGGCGGGGTCGGGGCGGTCCGGCTTCGGGGGGTCGAAGTCGGGACCGAAGAGGGAGGGCTGGTGGTCGTCGCGCCGGCGGCGGGGCATCGGGAAAGTCATAGCCGATGTCGGCGGGCAACAATCGGGGCATGATCACCCACCTCGCCGGGGCGGACCTCTATATGGATGCGCGGGGGCACGGGCGGCCGGTGCTGTTGGTCCACGGGTTCCCGCTGTCGGGGGAGTTGTGGGCCGAGACGGCGGCGGCGCTGGCGGATCGGTATCGGTGCCTGGTTCCGGACCTGCGCGGGCACGGGCGGAGCGGGGCGACGGCGGAGGTGTCGATCGGGCGGTTTGCCGACGATGTGATGGCCCAGGCGGAGGCGGCGGGGGAGACCGGCCGGCTGGTGGTGGTGGGATTGTCGATGGGCGGGGCGATCGCGTTCGAGGTGTTCCGCCGGTACCGGGAGCGGGTTGGCGGGCTGGGGCTGGTGTGCTGCCGGGCGACGGCGGAGACGGCCGAGGGGCGGGCGAAGCGCGAGGAACTGGCGCAGGTGGTGCTGCGGCGGGGTTCGGTGGCGGCGGCGGAGGCGATGATCGGAAATCTGCTGGCGCCGGTCGCGGCGGAGAGCCTGCGGGCGAAGTGGAAGGGGATCATGTCGGCGACGCCGGCGGTGGGGGTGGCGGCGGCGGCGCGGGCGCTGGGGAGCCGGCCGGACTCGCTGCCGACGCTCGCGGCGATCGACGTGCCGACGCTGGTGGTGGCTGGGGAGCGCGACGCGATCACACCCTCGGCGGGGATGCGGGAGATGGCGGGGACGATCCGGGGTGCGCGGTTCGTGGAGATCGCGGGGGCGGGTCACCTTCCGCCGGTGGAGCGGCCGAGGGAGTTCGCGGCGGTGCTGCGGGGCTGGCTGGACGGGCTGGGCTGAGATATCCACATCGGGGCGTGCGACGATGGGTGGAGGAGGGATCGCGCGGTTGCTGCGCGATGGGGTTGGCGGACCCGGACAGAGCCCGGTGATCGGGGGTCTGGGCGGGGGTCAAGGATGGGTTATCGGACGTTTTTGGGGACCGATAATGTGGGGTCTGGGGAGTCTTCCGGGATGTCGGGAAAAACGTTCAAGCTTGGGGGGAGAGGCCCGGTGGCTGTCCTAGGCGCGTTGGCGGGGGTCCGTTATGATCGCGATTGACCTGCGTTCGGGGGGGGAGTCTCTCCGAGCGTGGTCGTTTCGGCCGAGCGTGACACCCCGCCCTCGGGATGTCGTTGAATGTCGGAGTGGTTATCGGTGTGAGACGCAGTCCGTTCAGTTCGGTTCCCGCCGCCACGAGGGCTTGGAGTGAGGCGGAAACCGGGCAGGCGACGCTGGGGTCGCCGCGAGCGGGCGTGAATCCCAACATGCCCAGAGTTCAGAAGGAGATGTCATGAACGTTCGCAATGTTTTCAGCACCGTGTCGGTGGTCGCGCTGATCGCCGGCGGGGTGACGGGCATGTCGGGGTGCCAGTCGAGCAACAAGAGCACCTCGACGGCTCACCCGGCGACGTGGAACCCGGTGATCGACACGGGCAAGGCGAAGCCTGCTCCGGCGCCGGCGAAGCCGGCCCCTGCGGCGGCTCCGGCGCCGGCCCCCAAGCCGGTGGCGATGACGGGCGGGAACAGCATGTTCTTCCCGACGGGCGACCGTGCGTCGTCGGGGCTGATGGTGACGAGCATGGCCCCCGCGCAAGTGCGGGCGGGCCAGCCGTATGACTACAAGATCCTGGTGCAGAACATCACGGGCGGGACGCTGCAGAACGTGATCGTGGGGCTCGAGAATTCGAGCAACATGTCGATCATCGAGAGCAACCCGGCGGCTTCGGCGGCGGCGGGCGGCCGCACGCAGTGGAGCCTGGGTGACCTGGGCGCGGGCCAGACCCGCGAAATCCTGGTGAAGGCCCGCGCCGACAAGGCCGGCGCCGACGCCACGAACTGCCTGAGCGCGATGTACAACAACACGCTGTGCAGCCGCACGATGGTGGTTGAGCCGGCGCTGGCGCTGACCAAGACGGCGACGCCGCAGGTGGTGCAGTGCGACCCGATCGAGCTGTGCTACGTGGTGAAGAACCCGGGCACGGGCGTGGCCGAGAACGTGGTGATCCGCGACACGCTGGCCGCGGGCCTGATGGTCGACGGCAAGAACGCGGTCGAGATCCCGATCGGCAACCTGGCCGGCGGCCAGGAGCAGCGCCGCTGCGTTCGTGCGATGGCTTCTCAGAAGGGCCGGTTCGAGAGCGGCGCTTCGGCGGCCGCGGCCGGCGGCCTGGGCGCCCAGGCGGCGCCGGTGGCCACGGTGGTGACCAAGCCGGCTCTGGCCCTGGAGTGCAAGGCCCCGGCGCAGGTGTTCCTGGGCCGGAACGCGACGTTCGAGTTCACCGTCCGCAACACGGGCGATGCTCCGGCGAACAACACGATGGTGAGCGCGGCTCTGCCCGCGGGCGCCACGCTGGTTTCGGCGAGCGACAACGGCGCCGGCGCCGGCGGCGCTCTGAACTGGAACCTGGGCACGCTGGCCCCGGGCGCCACGAAGACCCTCTCGGCGACCATCAAGGGCGCCCAGGGCTCGGTGGCTCTCTCCGGCCGCGCTTCGGGCGTGTGCGCCGACCCGGTGTCGACGAACTGCACCACCAACGTGGTCGGCATCCCGGCCATGCTGCTGGACGGCTTCGACAACCCGGACCCGGTCGAGGTCGGTCAGAACGTGACCTACACGCTGATCGTGACCAACCAGGGCAGCGCTCCGCTGACCAACATCCGCTTCTCGGCGACGATGCCCGAGGGCGACGCCCAGCAGTTCGTGTCGGCGACGCCGGTGCAGTCGGGCGTGCAGGGCCGCACGATCACCTTCCCGGCGATCCCGACCCTGGCCCCCGGCCAGAAGTTCGAGTACCGGATCGTCATGAAGGCCATGAAGGAGGGCCAGGTTTCGTTCGTCGGCCAGGCCGTGTCGAACGAGATCACGGTGCCGCTGATCAAGGCCGAGACCACGAACCTGTACAAGTAATCCCGAGCCGATCCGGGCCGCGAGGCCCGGTGACGATCGGTGCGTGACCATCTCCAACCCCGCCGGCGAACCCGGCGGGGTTTTTCTTTGCCCCCGACGCCGTGCCGCGGCCCTCGCCGGGGATGGGCCGGGCGGCGCGGGGCTATCATGCGGCCCACGGTCGCGTGCCCGAGTGGTCCAAGGGGACGGATTGCAAATCCGTTATTCGTGGGTTCGAATCCCACCGCGACCTTTCCCCCCTTCCACCACCCCCCCCCACTCCACGCCTCCCGAGCATCCGACCCCGAGGCCGTGTGCCGCGCGGGCCGCGCGGCGGGAGAGGCGGGTGTTGGCCGGCGTCCGATCGGGCTTGCCCAGACGGGCGAGCGAGGGCTGGCACGGGGCGGGTGGCCCGCCGGGGCTTTCAGCGGAATGTCGAGAGTTGTCGGGCCCTGTGGAGGAGGGCGGTTTCGTCGTTGCGGATGTAGAGGTCGTTGCGGGCGATGCGAGCGGCGAGGGTGTAGCCGCGGCGGGCCATCTCGTGGAGGAGGCGGGTGTCGCGGCCGCGGCTGAGTTCCTCGATGAGCAGGACGCGGACGCGGAAGCGGTCGAGGTCGAAGCCGTCGAGGAGGTCGAGCTCGCCGCCCTCGACATCGAGCACGGCGAGGTCGACGCGCGGGGCGGGGCCGGGGAGTGCGGCGGCGAGGGCCTCGTCGGCGGTGGTGATGGGCACGGTGACGGCGCGGGCATTGCGGATGTGGGCGCGCATGCGTGCGGCGTGCTCGGGGGAGTTGACGAGGAATGACGCCGCGGCGGCGTCTTCGCCGTCGTCGAGAACGGTGAAGGTGGTGGTGCCCGACGATCCCCGGCGCGAGAGGGCGGCGTGGACGCAGCGGGCGCCGGGGCGGTTTCGGAGGCAGGCGTGATGCTGTTCGGGGAGGGCCTCGACGAGCACGGCGGTCCAACCGAGGGCCTCGAAGGCGTAGCTGACGCTGTAGTTCAGGCCGTCGTAGGCGCCGCATTCGAGGATGACCCCCCCACGGCCGTCGGCGGCGGGCTGGGCGGGGGCCTCGGCGGAGAGGAGGTCCCAGAGGAGGAGGTCTTCGCCCTGGCCGGCGCGGAACTCGACGGGGGGATGGCCGCGGCGGAAGGGGGCGAGTTGGGCCTGCCGGGCTGCGCGGGCGTGGAAGAGGTGGGCGCGCTCGAGGGACTGGTGGTCTTCGGCGAGCTTGCGGAGTCGGCGTCGGGCGGAGGCGAGGCGGCGGAGCGCGGCGATGAGCCCCGCGGCGAGGCCGGCGGTGGAGAGGGTGAGGGTGATGAGCCAGGCCGTCACGACCGGAAGATACCCCGGCCGGTGTCCCGTGGCGCGGCGGGCGGTTACTTGCCGGCCATGGCCGAGCGGATGAGGGAGATGACGGCGAGGAGGATGCCGCCGCCGACGCCGCCGCTGCCGATGCTGGTGAGGATGGCGCCGGTGTCGAGGGTGCCGCCGCCGGTGCTGCCGGCGAGGCCGAGGGCGCTGAGGATGGTGCCGCCGAGACCGCCGCCGGCGATGCCGGCGACGGAGTTCCAGAGGGTGCCGAGGCTCTTGTCTTTCATGAGGGCGCCGGCGATGTTGCCGCCGACGGCGCCGCTGACGAGGCTGATGATCAGGCCGAGCATGATCGCCTCCTTTGGGTTGCGGTTGATGCTACGGATTTGCAGCGGGTTGGGCGAGGCGATCGGCCCGGGATGAGGTATTCGGCGGCGGAATGGGGTGGTGTGCGGATGCGGGGCGCGGCGAGCGGGCCGGCTTGGGGG
>JACVCL010000113.1 GCA_016742075.1 Phycisphaerales bacterium
GGGGGGGGGGGGGGGGGGGGGGGGGTGTGGGGGTGGGGGGGGGGGGGGGGAGGGGCGCGTGCGGGGGCGGGGGGCCGGGGGGGGGGGCCGGGTTCCGCCGGGGCGGGTGGGGGGCGCGGAGCGGGGGGCCGGGGGGTAGTCGCCCGGTTGTTGGGGCCGGGTGCCCGGGTGGGCGTGGCGTCGGGCCGCTTCGAGGGGGGGCCGGCGTGGGCGTGCCCTTTGGTGCTGATCCGCGACGAGCACCCGCCGCAGCCGAATATCGCCTTCGCCGGTGCGCTGGCGGCCCTTCGGCCCGCGGCCGACGCCGAGCTGCGCTGGGACGAGCCCGAGCACGCTGTGGAAGCGCGATTCTCGGCCCGGGACCCCGATCGGCCGGCGGTGCGGCGCAGCGCCGGTGGGCCGATCCGCTTCCGCGTGAGCACGTCGGGCCCGGAGGCCTCGGACGTGCCGGAACTGGGCGTGCGCGCGGGCGACTTCGTGGCGTGGAACATCGTGGCGCCGCCCTCGGACGCGGATCTGGCCGCGGCGACCATGCGCTATGAGGACGCGATGTCGGCCTCGCCGCAGGAGCTTCGCCGGCGTTTCGAGCGGCGGGTGGTGGTGATCGGCGATGACCGGCCGCCGACCGAGATGAAGCGCTCGCCCGACGGTCGGCTCATCCCGGGCTCGGCGGCGATCGCGGCGGCGATGCACGCGATGATCGACGGGGCGTCGCTGACCTCAACCGGCCCGGGCGCGGCGTGGCTGACGGCGCTGGCGGCGTCGGCCGCGGGGGCGGTGCTCGGCGTGCTGGCGCCGTTTGCGCACGTCCGCAGGCTGGGGCTGTGGATGGTGCTGGCGGCCGCGTGCGTGGGCGTAACGGCGGCGGTGTTCGCGCTGGGCGGGCTGTTCGCCACGCCGATCCTGCCCGCGGTGGCGGCGCTGCTGGGCTGCGAGGGGCTCGCGCAGACTTTGCGCTGCCGTGGGCGGAGCCTGTTGGCCTAACAAGATTCCTAAGAATCATCGGAAGAGATGATGTTTCGGAACGCCGGGAACCTTTCATGATATGAGGCGGTATGGCCTTCTGAGTCCCGGTGTCGGGACGAACTTGGAGACCCGCCATGAACCAGGTGTTGAAGACGTGGATCGCGGCGATCGGGCTGTTGGGTGCGGTGCTGCTGCTGGCCGGCGGCTGCGCGAATCGGCCGGCGGCGGTGGGCCGAGCGGAGACGGTGCAAACAGGGCGGCGGGTGGTGCAGGGCCCCGCTCGGGCGGAGCTCCGCGGGGAGCTCATCGAACCCAATGTGGAGTTCCGCGGCGATACGGCGCGGGTCCTGAGTGTTGAGGGGACCGGTGCGGTCTCGCAGCGTCAGTTCAAGTACGACACTCTGCTGGCCCCGCCGCTGGACTTTCAGCCCCCGCCGGCGATGGGCAAGGGTCCGCGTCCTCAGACGGTGAAGGGCGGTCGGGCGCCGCAGGCCACGTTCGCCTCGGCGTTCCTGACCAACGGCGAGGCCGCGATGGGCGTGTACGCGGGTTGGATGCTCATGCGGGGGCGGCATCCGCTGGCCGTGGCGCCCTGGGGGACGGTGAACGCGGAGGGGTGCACCGTGGTGATCGAGCAGTACGGTCAGTTCGCCCGCGTGTACCTGCTCGACGGCCAGGGCGGCGCGGGGCCGCGCAAGGCGAGGATCTGGCTCAACCAGCCCGATATCCGCAACACGCCGGTGGCGCAGCAGCCGCGCCCGGACATCGAGCTCGACGGCAGCGCGTGGAACGATTCGTTCATCGCGCTGGAACTGGCGCCCACCGGGCTGTGGCGGCCCTACGAGACGCTGGGTGTGCCGGCGCAGGTGGCCGAGGTTCCCGCCCCACCGCAGCCCGGCCCCGACGGCCGGTACGAACGGCCTGAGGTGACGTTCGACGCGCTCGGCGCTTCGATGTTCGTGGCGTGGGTGCGCCAGCGTGTCGCCGACGCCGGCCTGCCGGCGGATCCGACGGACGCTTCGCCCTGACGGGCGGAAGACCGCCGGTCGGTCGTCTCACTCGGTGGTCTGCCCGCGGCTGCGGACGCTGAGGTCGGGCGCGTGGTGGCGCACCACGTGGCCCGGGGGCACGCTGCGCGTGAGGAACACCGAGCCGCTGATGATGCAGTCGTCGCCGATCACCGTGTCGCCGCCGAGGATGACGGCGTTGGCGTAGATGATCACGCGGTCGCCGATGGTGGGGTGGCGCTGGCCGCCGCCCTTCACGATGCGGCGGTGCTCGTCCATCTCGAAGCTGCGGGCGCCGAGGGTGACGCCCTGGTAGAGGCGCACGTGGTGGCCGATGCGGGCGGTTTCGCCGATCACCACGCCGCCGCCGTGGTCGATGAAGAAGCTCTCGCCGATGCTGGCGCCGGGGTGGATGTCGATGCCGGTGCGCGAGTGGGCCAGCTCGGCGATGATCCGGGGCAGCAGGGGCACGCCCAGGCGGTGCAGGGCGTGGGCGGCGCGGTGGGCGAAGACGGCCTCGACGCCCGGGTAGCAGAGGATGGTCTCGTCGGAGTGCTTGGCCGCGGGGTCGCCGTCGAAGGCGGCCTTCACATCGAGCGCGAGCAGGCGGCGCATCTCGGGGAGGCCGTCGGCGAAGGACTGGGCCAGTTCGCGCCCGCGGGCCACGCACGCCGCGAGGCGGCCGCCGGCGGCGTCCTCGTCGGCCGGGGCGGGGTCGGCGGCGTGGCGCGGGCGGCGGGCCTCGCCGGGCTGGTCGCCGCGCAGGCCGCCGAGTTCCTCGGCGTAGCGCAGGCTGGCGGCGATCTGGTCGCTCAGTTGCACGAGCAGGCGGGTCAGCAGGTCCTGCACGTGGAGGGTGAGGGTGTCTTTCGTGACGCCGCGGCGGCCGAAGAAGCCGGGGAACATCAGTTCGCGGAGGGTCTCGACCAGTTCGCCGACCGCCCGGCGGTCGGGCAGGCGGGCTGGGCCCAGGTGGCGGGTGACGGGCTCGGCCAGAATGGAACGGGCCAGGCGCTCGACCAAGTCGCCCGGGCGGGCGTCGGCATCCGAGGGCGCGGTGGGCGGCGTGGGGCGGCCCTTGTCGGGCTTTCGGCGCTGGGGAGATGACCGGTTCGGGGGCACGGGCGGATGCTAAGCCGGAACCGGCGAGCGGCCGGGGCGTCGAACGGGTGGAAGGGGGGCGCCGCCTGCTGGGGCCCGGAATCGGGTGTGCCTCGTGTCTTTGACGGGGTTCCCGGCCGCGGGGTACAACCTCCGCCCCGGCGGGCCCGTATCGGTGGATCGGGATGGGGGCGGCTTGGTGCCCGGGCCTCACGTTCTGCGGTTTCTGGTGGAAGGACAGCCCATGCGTCAGCGTCGCACGATCGCCGTTCGCTTCGCCATGCTCGCCGCCGCGGGCGCGTTCGCCGTCGCTGGCGGGTGCAGCAAGGACAACCGCGCCGATTCGTGGCGCTGGAATCCTTCGCCCGCCGAGATGACCCTGCAGCAGCGCGACGAGGACATCGCCAACCGCATCGCGGTGACGAACGACGAGAACCTGCGGCAGTTCAACTCCGACCTGGGCCGGCTGTTCCTGCTCGATCGCCCGAGCCGGATGAGCCCCGAGCCCAGCCCGTGGTGATGCACGGGGGTTGAGGGGCAGAGGAGGGGTGAGGGGCGGTTTAGATGAGCCGGATGAGCCGGCGGCCGACCCACTCGAGCGTCAGCAGTGTGAGCACGAGGATGAGGGCCAGCGGCGTGTCCCACAGGGGCTCGGCCGTCTCGGCCAGTTGTCGCACCTGCCGGTTGGGCAGCAGGGTGGGGAGGCTGCGCAGCTCGGCCGGGGTGAGCACGCGGCCGCCGGTCTGCTCGGCGAGCGAGGCCAGCAGGGCGTGGTCGGTGGCGGGGTCGCGCAGTTCGTCGTTGGGCACGCCCACCTCGGCGGCGGCGGAAAGGCGCAGGGCGTTCAGCGAAGGCTCGGCGGGTTCGACGGTATAGACGCCCGGCTCGCCGGGGAGCCAGATCGCCGAGTAGGTGCGGGAGGGGGCGGCGCGGCCGTCGGGGGAGGCCGCGGCGGCGTCGGGCCGCAGCGAGAGCTCGCCGGCCGCCTCGCCCGCGTCGGCGCCGCGCCGGGTGATGCGGACGGGGATCGACGGCAGCCGTGACTCGATGAGGGCCTGGTCGAGCAGCTCGACGGCCATGCGGACCGGCTGGTCGACCAGGGAGCGGCGCGGCGTGACGGTGAGCACCGCCGAGCGGCCCTGGCGCGAGAGGCTCTCGCGTCCGAGCATCCGGACCAGTTGCAGCCAGTAGCGTTCGAAGAGCACCTCTCCCCGGGCGTAGCGCCAGCGCCAGATCTCGTCGGTGGCCGCGTAAAGCACCTTGCCGGCGCCGTAGCGCATCGAGATGAGCAGGGGCGTGCCGGCGGCTTCCGGGGCGGGGGCGTCGCCGTCGGCGGGCACGCCGACGGCCAGCACCTCGGCCGCGGGCTTGAAGGCGCGGGTGTCGAGGCGCTGGGCCCAGCGGAGCTGCGACCAGCCGACGTCGGGGTCGGCCAGCTCGGCGGGCCAGGGGCTGCGCGGATCGTCGGCGAGGCGGAGCACCTGGGCGCGTTCGGCCGCGGGCGTCGGGCGCATCGTCACGCTCTGGTCGACGGCGGTGCCGTCGTAGGCCTCTTTGGTGAAAGGCAGAAGATCGGCCAGGGGCGTGGTCCACCACCGCGCCGGCGTGGCGCCGGGGCCGCCGACCCAGATGAGCCCTGCGCCGCGCACCGCGATATGGTCGCGCAGCAGGGCCAGCTGCTGGGGGGTGAACACGTCGGGGCGGACGTCGCCCAGGATCACCGCGTCGAACTGCGCCCATCGCTCGGGCGAGTCGGGCAGGGCGTCGAGGATCACGTCGCCCTCCTGCAGGTACTGCCGCTCGGGCGAGAGCACCAGCGTGGCGCAGCTGATGGACTTCTCGCGCACCAGCATGCTCCGCAGGTAGCGCTGCTCCCAGCGGGGGTAGCCGTCGATGTACAGGACGCGGAGGGGCCGGTCGGTGAGCTCGATGCTCAGCTCGGCGGTCTTGTTGTCTTCGACGAGCTGGGGCCCGTCGGCCTCGAGCTTCACCACCCACGTCTGCACGCCCGCCTCGCCGGGGCGGTGCACGAGCGTCACGCTCTGCTCGGCGGCGCCGCCGCCGGGGCCCGGGGCCTCGAAGCGCACCGGCTGCTCGTCGAGCACGCGGCCGGTGGTCTTGTCGATGAGCTTCACGCGGCCCGTGGCGGCACCCGATCCGCCGGCGCGCTCCATCGTCACACGGACGGGCGTGAGATCGTTCACGAACGCGAAGGAGGGCCCGTCGGCACGGCGCACGGCCAGATCGGCCGGCGGCTCGGCGGCGCCCAGCGGCACGACGAACACCGGGATGCGCTCGCCCTCGAGCCTGCGCAGGGCGGCGCGCGAGGGGCGGTCGGTGCTCTTGCCGTCGGACAGCAGCACGACGCCGGAGACCGGGCGGGCCGCGGCCCGGGCCAGGGCCTGATCGATGGCCGCGCCGACGGCGGTGCGCGGCTGCTCGGCGGGTCCGAGGTTCACCGCCTCGGCGGCGCCGGCGGCCCCGCGGGCCGCCGCGAGGTCGAACGCGCCGCCGCCAAAGCCCAGCCACACCACGTTGCGCTCGCGCCCGAGCTGCGACCACATGGGCCACGACTGGGCCACCGCCTCGCGCAGCTGGTCGTCGCGCGTGCGGCGGGGGCCCGCGCCGGCGCCCGGTGGGAGAGGAGCGTCGCCCACGGCCATCGAGGCCGAGCGATCGGCCAGCACCAGCAGCCAGTCGCGCTCGACGCTCTCGTTGCTCTTGACCAGTTGCGGCCCGCTGATGAGCACGGCCAGCAGGACGAGCAGCAGGCCGCGGGCGGCGGCCAGCAGGCCCCGGGCGGTGCGCCCGCCGGTGAGCCGCCAGTAGCTCCACGCGGCGAGGCCGAATGACGCCGCGCCGATCGTGACCCACACCCACGCCGGGAAGGGCCTCTCGAAGCCGATCCGTGTGGCGGCGTCGGACCATTCCAGCGTGCGCAGCCCCAGCAGCCGTGCCATGAGGTCGTTCATGCGGCGCCCTCCGCCGCTGGGGCGGCCCCGGACGGGGCATCGCGGTAGGCGTGGCTGAACCACCGCGCCAGAAACACCTCGATGACGGCCAGCACGAACGCGGCGATGAGCAGCGGCAGGCTGACCGGCGACTGGTGCTCGCCCTGCGTCTGGGCCAGCGCCGGGGTGGCCTCATCGAGCCAGCCGCCGGCGCCGGGGGCGTCGGCCCGGCCGCTCGCCGCGGCGGCGCCCAGCCACGCCCGCACCGCCGCCGCCGGCTGCGGCGTCACGCGTCCCGCGTCGGCGTCGGGGTTCACCACGATGAGCCCGCCGCCGCGCAGCCGGCGGTCGGCCTCGTCGAGCGCCTCGTACACCCCGGCGGTGCGCACCGGCTGCCGCGGCGTGCCCGACGCGTCGACCTCAACGGCGGGCGGGGCGGCCGCGCCGCCGGCCTCGGCGATCATCCGCACGCGGCGGGCGCCGATCGGGGCCGACAGGCCTCGCCCGGCCACCGCCGACGCCGCGGCCACCGAACGCCCCACACCCTGGCGCACCAGTTCCTGCAGCAGCGGGATCACAAACGGCTTGGCGGGCAGGTCGGTCCACGACAACGCCAGCGGCGAGGCCATGTAGACCACCAGACCCCTGGCCGCGCCCGTGCCGGCGTCCGGGCGATCGGGCTTGCCCGATGCCCCCTCGCCCGGCTCGGCCGCGACGATCCACGGGCGGACGCGGCCGGGGGCCGAGGGGTCGTCGAAGGTCAGCACGACCTCGGCATCTTTCGGGGTTTCCTCCAATGGCAGCACCCGGCGCACCGAAACGGGCTTGAGCAGATCGGGGAGTTCGGCAGCGATCAGCGACAGCACGCCCGGCCGCCCGGCGAGGTTCGACACCGGGGCCGACGGCCCCGCCCCCGGACCCGCCCCCGGACCCGCGGCCGCGCCGCCGGCCCCGCTCGGCGGTTGGAGGCGGAACGGACGGTCTTCGGGTGAGACCAGCGCCTCGCGGGCCAGCCTCCACGGGACCTCGAAGGCTTTGGTGAACGCGTCGCTCCAGAGATGGACGGTGGCCTCCGCCGGCGGCGACACCACCAGCAGGCCGCCGGCGTCGACGAAGCGCCGGAGACGGCCCCACGCCTCGGCCGGCACGACGTCGGGGCTGGGCAGGAACACCGCCGAGAGGCCCGCGAGCGTCGGGGTGTCGACCGATGCGGGCTCGATCTCGACGATCTCGACCGGCGCGCCGGCGGCGCCCGACCCCAGCGGCTCGAGGGCCAGCTTCAGCCACTCGCCGGGCGGCAGGCGGTCGATGCCCGCTGGGCCGCCGAAGCGGCGCTGCGCCACGACGCCCACCTGGATGCTCTCGGCGAGCGTGACCGGCCGGCGGAAGATGTTGTCGGCGGCGAGGGCGTCGCGATCGATCTCGGCGGCGAGGATCGCCCGCGACCGCAGGGCCCCGGGCGAGGACGCCGGCGCGGCGCCGCCGGCGGGCTCCTCCTCGGCGCGGAGCGCATCGGGGGGCAGTTGCACGGTGGCCGAGGCCTCGGTCTGCCCGGGCTGCCAGCGGACGGTGGCGGTGGCCGAGGCGCGGGTGAGGTCGGCGGCCGAGGCGCCGCGGCCCGGGGCGCCCGTCGGCTGCACGCGCACCCTGAGCGCGGTGACGCCGGCCTCGTTCACGGCGGCGCCCGTGCGACGCAGGCCGATGCGCACCTGCTCCTGACTCCCCCCCACAC
>JACVCL010000114.1 GCA_016742075.1 Phycisphaerales bacterium
GGGCCGCGGGGGGGGCGGGGGAAGCGGGGATGCGTGGGCGGGGTTGGGGGTTGCCGGCGCGGGGGGGAGGGGAGGGGACGGTAGTGAAGGTGGACGGCCGGGGGGAGGTGGGGGCGGTGGTGGGGCTGGTGGTGGGGGCGTCGCGAGGCCGGGCCCGGCGGTGGAAGAGGTGAACCCGAACGAGGGTCGGCCGATTGCGCAGATCCGGTTCGAGGGCCTCAAGCGCGTGAGCGAGACGTTCGTGCGCAACCAGGTGCGTTCGGCGGAGGGGCGTCCGCTGGAGTGGGCGGTGGTGCGCGAGGACCTGCGCCGGCTGGAGCGGCTGGGCGAGTTCCGGTCGATCCGGGCCGATCTGGACGTGCAGGCCGACCGGTCGGTGGTGGTGGTGTACACGGTGGTCGAGGCGCCGATCATCAAGGACATCCAGATCGTCGGGAACCGGGAGGTGACCGACGAGGACGTGGCGAACGTCGTGAACCTGGTGGTGGGGCTGATCAGCGGCGTGCCGGTGGACGACTTCCGGATCGGGCAGGCCAAGCGGGCGATCGAGGAGCTGTACCGCAGCCGCGGGTACTACGCGGCGCGGGTGGAGGTCGATGAATCCGAGCTGGAGGCGCAGGGGAACGTGCTGTTCCGGATCCGCGAGGGTGAGCGGATACGGGTGACGGACATCCGGCTGGAGGGCAACCGCTCGGTCGATGAAACGGCGCTTCGTCGGGAGTTGAACACGAAGCTGTGGGGCCTGTTCAACAAGGGGGCGGTGGACGACCAGGTGCTGGACCGGGACGTGCGGCAGCTGATCACGGCGTACCGCGACCGGGGGTTCCTGGACGTGCGGGTTTCGCGGCGGATCCAGCCGAGCCTGGACGGCAAGGAAGCGATCGTCGTGTTCCTGATCGACGAGGGCCCGCTGTACGTGCTGCGGGACCTGGCGATCGTGGTGGAGACCGGTCGGGCGGGGGCGCGGGACCCGGCGGCGGCGGAGGGGCCGGGGCTCGAGGCGGTCGCGGCGGCGGGGACGGTGTTCAGCGTGGAGCAGGTGTCGGGGCTGATGACGCTGAAGCGGGGCGGGGTGTTCGGGGCGCGGCCGCTGCGTGAGTCGCTGGAGGCGGTGCGGGACGCGTACCTGAAGATGGGCTACGTGGACGTGCGGGTGAACAGTGAGGAGCTGCGCGACACGTCGAGGCCCGAGGTCGATCTGAAGGTGCTCATCACCGAGGGGCGTCGGTACCGGGCGGGCGTGGTGGTGACGCGTGGGAACGACATCACGCAGAGCAAAGTGGTGCGGCGTGAGATCGACCTGCAGCCGGGGGTGTGGCTGGACGGCACGCAGATCAAGGAGTCGGAGGAGCGGCTGACGGACACGGGGCTCTTCGAGCGCAACCCGGCCGTGGGCAAGCCGCCGAAGCTGACGATCCAGCCCGAGGACCCGGCGAACCCCGGCCACCGCGACGTGCTGGCCGAGGTGACGGAGACCAACACGGGCAAGCTGGGTTTCGGCGTGGGGGCCAGCTCCGACGCCGGGCTGTTCGGCGTGATCACGCTGGAGCAGAACAACTTCGACATCGCCGACACGCCGGACTCGTTCGACGAGTTCGTGCGGGGGCGGGCGTTCCGTGGGGCGGGGCAGCGGCTGGAGGTGTCGGCGCAACCGGGTATCGACCAGTCGAGCTACAGCGTGCAGTTCACGGAGCCGTCGCTGTTCGAGACGCCGTACAGCCTGGGGAGCGGGGCGTACTTCACGGACTTCAAGTACAACGAGTTCAAGGAGCAGCGGCTGGGCGGGAACCTGCGGGTGGCCAGGCGGTTCGGGACGCAGTGGACGGGCGGGGTGAAGCTGCGGGCCGAGCACATCAACCTCTCGGACATCTCGCGTCGGTCGGCGGTGGACATCTTCGACGTGCAGGGTGGCAACAACCTGACGAGCGTGGGGGCCGACTTGCAGCGGACGACGCTGGACAAGCGGCTGCGGCCGTCGCAGGGGTCGCTGACGAGCCTGGCGGTGGAGCAGGTGGGGGCGCTGGGCGGCGACTTCTCGTTCACGAAACTGGCGGCGTCGCACACGTCGTACTTCACGGTGTTCGAGGATGCGCTGGGGCGGAAGAGCACGATCAGCTTCACGGGGCGCCTGGGCCTGATCCCGCAGAAGAACGAGGCGCCGGTGTTCGAGCGGTACTACATGGGCGGGCGTTCGTTCCGCGGGTTTGACTTCCGCGGGATCGGGCCGGTGGGCGTCCGGCGCGACACGGGGCTGCCGGGCAACGACAAGGTGGGCGGGCGGTGGAGCGTGTTCCTGGGCTCGCAGTTCGAGCAGCCGCTGATCGAGAGCATCATCTCGGTGGTGTTCTTCGTCGACTCGGGCACGCTGCGGAACGACATCGGGCTGGGCGAGTACCGGGTGTCGGTGGGCACGGGGCTTCGGCTGTACCTGCCGCAGCTCGGGCAGGCGCCGTTCGCGTTCGACTTTGCCGTCCCCGTGAAGCGGCAGTCGACCGACGACCGGCAGCTGTTCAGCTTCTCGGTCGAGATCCCGTTCTGAGCCGGCCCGGCGCGGGTGGTGACCGGGGGGTGAGGGCGCGGGGGGGCGGGGCTACAGTCGGGTGTGACGAGGGTTGTGATCATCGGCGGCGGTCCGGCGGGGGCGGCGGCGGGTGTCGGTCTGGCCCGGCGCGGCCTCGGCGTGGTGATCGTGGAGGGGAAGACGTTCCCCCGGGCCAAGGTGTGCGGCGAGTTCGTGAGCCCCGCGGCGACAGGGGTTCTTGAGAGCCTGCTGCCGCCCGCGGCGCTTCGCGAGGCCGGGGCCCGGACGGTGGGGCGGTTCGTGCTGGAGGAGGGGGAGCGCGAGGTGTGGTGGGAGATGCCCGCGCGGGCGTGGGTGCTCAGCCGGCGGACGCTCGACGATCGGCTGCTGGGTGCGGCGCGCGGGGCGGGGTGCGAGGTGGTTCAGCCGGCGACGGTGCGGGCGGTGCGGTGGGGGCCGCGGGTTGCCCGGGTGGATATCGCGAGGGCGGGCGGGGCGGTGGAGACGCTGGAAGCCGACGTGGTGGTGCACGCCGATGGGTCGGGGCGGCATGACTCGGCCGGGCCCACGCCGGTGCGCGCGGGCGTGCTGGGGCTGAAGGCGCACCTGCGGGTGCCGGGCGGCGTCGCGGGGCTGAGGATGCGATCGGCGGCGAGGGCGTACGGCGGGCTGGTGGGTGTGGAGGGCGGGGCGGCCACGGCGGCCCTGGTGGCCCGGCGCGATGTGGTGGCGAGGCACGGGGGCGACGGCGATGCGCTGCTGGGCGAGATGTGGCCGGCGTACCGACCGGAGTGGCGCGAGGGCGGGTGGATGTGGTGCGGCGTGGCGGGGTCGGGGTACATCGGGCCGGGGAATGAGCGCAGCTTCCGCATCGGGAACGCCGCGGCGGCCGTGGAGCCGGTGGGGGGCGAGGGCATCGGGCTGGCGCTGTGGTCGGGCGCGCTGCTGGGGGAGATTCTCGATCCGGGCGACCTGGCGGGGACGCAGCGTGCGGTGGCGCGGGCGTACCGGTCGCGGCTGCGGACGAGGGGGGCGGCGTGCCGCGTGGCGGCCGAGTGCCTGATGCGGCCGAGGCTGATGCGCGGGCTGTGGCCGCTGCTGGGGGTTTCGGCGGTGCGGGGCGGGGTGCTGGGGGCGTTCTACGCGCTGAGCGGCAAGCCCGCGGCGTGAGCGCGGCCGGGGTTCCGGGGGTTCGGCTACTTGCCGATGCAAAAGGTGGCGAAGATGCGGCCGATGACATCGTCGGGCGAGATGCGGCCGGCGAGCTCGGCGAGGTGGTCGAGGGCGTCGCGGAGGGGTGCGGCGACGCGTTCGGCGTTGGTGAGCTGGCGTGAGCCCGCGAGCGGGGCGGTCTCGGCGCGGGCGTCGGCGAGGGCGGCGCGGGCGTCGGCGAGCGCGCGGCGGTGGCGGGGGATGACGAGGTGCTCGGCGTGGGCCCGGCCGCGGGCGAGGTCGGCGGCGTCGGCGATGGCGCGGCGGAGCGCATCGAGGCCCCAGCCGTCGAGGGCGCAGACGGCCAGCGGGGCCGGGGGGCCGCCGGGCAGGTCGGCCTTGGTGCGCAGGCGGATGACGGGGCGGGGTCCGGGGTCGGGGAACGCGGGGCCCTCGAAGCGTGCGTCGGGGTCGCAGTAGATGAGGACGTCGGCGGCGTCGATGGCGCGGCGGGCGGCGGCCTGGCCCGCGGCGTCGAGGCGCGAGCGGGCGGCGATGGCGTCGTCGAGGCCGGCGAGGTCGGTGAGGGTGGCCTGGCCGCCGGGGATCGCGATGGTTTCGGAGATGGAGTCGCGCGTGGTGCCGGGCTCGGGGCTGACGACGACGCGCGGCCGGGCGAGCAGGGCGTTGAAGAGGGTGGACTTGCCGGCGTTGGGCGGTCCGACGAGCGCGATGGCGGGGCGGTGGTCGTGGGCCTCGGCGGCGCCGGGGCCGAGCAGCGCGTCGGTTTCGGCGAGGATCGCGTCGAGGCGCGCAAGGAGCGCCGCGGGGCCGATGGCGACGACGTCGTCCTGATCGGCGAAGTCGATGCCGGCCTCGACGAGGGCGAGCGTGGCGGCGAGGTCGTCGGCGAGGGTGCGGAATCGGGCGCCGGTGCTGCCGGAGAGCAGGCGTCCGGCGGCGTCGAGCTCGGCCTGGGTGCGGGCGGCGACCAGGGCCTGCACACCCTCGGCCTGCTCGGCGGTGAGCCTGCCGGCAAGGAAGGCGCGGGCGGTGAACTCGCCCGGCTGGGCTGGGCGGGCGCCGGCGGCGAAGAGGGCGCTCAGCACGCGGCCGGTGACGTGGGGCGAACCGGGGACGAAGAGCTCGGCGGCGTCGTCGCCGGTGTACGAGCGCGGGGCGCGGAAGAGGGCCAGCAGCGCGGGGAGCTCGGGGCGTGGCGGCAGCAGACGGGCGTGGTGGGCGGGCGGAGGGAGCGCGACGCGCACGCGGTGCACGCCGGGCGCGGCCGGGGCGGGGCGCGGCGAGGCGAGGATGCGGGCGAGTGTGTCGAGCGTGCCCTGGCCGGAGAGCCGGACGACCGCCCAGCGGGCGAAGCCGGGGCCGGTGGCGACGGCGGCGATGACGCCGGGGAGGAGCACGGCGGAGGGTAGGCGGCGCGGGCCGGAAGCCCGGGGCGGGGCGGGGTGGGGTGGGTCAGGCCTTCCTGCCGCGGTTCTTGATCATGTCGGCGAGGCGCTCGGAGCGTTCGACGCGGCGGCGGCGGTCGGCCTCGATCTTGTCGGGGTTGTCGAGATCGAGGGTGTCGATGTGGGCGCGGATGTACTTGCTCTCGAGGATGCCGAGGGTGCTGTTGGTGATGAAGTAGACGGCCAGGCCGGAGGGGGCGTTGTACATGAAGATCGGGAACATCACGACCATCATGACCTTCATCATCTTCTGCTGCATTTCCATCTCGGGGGTCATGTTGGCCGAGGTGGGCGGCGACATGTACTTGGTCTGAATGAAGAAGACCACGCCCAGCAGCAGCGGGAGGATGTTGATGCCGGAGACCGGTCCCATGAGACCGGAGATGAGAGGGATCTGGAAAGCGCGGCCGAACTCGATGAAGTGGTCGGGCATCGAGAGGTCGGCCAGGAAGGTCCACCGGCCGCCGCTGACGGCCTGGAAGAGGCCGTAGAAGGCCGGCTCGTGGCGGAGCTCGAAGACGAAGTAGAGCATGGCGTAGAGGGCGATCCAGATGGGGGTCTGGAGGAAGAGGGGCAGGCAGCCCAGGGCGCCGGTGGGCGAGACGCCCTCTTCGCGCATGAGCTTGGCGGTCTCGGCGCGGAGGGCCTTGGGGTCGTCCTTGTACTTCTCCTGGAGCTTCTTCTGCTTGGGGGCCAGGCGCTGCATCTGCTTGCCGAACTTGGTCATTGAGACCTGCGATCGCTTGGTGAGCGGGTGGAGCAGGGTGCGGACGACGAGCACGAGGATCATGATGGCGACGGCCCAGTCGAAGACCACGTAGTCGTGGACGACCGAGAGGAAGGTGTAGAGGAGGTTGCCGAGCCACTGGAAGGTGCAGAACCAGCACGGCCCGCCGAGATTGAAGACGGGCATGTCGCCCATGTTGAGCGGGCCGAAGGCGGGGTTGGCGGCGGGGGAGAGGTGCCGCTTGGAGAGGGGGCCGGCGTAGGCGCCCACCGAAAGGTCGAGCGTCTTGCCGGGCTCGGCGGTGAAGACGGCGCTGGTGAGCTGGGTGATGAGGCGGGCCTGGTTGCCGTTGTCGCGCTTGGGGTCGCCCCAGATGATGCCGTCGACGCGCTGGGCGAGGTCGAAGGCCAGGCGGGGGTTGGTCTGCGACGGATCGATGACGGGGAAGACCGCGACGGTGAAGTAGCGGGAGGTCTGGGCGAGCCAGACGAGATCGGCGGAGTTGCTGAACTTGGCGAGGTTGGGCCAGACCTGCGAGGCGTTAAAGGTGGGGTTGGGGGTGGCGGCGCCGCCGCCGGTCGCGGCGTTGAGCACGATCTGGAAGAGCGTGGGCCGGGTCATGAGCTGCTCATCGGCCCTGACGATCTGGCGAGAGGGGTCCTGCCGGGGGTCGAGCAGGTAGCCGAAGCGCACGCGGCGCATGTCGAGGTTGTAGCCGCCGCTGTCCTTGCGCTGGTCGAGGGGGCCGTACTGGACGAGCTGCACCTTCAGCGGATCGGGGCTGAGGTTCTCGAGGGTCTGGCGGAGGGTGAAGGCGAAGGAGCCTTCGGGCAGCTCGTAGCGGCGGGTGAGGCGGGCGACGGGGGTGTCGGAGTCGTCGGTGATGACGGCCTCGAAGGCGCCGGGGGCGGTTTCGCGCCAGACGGGGCGGAAGGCGGCGGGGTCGGTGGGGTCGCCGAAGCCCAGGAGCTCGACGAGCGTGCCGTTGATGTCGATGGCGCGGGCGGCGAGGAAGGCGAAGCGTCCGTCGAGGCGCTCGCGGGTCTCGACGCTCTGCTGGTTGGCCGCGGCGTTGGGATTGCCACGGGCGGCGATCTTGTCGGTGATGTCGGCGAAGAACTGCGAGAAGGTGATGGCGTCGATGCCCGCGCCGGCGAGGGTGAAATCGAGGCGGGCGGAGAATTTGCCGGTCTTGTCGGCCGAGCCGATCGGGGCGGGCGGATTCGGGGCCGGGTCGTAGCGGCGGGCGCGGAGCGAGGGCTTGCTGGTGGCTGGCGCCGCGGCGGCGACGGGGCCGGTAGGGCCGGTGAGCCCGGTGGGACCCGTTGCGGCCGAGGATGAGCCCGCTTCGGGGGAAGGCGTCGGCGAGGCGGGGCCGCTGGGCCCGGTGGGGCCGGTGGAACCGGTGGGGGCGGTGGGGTTCGACTGGGCCGCGGCGGCGGGCGCGGGGGTGTTGGCCGGGCCGCGGGTGCCGGTGATGAGCACCGCGGCGATGAAGCCGACGGCGGCGAGAAGCACCGCGACGGTGAGGACGAGGCGGCGGGTGTTGCTGCGTTCGGTGGCGGGCATGAAGCCTCTTGCGAGAGCCGCGGCCCGCGATTTTGGGGGGGGCGGGTGCGGCGGGGGCGAGGGGGGGGGGGGGCGCCGGGGGCGGGGGTCGCCTCGGGCGGCCGGGGATCCCCGGGCGTGGCATGGGGCACGGGGAGGGTCTCCGGGCCGGAGCGGGTGGGGGCGGGGCGGGGGGCGGCGGGGGGGGCGCGGGGGCGTCGTGCGGGGGGGGGGGCGGCGCGGCCGAGGGGGTCGGGGGGGGGGGGGGGTGTGGGGGGG
>JACVCL010000115.1 GCA_016742075.1 Phycisphaerales bacterium
GGTTGGGAGGGGGCGGGGTGGGCGGCGTGGGAGACGGGTCGGGAGACGGGTCGGGAGGTGGGTCGGGAGGTGGGCGGATGGGGGGCTAGGATCGACGCCGGGAGGTGGCCGAGGGTTGCAGGCTGGGGCGGAGTTGGTCCGATGAATGCTGGTGTGAGCCACGATCATCTTGCGCTTGGGAATGACGAGGGCGGCGAGCCGTCGCGTCGCGAGTTTGTCCGGCGTGCGGCGCTGGGTGCTGTGCTGCTGGGCGGCGCGGCGCTGGTGGTGTCGGGGCTGGGCGGGTGCGCTTCGGGCGGTGGGGGCGGCGGGTCGGAGGTGGGGAACACCGACGGCCTGGTGCCGATGTTCCCGCCGGAGGGTCGGAGCACGGCGGGTGTGCCGGGCCCGTCGGCGCGGCCGATGCCCGAGCCGCCGGCGAGCGGCTCGATGGGCGTGATCCCGAGGTCGCAGTGGGCGCGGGGTGCGCCGATCCCTTCGCGGATGAAGCCGATGCTGCCGGTGCGGCGGATCACGGTTCACCACGACGGCACGGACGCGTTCTGGGGCACGAGCACGGCGTCGGCGGCGACGCGGCTGGAGCAGATCAGGCAGGCGCACTTGGTGCGGCGTCCGGAGCCGTTTGGGGACATCGGGTACCACTACGCGATCGACCCGGCGGGGCGGGTGTGGGAGGGGCGGAACCTGGCGTGGCAGGGGGCCCACGTGAAGGACCAGAACGAGGGGAACCTGGGCATCGTGGTGCTGGGGAACTTCAACCGGCAGACGGTGAACCGCGCGCAGACCGAGGCGGTGCAGCAGTTCGTGGCTTTGCAGATGCGTCGGTACGGCGTGGCGGCGCGGAGCGTGTTCACGCACCGCGAGCTGGCGCCGACCGAGTGCCCGGGGAACAGTTTGCAGTCGATGATGGTGGCTTGCCGCCGCAGCAACGGGGCTCTGGCGCGCGTGCTCGCCTGAGCGCCGGCCGGCGCGGCGGCGGAGGAGGTCGCGCATGAGCGGGCGGTCGGCGCGGGCGGGGGCGGTGTGCTGGATGGCGGCGGCCGTGGTGGCGGGCGGGTGGTCTCCGGCCGTGGGTGAGCCTGCGCCCGCGGCGGAGAAGCCGGCGGGTGCCGAGGCGTCGGCTCGGGCTGAGGCCGT
The DNA here is from genome assembly GCA_016742075.1 of Phycisphaerales bacterium. GTDB lineage: Bacteria > Planctomycetota > Phycisphaerae > Phycisphaerales > UBA1924 > JACVCL01. The sequence continues at coordinate 1,138 of JACVCL010000115.1, forward strand.
TGAGGCCGCGGTGGTGGCGCGGTGGAAGGGGAGCGTGTTCCTGGGGCCCGGGGCGAAGCTGGGCTTTGCGGTGGTGTTCCGGCGCGGGGCCGGGGGCGAGGTTCTGGCGACGCTGGATATCCCCGAGCAGGGTTTGAAGGGTGGTGCGCTGCGGGACGTGCGGTACGAGCCGCCGCGGATGGGCTTCACGCTGCGGACGCCGCAGATGAACGATGCGACGCAGGCGGTGTTCACGGGGCTGATCGACCCTGAGGGTCGTACGGCCCTGGCGCACATGAAGCAGTCGGGCGTGGTGTTCGCGGTGGAGATGGAGAAGAGCGAGGGGGAGGTGAAGGCGTCGGACCTGCTGCCGAACCGGCCGCAGAACCCCCGGCCGCCGTTCCCGTACACCAGCCGCGAGGTGACGTACGTGAACGCGGCCGACGGGACGAAGCTGGCGGGGACGCTGACGATCCCGCAGGGGCCGGGGCCGCACCCCGCGGCGGTGATGATCACGGGCTCGGGGGCGCAGGACCGCGACGAGACGATCGTGGGGCACAAGCCGTTCTGGGTGATCGCCGACTACCTGTCGCGGCGCGGCGTGGCGGTGCTGCGGGCCGACGACCGGGGCGTGGGGGGCTCGACGGGGAGCGTGAGCGACTCGACGACGGCGGACTTCGCGGGCGATGCGCTGGCGGCGGTGGACGTGCTGCGGGGGATGCCGGAGATCGACCCCGAGCGGATCGGGCTGATCGGGCATTCAGAGGGTGGCATCGTGGGCCCGATGGCGGCGGCGCGCGAGCCGCAGAAGGTGGCGTTCGTGGTGATGCTGGCGGGGACGGGGCTGCCGGGGGACGAGATCCTGGCGATGCAGTCGGAGCGGATCGTGCGCGCCTCGGGGGCCGGCGAGGAGGAGGCGCGGCGGGCCGGTGAGACCAGCCGGCGGCTGACGGCGTTGCTCCGGCGTGGGGCGGGCCGCGAGGAGATCGTCGCGGCGATGCGGGAGATCGGGGCCGAGCAGATGGCGTCGATGTTCCCGGCGGAGGGACGCGAGCCCGGCCGCAAGCCCGACGGAGGGGCGCTCAAGGAACTGATCGAGAAGCAGGCCGACGGGATGCTCTCGCCGTGGATGACGTCTTTCATCCGGCACGATCCGCGGCCGGACCTGATGAAGGTGCGGGCGCCGGTGCTGGCGCTGTTCGGCGAGAAAGACCTGCAGGTGCCGCCGGAAGAGAACCTCGCGGCGGTGCGGCGGGCGCTGGAGGAGGGCGGGAACACCCGGGTGACCGCGGCGATCCTGCCCGGGCTCAACCACCTGTTCCAGCCGTGCGAGGACGGCAGCCCGAGTCGGTACGCGTCGATCGAGACGACGTTCTCGGAGGATGCGCTGAAGATGATGAGCGATTGGATCGCCCGTGCCGCCGGCCGGCCGTGATGGTTGGCGGCGGGGTGGGGGGTTACTCGCGGGCGGACCAGCCGTAGGCGACGCGTTCGTAGCCGAAGGTGCCGTCGTCGTAGAGATCGATGAGGGTGTAGGCCTCGGGGAAGTCCTCGCGCGGTCCCTTCCACCAGTTGCCGCAGACGGCGGGGTTGTTGAGGTAGGTGACGCCGAGGTAGTCGCAGCGGTCGGCGCGGTGGATGTGGCCGCTGATGGCGAGCTTGACGGCGGGCTGTTCCTTGAAGCGGTCGCGGAAGTTCCTGGCGTCGGTGTGCATGAGGGCGGCGGGGACGGACCAGTCGCCGGCCTTGTCGGCGCTGGCGCTCATGAAGGATGAGACGCCCAGGATGGGTGCGTGGGTGACGACCATGGTGGGGCGGGAGGCGCCGTCGGCGAAGAGGGCCGAGCGCAGCCAGTTGTCGGCGGCGTCGTCGAGCCGGGCGACGTAGCCGTCGGCGCCGCGGGGCTGGATGCCGTCGAGGAGCAGGATGCGCCAGCCGCGGGGGCCGCCGACCTCGATGGCGCGGCAGGGGGTGTCGAGGCCGAGAACCTCCATGGCCCACTTCTTGCCCCACCGGGGCTCCTTGCCGGTGGTCTTGCTCTTGGCCTTGTTCCAGCCCCAGATGTCGTGGTTGCCGAGGCAGTGGGCGACGGGGATGGTGCAGTGCTGCTTGAGGGCGGCGGTGAAGAGGTCCCACTGGGCTTTGGTGCGGGCCTCGTCGGCCTCGAAGGCGTCCATGATGTAGTCGCCGCCGAAGACGATGAGCCCGGGCTTGTCGGCGAGGGCGTGGACGTGCCGGAGGCACTGGGCGAACCCCTCGGCGGCGCCGCGCTCGGGCTGGATGTGGATGTCGGTGAGGTGGGCGACGCGGGCGACGCGCTTGCGCGAGGGGGACGGCGCGGGCTGGGCGAGAGCGGCGGGGGCGGCGAGGGCGGCGGCGCCGAGGCCGGCCGCGGCGAGGGCCTTGAGGGCTTGGCGGCGTGAGGGCTGGGTGGTCATGCGCGGGGCTCCGGCGGTCACGGATGGATGCGAACGAGCATGCTACCGGCGGGTTCTCGGGCCGTTTCGCCGGTGCATCGCGGCGTGAAGTGACGGGTTTCGGACGTTGGGGCCGGGGGTTCGGCGGACGGTTCGGGCGGCGGCGGCGGCCGCGCCAGGCGGTACAGCCCGCGCGGGCGGGCGCGTCGGGGAGGGGGAACCGGCCTGGCGGGGTCGCGGGGCTGTCAAGCGATTGGGGTGGCGGTGTGGGGCACTGTGCGGCGCTGGGGCGTCACATCCCGCGGGGTCTGCCGCGGTTGCCCCCGCGGCGCGGGCGTGCGCTGCGGCGGGAGGACACGGCCGGCGGCTGGAGGGTGGGGCGGGTGTTTCCGATGTTCGGTGGGTCCGATGGTGTCCCGATCGTGAAGGGGTGTGCGATGGCTGTTCGTCAGTGGATCTCGGCGTGCACGGTGCTGATGCTCGGGGCGGGCGGGGCGTGGGGCTCTGGCTCCGACCCCTCGACGCCGCCGACGTACCACTGGGGCGTGGCGGGCGTGCAGAACGACAAGCTCGGGCTCGACAGCGCCCCGCTGATCAAGCGTGACGTGATCGTGTTCTACGAGCACCTCTTCGGGCTGTACCCGCGTCACTACGAGGGCGTGGACGAGAACGGGAAACTGCCGCAGAACGCGAACATGGCGGCGCACCTGGCGAAAGTGCGGGCGGACATCGAGTACAGCATCCCGGACCCGAACTTCTCGGGGTACGTGGTCATCGACTACGAGAACTGGAACCCGCTGATCGTCGACAACATCGAGTGCTGGCTGGTGTGGTCGATGGACCAGGTGCGCGCCGCCAACCCCGGGATGCCCGAGGACCAGGTCAAGGCGCAGGCGACGCGCGAGTTCGAGGAGGCGGCCAAGAGCTTCATGCTCAACACGCTGCTGCTGTCGAAGCAGCTGCGGCCCAACGCCAAGTGGGGGTACTTCGGGTACCCGTGGTACGGGCAGACCCACCAGTCGTGGCAGCGGCTGGACTGGCTGTACAGCAACGTCGACGCGGTGTTCCCGGCGGCGTACGTGAGCCGGCGCTCGCTGCCCGAGGGGCAGACGCCCGCGGGGCCGTGGGAGGCGCCCAAGAGCTGGTTCCAGGCTCAGATCAAGGAGATGGTGGGATTCGGCCGCCAGGTGGCCGGGCCGAGCAAGCCTGTGCTGGCGTTCGTGAACGTGCGGTACCTCGACCGGCCTCAGATCGCCGGCCAGTGGCTGAACGACATCGACATGGAACTGGTGCTCAAGGGCCCGATCGCCGAGGGCGCCGACGGCGTGATCATCTGGGACTACATCTCCAACGACCGCGAGGTGCCGATGTGGCAGAACTTCATCACGTCGGCGCTGATGCCCAAGATCAATCTGGTCAACGGCTGGGGCCCGCCCGCGCCTCCGCCGGCGACGCCGATCCCGCCGTCGGGCGGGGGCGGCAGCTCGGGCGGTTCCGGCGGCGCCGGTGGGTCGGGTGGTTCCGGCGGGTCGGGCGGTTCCGGCGGGCAGAACAACTCGGTTCCGCCGCCTCCGCCGCCGCCCCAGACAGGCCCGAAGACCGCCGATGCGCCGCCGCCGCCCCCGCCGCCTCCGCCGACGTCTCAGACGGGGCCCGACGGGAAGAAGACGATCGTGATGGGCGGCCCCGCCGCGGCGCCGCGGACCAACGCGTCGGGCTCGCGCGGCAACGGAAGGCCGACGACCAGCCGGTCATACGACGCCTCGGCCCAGCGGCGGAACATCCTGTGGTTGAACCTGCAGGAAGGGCGTGAGGGCGTGGGCCGGCAGGTGTGGACGCCGCCGACCCGGGGCGCCGACCGGCCGCCGCCCCCGCCGCCGCAACGCCCGGGCAGCAACCGCCCGGCGTTCGACTGAGCGGCGAATCCGACGGTTCATCTTCCGCCGGTGGCGGGGCTTCGCGGCCCCGCCACCGGCGTGTCATTCGGCGGCTGCGCGGTCGGCGGCTCCGGTGCGGGCGGTGATCTCCTAAACTTGAGGTCCGAGTTCGCCGCCCGCCGCGGCCCCACTTCTGCATGCCCCATCCCTCTCAGAGCCCGACCCCAGAGCCGTCCGCCGGCCCGTCCGTGGAGCTCGTCGACCGTTCCGGGCGGCTGGACCCCCGGTCTCGGGAGTGGCTGGCGGAGCGGGCGGGGGCGGCGCTGCGGGTGCTGGGCTGCGTCGGTTCGCTGCGGCTGGCGGTGGTGGGGGATGAGGAGATGGCCCGGGCGCACCTGGCCCACTGCGGGGTGGAAGGGACGACGGACGTGATCACCTTCGACCTCTCGGAGGGGGGTTCGGGCGGGGGCGATGGCCGCGGAGGCGCCGCGGGAGAGGTGGGGGGGCGGGTGCTGGATGCGGACCTGCTGCTGTGCGCCGACGAGGCGCGGCGGCAGGCGTCGGCGCGGGGGTGGCCGGCGGAGCGCGAGCTGCTGCTGTACGCGGTGCACGGCGTGCTGCATTGTCTGGGGCACGACGACCACGACGACGCGTCGTCGGCGACGATGCACGGCGAGGAAGACCGGGTGCTGGAGGCGATCGGTGTGGGAGCGACGTACGGCGCGTTCGTTCCCGGCGCGGGGAAGGAGGGCTGAGTCGCCATGCTGTCGGTGGTGATGGTGGTTGTGCTGGCGGCGGTGCTGGGGTGCGTGGCGGGCGCGCTGCAGAACGCGCTGCGGCAGTTGTCGCTGGTACGGCTGGAGAAGCACGCGGGCCCGGCGCGGATGCGCCGGCTGCTGCCGGTGGTCAACAACCGGGACGGCCACGCGATCGCGATGGCGTTCTTCCGGGTGCTGTGCAACGTGACGATCATCGCTGGGGTGTTCGTGCTGATGGCGGGCGGGCCGACGGAGCACGACGGGCACGCGTTCACGCTGCAGTTCGACCACTGGTGGCGGCTGGCGGCGGGGGCGGTGCTTTCGGCGGTGGTGATCTACGTGCTTGGGGCGGTGGTGCCGATCTCGGTGGCGGACCACGCGGGCGAGCGGCTGGTGGTGGCGCTGGCGGGGCCGGTGCGGGGGGTGTACTTCCTTGCGGCGCCGCTGCGGGTGTTCGGCGGGCTCGACCGTGCGGTGCGTCGCGTGCTGGGGGTGAAGCTGGTGTCGGAGCACGAGGAGCTCAAGGGCGAGATCCTGTCGCTGACGGCCGAGGGCGAGCGTGAGGGGGCGCTGGGGCACAGCGAGCGGAAGATGATCGAGGCGATCGTGGATTTCCGGTCGCGGACGGTGGAGCAGGTGATGACGCCTCGGACCGAGATCGAGGCGATGCAGATGACCAACAACCTCGGCGAGGTGACGCGGCTGCTGCGCGATTCGTCGCACTCGCGGATCCCGGTGTACGAGGGGAACCTCGATCACGTGGTCGGGGTGTTCTACGTGAAGGACCTGCTGCGTTGGCTGGCGGGCGAGGGCACGCGGGGGGCCGGCAAGCCCTTCAACCTGAGGCAGATGCTGCGGCCGGCGCTGTTCGTGCCGGAGACCAAGACGATCCACGAGCTGCTGGGGCAGTTGCTGCAGCAGAAGGTGCACATCGCGGTGGTGCTGGACGAGTACGGGGGCACGTCGGGGCTGGTGACGATGGAGGACATCGTCGAGGAGATCTTCGGCGACATCCAGGACGAGTACGAGCGGGGCGACGACTCGGGTATTGCGCTCGACGCGGCGACGCGGTCGGCGGTGCTCGATGCGCGGGTGTACATCGCCGACGCCAACGAGCGGCTGGGCCCCGCGGTGGAGGCCGGCGGCCTGGGCGTGCGCTTCCCCGAGAGCGAGGACTACGACACCGTCGGCGGGTGGCTGCTCACGCGGCTGGGGCGGATTCCGGCGGCCGGGGAGGTGATCGACGGCCCGGCGCCGGCGGCGGGCAACGGCGCGGCGGCGGCGAACGGGTCGACGCCGGCCGCGGCGGCGTGGACGGTGCGCGTGCTCGAGGCCGAGCCGACGCGGGTGCTGCGGCTGCAGGTGCAGGCCCAGGTTCCGGAGGGCGTGGCCGGCGCGGCGGGGGGGGGTGCGGCGGCCGGGGGCGAGGGGGCTCAGGCCGGATGAGGGGGCTTGGGGGGGTGGGCTTGGGG
>JACVCL010000116.1 GCA_016742075.1 Phycisphaerales bacterium
TTGCTAGGGCGGTCAGGTTGGCGGGTTTCGGCGAATCGGGGGCGGGCTCGGACCGATAAACCGGGAGCATGGATGCTCAAAACCCCCCTTCGTCGGCCTCGTCGGCGCCCCCGGTTCCGTCGCAGCTGGGCCCGGGGCGGAAGGTGCTGACGCGCGAGGCGCTGCTGGCGCGGCGGCGCGAGGCGTCGGCGTCGGGCCGGGTGGTGGTGCAGTGCCATGGCTGCTTCGACCTGGTGCACCCGGGGCACGTTCGGCACCTGCAGCAGGCCAAGCGTCAGGGCGACATCCTGCTGGTGTCGATCACGGCCGACGCGGTGATGAGAAAGGGTGACGGCCGGCCGCTGTTCCCGCAGGAGCTGCGGGCCGAGAACCTGGCGGCGCTCGACTGCGTGGACTGGGTGTACATCAACCACCAGGAGACGGCCGAGGCGCTGCTCGAGGAAACGCGGCCGGACGTGTACATCAAGGGCCGCGAGTACGAGAGCAACAACGACCCGCGGTTCGCGGCCGAGCGCGCGGCGGTGGAGCGGAGCGGCGGGCGGGTGGTGTTCTCGTCGGGGGACATCGTCTTCAGTTCGACGGCGCTGATCTCGGCGCTGGAGCATCGGGCCGACCCGTTCCACGCGCGGCTGAAGCAGCTGGTGCAGCAGCACAGCCTGACGCCCGAGCGGCTGAACGCGCTGATCGACCGCTTTGCGGGTCAGCCGGTGCTGGTGGTGGGCGAGTCGATCATCGACACGTACGTGCTGTGCGACCGGCCCGAGGTGGCGGGCGAGGCGGCGGTGATGTCGCTGCGGCCGCTGGACCGGGTGTCGTACGACGGGGGGGCGGCGATCATCGCGCGGCACCTGGCGGCGATGGGGGCGCGACCGACGCTGGTGACGGCGCTGCCGCGGACCCCGCAGGCCGAGGCCTTCCGCCGGCGGCTGGGGGTGGAGGGCGTGTCGGTGCGGGCGGTGGAGCTCGACGACGCGGCGATGCTGGAGAAGCAGCGGTTCCTGGTGGGGTCGCAGAAGGTGATGAAGCTCGACATGGTGCGGCCGATCGTGCTCGATCTGGCGAGGCAGCACGAGCTGGCGGGGCTGGTGGACGACGCCTCGCGCGAGGGCGGGGGGGTGCGGGGCGCGGTGCTGGCCGACTTCGGCAACGGGCTGCTGACCAACCGGCTGATCGACGAGCTGTGCGAAAGCCTGCGGCCGCGGGCCGAGTTCATGGCGGGCGACGTCTCGGGGCGGCGCTCGTCGCTGCTGCGGATGCGCGACATGGACCTTCTGTGCCCGACGGAGCTGGAGCTGCGGGCGGCGCTGCTCGACTACGACTCGTCGCTGAACGCGGTGGTGTGGCGGCTGCTAAGCGCCACGCGGACGCGGGGCATGTTCGTGACGATGGGGGCCGACGGGCTGATCGCCTTCGACCGGCTGCCCGGGGCCGAGCACGACCAGAGCTGGGCCAGCCGCGTGCGCGGCGAGCACGTGCCGGCGCTGGCCCCGCACGCGGTGGACCAGCTGGGCTGCGGCGACGCGCTGCTGGCCACGGCGACACTGGCCCGGCTGGCGGGCGGCACGCACGTGGAGGCGGCGTTCCTCGGATCGATCGGCGCGGCGGTCGAGGCCTCGCGCCTGGGCAACGAGGTGGTCTCGTCGGCCGACCTCCGCCGCGGGCTGCTGCGGCTGACCGACGCGCGGCTGGCCCTGGGCACCTCGCGCCTCGACGCCCGGCTGGCGGTGTGACCGCCCGGAGCGGCGGCGGAGAACACCGGCGTGTACACCTGCATCATCCCGACGCGAGACCGGCCGGGGCGGCTGCTGCAGACGCTGGCCGCGATCGGCCGGATCCCGGCGCCGGCGGGGGCCGAGGTCATCGTCGTCGACAACGCCTCGCGCCACCCGCCCACGCCGCCGGAGCGGCTGGCCAGCGGCGTGCCCGTGCGCACGGTGCTGCTGGGCGAGAACCTGGGCGCGGCGGCGCGGAACATCGGGGCGCGGGAGGCGGGCAACGAGTGGCTGCTGATGATCGACGACGACTCGTGCCCGCTCGACGGGGACTTCGCCGGCGAGTTGGCGCGGGCGCCGGCCGACGTGCACGCGGTGGGCGCTGAGATCGTGCTGGCCGACGGGCGGCGTGAGAGCGGCGGGCTGCCCGAGGTGTTCATCGGGTGCGGGGTGGCCATCCGGCGCGGGCCCTTCCTGGCCGTGGGGGGCTACGACCGATCGTTCGTGTTCTACGCCGAGGAGTACGACCTGGCGGCGAGGCTCATCGCCGCCGGCGGGCGCGTGGTGCACTCGCGCGGGTTCCGGGTGCGGCACCACAAAGACGGGCTCAACCGCGACATGAACGAGATCTTGCGGCGGCTGGTGCGGAACAACGGGTGGGTGGCCCTGCGGCACGCGCCGGACCACGTGCTCGATGGGGCGATGCGCGAGGTGGTCGGGCGGTACCGGCGGATCGCGGAGATCGAGCGTGCGACCGAGGGCTACGAGCGCGGCCTGGCCGAGCTCCGGGCCACCGCGGGCCGGCAGCCGCGTACGCCGCTGAGCGAGGCGCAGTGGGACCGCTTCGAGGGGCTGGCCGCGGCGCGGGCAAGGCTGCGCCGGGCGGCGGCGGGCGGGGCGCTCGCCGGGACGGTCGCGGTGGTAGACGAGGGGAAGAACAGCGCGGTGGTGCGGCGGGCGCTGGCCGAGCTGGGCGTCGCCGAGGGCCCGGAGCCCGCGGCCGATGCGCTGGTGATCGGCACGCTGTCGCCGGGACCGATGATGGACGCCGCCGAGAAGCGCCTGCGCGACGGGGAGCGGCGGAGTGTCGTCACGGCCTGGGAGATGGAGAGCGCCGCGGCTGTGGCGGCGGGCTGAGCCCCGGCGGCGGTAGTCTGGGGCGATGAAGCGAGCATGGATAGCGGTGGTGGCGGCTGGGGCGTGGGCGTCGAGCGCTCGGGCGGCGGCCGAGCCTTCTGTGGCCGCACCTCCCGCGAAGGCCGCCACCGAGCGGAGGGACGCCGACGCGAGGCTGCTGGCCCTGCTGGAGGAGGACCTCCGAGCGGCGTGGAAGGCCGAGCCGGTGTGGGCGAGCACCCGCGGCAAGCGCGAGTTCGACCGCCGGCTGCCCGACGAGTCGCCCGCGGCGCACGCGTCCCGCGTCGAAGATGCGCGGGCCCGGCTGGCGGCGCTCGACGCGATCGACGCCGGCGCCCTGAGCCCCGACCACCGGCTGAACGCCGCGCTGCTGCGCTTCGAGCTGCGGCTGGCGATCGAGGAGTCGCGCTTCGACACGTGGCAGATGCCGGTGACGCAGCAGAGCAACCCGGTGCTGGAACTGGTGCAGCTGCCCGACCGTCTGCCCCTGCGGAGCGGCCGCGAAGCCGAGGACTATCTGCAGCGGCTGGAGGGGATACCGGCGTACCTGGAGCAGGTGCAGGCGAACATGAAGGCGGGGCTCGCGGCGGGGCGGACTCCGCCGCGGGTGGTGCTGGCGGGCGTGGCCGAGCAGGTGCTGTCGCAGAGCCGCGCTGAAGACGGCGGCCACATGCTGCTGAGCGGCATGGGCCCCGGGAGCGCGGCCGACGAGGAGCAGCGTGCCCGCGGGGCGGCGCTGGTGCGCGACAAGATCGCGCCGGCGATCCGGGCGTTCGGCGAGTTCCTGCGCGACGAGTACGTGCCCGGCTGCCGCGAGACGATCGGCGCGTCGGCGCTGCCCGACGGCGCGGCGTTCTACGCGCTGCAGATCCGCCGGCACACCACGCTGGCGCTGAGCGCCGATGAGATCCACGCGATCGGCCTGCGCGAGGTGGCGCGGATCAGGGCCGAGATGCTCGGCGTGATCGCCCGGACCGACTTCGCCGGGCGCGACGAGCCGGACGCCGAGAAGCGTTTCGCGGCCTTCATCGCCCACCTTCGGACCGACCCGCGGTTCTACTTCACGAAAGCCGAAGACCTTCTGGCGGCCTACCGGGAGATCGCCAAGCGTGTGGACGGCGAGATGCCGAGGTTCTTCCGCCGCCTGCCGCGGCTGCCCTACGGCGTGCGCGAGATGCCGCGGTTCATGGCGCCGACGGCGCCCACGGCGTACTACTACCCCGGCTCGCTCGAGAACGGGCAGGCGGGGTTCTTCGTGGCCAACACGTTCGCGCTCGACCAGCGGCCGAAGTACGAGATGACGGCCCTCACGCTGCACGAGGCGGTGCCGGGCCACCATCATCAGGTGGCGCTGGCGCAGGAGGCCGAGGGCGTGCCCGAGTGGCGCCGCGAGCGCGGGTACACGATCTTCGTGGAGGGCTGGGCGCTCTACGCCGAGCGGCTGGGGCTGGAGATGGACCAGTCGGCCCCCGGCCTGAAGCCCGGGCTCGGGCTGTACACGGACCCGTACGACGACTTCGGCCGCCTGAGCTACGAGATGTGGCGCGCGATGCGCCTGGTGGTCGACACCGGGCTGCACGCCAAGGGCTGGACGCGCGACCAGGCCATCGGGTTCATGGCCGCCAACAGCGCGCTGACCAAGACGAACATCGAGCGCGAGGTCGACCGCTACATCGCCTGGCCGGGGCAGGCGCTGGCCTACAAGCTGGGCCAGATGAAGATTCTCGAGCTGCGGAAGAAGGCCGAGGCCGAGTTGGGCCCGCGATTCGACCTCCGCGACTTCCACGACATGCTTCTGGAGCGGGGCGCCGTGCCGCTGGAGGCGCTCGAGCAGCGCACCGGTGCGTGGATAGAAGATCGCCGCGCCGCGGCCCGCTGAGCCGTCGCGGCGGCCCACAGGGGCTCAGCCGGGGAACGGCCCCTCAAAGGCGAACTCGGCGATCTTCTTGCGCGGGCTGGGGAGCTCGCGCGACCGCAGCGGCTCGGGGAGGTTCTCCACGCGCCCGGGCCGGCCGACGGCGATCATCGCGGCCGGGGCGTAGCCCGCCGGCACGCGCAGCACGCCCGGGGCCCTGGCCCAGTCGAACCCGGCCATGGCGTGCACCACCAGGCCCAGCTGGGCGCCCTGCAGGGCGAAGTTGTGCCACGCCGCACCGCAGTCGAACATGTGCACGGCGTTGGGCGAGTCGTTGTGCGAGAAGTTCGTCTTGGCCACCAGGGCCAGCAGCACGCCGGCGTCCTTCGCCCACGCCTGGTTGGCGGGCAGCAGCAGGCCCAGGAACGTGTCGAAGTGCGGCGTGCCGCGCCGGGCGTAGAGGAACCGCCAGGGCTGCTCGTTGAACGAGCTGGCCGCCCACCGGGCCGCCTCGAGGCAGCGGTGAAGATCGGCGTCGGCCACGGGCTCGCCGCTCATGGCGCGCGGCGACCAGCGGGCGGCGAAGATGGGGTCGATGGCGTGGTCGGGGTGGCGGTGCTTGCGGGTGTCGATGCCGAGGAGCATGCGTGGGGCCTCCGGAGGAACGGACGATCACAATACCCGCTGCCGGGAGCGGTAGAGTCTGGCCGTGAACAAGTCACCGGCGATCGCGGCGGTCTGGGCGTGCGTCGCGGCGGCGGCGTGGGCCGGGGCCGAGCCGGAGAAGGCGCCGGAACTTCACCCGGCGGTGCGGCTGGGGATCCGGTCGATCGAGGCTTCGCCGAGGGTGCACGCCGGCAGCGTGGTGATCGTGCCCGACGGGACCGCCCTGCTGGGGGCCATGCGGGCGCTGTGGACGCTCGAGGCCCGCGCCGGCCGCGGGTTGCCGCCGATCCTCATCGACGACGGCTCGGACGGGGCGTTCGAGTCGATCGCGCGGTTCGTGCGGGCCTTCCGGCCCGGGACTGTGCTGCGGTGGACCCCGCCGGCCGACGACGACGGCGGGCAGCCGGAGTGGGCGGGGCTTGTCGAGTTGCTGGCGGGCCCCGCGAAGGAGCGGCCGGGCCCGGGGCTGGTGGTGGTGGCCAGGGGCGACCCCGCGAGCGCCGCGGGGCTCGTGCTGGCGGTGGCGCGCCGGCAGCACCTGCTGATCCTCGACGCCCCGCCGGCCACGCGCGGCGTCGACGGTGTAATGCCCGCCGAGGAACTGGCGGCGCTCGACCGGGCCATCCGCGGGGCGCTCTCGGGCACCGGCCAGAAGTGGGACGGGCTGGGGGACGACCTGGATGCGATCACGATCGCGATGAACGTGCCGGGGCGGATCCCTGCGCCCGCGTGGGCCGGGGGCGAGCTGGCGCTGACCGACACCCTCGGACGCGACGCCACCGGGGCCCGCTACGCGTACGCCGGTCTGCTGTTCGGCGATGAAGCGGCGGCCGTCGGCCGCGCGATGGCGGCGGTATTCCTGACCCCGCCGACGCGCCCGACCGAGGCCGGCGACGCGGACGAAGCCGCCGGGAGCATCGGTGCCGCCCGGCCGGGGGCGCTGCTCTTCGACGGCTACCGACCCGAGTTCGGCGCGCCCTTCAACCTGGGCCCCGCCGCCGAGGCGCTTCGAAAGGCCGGCTACCGCGTCACGCAGCACACGCGCCAGCCGCCGACCGCCTCGGCCGAGATGTGGCTTCGGCGCGGCCGCGGCGGCTTCGACCACTCGCTGGTGATCGTGAACACCTCGGGCGAGCCGTGGTGGTTCGACCTGAACCCCGGGCGGTGCGTCTCGTCGGACGTGCCGCCGAACCGGGTGCCGTCGGTGGTGCTCTTCACGCACTCGTTCAGTGCGCAGCGGCCGGGCGATGTCTCGACGATCGCCGGCCGCTTCCTCGACCCTCTGGCGGGCGGGTCCTTCGCCTACGTGGGGGCGGTGCACGAGCCGTACCTCTCGGCGTTTCTCCCCGGGCCCGCGGCGGTCGGGCGGCTGCTGGCGCCGATGCCGCTGGGCGCCGCGGTGCGGCACGACCCGCTGGGCCCTCAGGACCGGGTTCCCGATGAGGCGCGTCGGTTCTTCGGGCCGTGGAAGGTGCAGGTGCTCGGGGACCCGCTGCTGACGCTGCCCGCCGCCGGGCCGGCGCGGCCTCGGCGCGCGGCCGAGCTGCCCGACAACGCCCTGCCCGGACTGGTCAACGTGGCCGATGACGCGCGGGCCGCCCTGCGGGCCTCAGACCTCGGCGCCGGCCTGCGCGGCCTGGTGCTCGCCGGGCGCGACGGCGAGGCCCTGCGTCTGCTGCGGGCCATCGGCCGCGACAACCGCAAGGCCGACGACGCGGCCATCGCGCCGTGCGCCGTCGCCCTGCTGGCTCGCACCCGCGACCTGACACGCGACGACGCCGATCTGTTCGTCCGTCTGTTCGCGGCCCTCGGGACGGGGCGCCGAGAGCACCCGGTGTGGCGGTCGATGTTATGGCAAACGCTGGGGCCCACCGTGGGCGCGATGCCCGGCGCCGCCCCCGACCCGGGCGAGAACCCCGAGGCCGACCGTCGCATGGTGTCGCTCCTGATGAACCACCCGAGGCTGGATGCGCCGCTGGCCGATGCAACGCTGCTGGCCCCGCGGGTGGCCCGGCTGCTGGGGCCCGGGGCCCTGTCGGCGTTCCTCGACCGGGCGGCGGGGCTGGCGGGGGACGATGGGATCAGGGCGGCGATCCGGGCCTTGGGAGGCGGGCTGGGTCTTATAAACATGTGGCGGTGCCGCAGGAGCTTGCGGGCGGGGTGCACGTGTGGACGGAGGTGTGGGGGCTAGAACAAGAGGACGAGACAGGGCGAGGCGATGTGCACAG
>JACVCL010000117.1 GCA_016742075.1 Phycisphaerales bacterium
GTGGGGGGGGTTAGCGGGCCACCTCAACGGCGCGGGTCTCCCGGAGCACGGTCACCTTGATCTCCCCGGGGAAGGTCATTTCAGCGCTCACCTTGTCGGCGATCCGCTTGGCGATCATGTACGCGGTGTCGTCGCTCACCCGCTTGGCGTCGACCATCACGCGCACCTCGCGGCCCGCCTGGATGGCGAACGCCTCGGTGACACCCTCCTGCGCCTTGGCGATGTCCTGCAGCTGCTCAAGCCGCTGGATGTACCGCTCCAGGCTCTCCCTGCGTGCCCCGGGGCGTGCGCCGCTGATGGCGTCGGCGGCCATGACGATCGGCGTGTAGAACGTGGTCGCGGGGATATCTCCGTGGTGCCCCCCGATCACGTTGAGCACCGGGTCCTTCTCGCCGTGCGAGCGGGCGAAGTCCATGCCGATCTTGGGATGGCTGCCCTCCATTTCCTGGTCCATCGCCTTGCCGATGTCGTGGAGGAAGCCGCAGCGGCGGGCCATCTCGCCGTCGAGCCCGAGCTGATCGGCGATGATCTGGGCGATGTACGCCACCTCCATCGAGTGACGGAGGATGTTCTGCCCGTAGCTGGTCCGGAACTGAAGCCGGCCCATGGCGTCGATGACCTTCGGGTGCAGCCCGCGGAGCCGCAGCTCGGCCACCGCGTCCTTGCCGTGCTTGGTGATCCGCTGCTCCATGTCCTGCTGGACCTGGCTCACCACCTCCTCGATCCGCGAGGGGTGGATGCGGCCGTCCTCGATGAGCTTCTGCAGCGCCTCGGCCGCAACCGCCTGCCGGACTTTGTCGAAGCACGACACGACGATCACCCCGGGAGTGTCGTCGACGATCAGGTCGACCCCCGTGGCCTTCTCGATGGCGCGGATGTTGCGGCCCTCACGCCCGATGATCCGGCCCTTGATGTCGTCGGAGGGGATCGGGATGGAGCGTACGGTGCCCTCGGTCGCGTGCTCCCCGGCGTACCGCTGCACGGCCATGAGCGTGATCTCACGCGCCTTGCTCTTGGCCTCCGCCTGCGCGTCTTCAGTGACCTTGCGGATGAGGTGGGCCGCATCGTCGCGGACGTCCCGCTCCACCATCGCCAGCACGCGCTCGCGAGCCTGCTCGACCGTCAGGTCACCGATCCGCAGCAGCTCGTGCTTCTGCTGGTCGATCAGACGCTCGAGCTCGTCCTCCCTCTGGGCGGCTTTCTGCTCCTTGGCCCGGAGCGACTCGAGCGTGCGGGCGGCCTGCTCCTCCTTGCGTGCGAGCTCTTCAACCTGCCGCTCGTGCTGGTCCTCGCGCTTGGCCAGCCGGCGCTCGAGCTCGCGCAGCTCCTCACGCTTACCGGCCGACTCGGCCTCGAACCGCTGACGCTCGGCCATCAGCTGCTGCTGCCCCTCCAGCCTCGCCTGTTCGGCAAGGGTTCGCCCCTTGGCTTCGGCGAGCCGGACGATCTCGTCGGCCTGCGCCCTCGCCTTGGAAACCGTCTGGCCGATCAGGTACCCGCGGGCCAGAAAGCCGATCAGCAGGCCGAGCAGCAGCCCGCCGATGCCCGCGCCCGCGGCGATGACGGCGGTCATGTCGGCAAGAAAAAGCATGGGCATACGCGCGATCCTCCTCGGCGGTGACGCCGATGAATCCCGCGGCAGCCAGACCCGGAGCCTCGCCGCGCAACACGCCGCGGCGGGCTCGGCCGTTCACGACCGACCGGACTCTCCAAACGCCCATCCGGGGCACGATCGCTCGGATCGGTGCCCTGCGGCCGCCGGTGCTCGCCGGCAAGCCAAGGTCGGATGCGCTTCGACAGACTCGGCGAGGCGGACCGCCCGGGCGGCGGTCGGAGCCGAGAGGATCGCAAATGGACGCCTCGAGGCGGCGTCGGCCGGAGAGAGGATGAACGCGGTCAATCTATGCGCCCGCCGCGAGGGCCGGTGGGCGCGCCGGTGTCCCGGCGATGAACGGCTGGGCCGTGCTGACACGGGCGAGCCGGTTGAAGTGTCCAGCCGAGCTGGCATACGGGGAGTAGACGCGGACCGAACGCGATCGTCAAGATCGTGCGAGGACAGGTGCAACGCGGTCGATATCGATAGTGTTTTGTTTGGGTAGTGGCGGCGGGTCGTCGGCTGTCCTCGGGTGGCTGGAGCGGGTGCCGCTAGCATCCGCCCGCGATGCCCGCTCTCGTCCGATGGTTCCTGTCCCTGGGACCGACCAATCCGATCGTCGTCCGGCTGGTGCAGGGCGGCTCACGCCGCATGCGGCACATGTACATCCGCACCGCGTATCTGGCGGTGCTGATCGTCGTGCTGCTGTTCGTCCTGCTGCAGGTGCAGGGAGGGGCCACGAACTTCCGCGACCTTGCGGCGAGCGGCGCCCGGGCCTTTGAACTGGTGGCGTACCTGCAGATCGCGCTCATCTGCGTGCTGGCCCCTGTGTTCATGGCGGGCGCCATCGCGCAGGAGAGCAACCCCCGGACGTGGGACATCCTGCTGACGACTCCGATGACGTCGATGCAGATGGTGCTCGGGAACTTGCTGGGCCGCCTGTTCTTCGTGCTGGCTCTGCTGATGGCGTCGCTGCCGCTGTTCGCGATCACGCAGTACTTCGGCGGTGTGCCGGGGTCGAGCGTTCTGGCCAGCTACGCCGTATCGGCGTGCGCGGCGGTGCTGGTCGGGGCGATCGCGATCGCTCTGGCGGTCAACCGCCTCGCGGGAAGGCGGGCGGTCTTCGCGTTCTATGTGTCGGTGGTCACCTATCTGGCCGTGACGATGGTCATCGACCTGCAGCTGCGGCAGGGCGGCGGCGGCGTTACCGCGATGACCCCGGTGAACCCGTTCCTGGCCCTCCGCGCGCTGCTCAGCCCCTCGACGTACCCGGTGCCCGAGGAGGTGGCACTCCGAGAGCTGTCGTGGCTGGCACGGCTGTGGTTCGGCCGCCCGGTGCTTGCATGGTGCCTGCTGTCGGGCGGTCTCTCGGCGCTGCTCGTGGCCGTGAGCGCGACAACCGTGCGGGCGATCGGTGGCTCGGTGGGCCAGGCCCCTTGGTACAGGCGGATGTTCGGCCTCGGCGCCCGCGACTCGACCACCCGGACGCCCCGGTACGTCTGGCAGAACCCGATCGCGTGGCGCGAGGCCGCCGCCCGGGCGGCGACGCTGCCCAAGATGCTGCTGCGCTGGGGCTTCGTGCTGGCCGGCGCGCTCTGGGCGCTGGCCCTCTTGCTCTGGTTCCACTTCGGCGGCATGACGGTCCCGAATTTCCGGTTGGCGCTCATCGCGACGATCTTCACCGAGCTTCTCGTCATCGTGCTGGTGGCGATCAATCAGTCGGCCACGGCCATTTCGAGAGAGCGCGAGGACGGGACGCTCGACCTGCTGCTGACCACGCCGATTACCCCGCGGGACTACCTCAACGGCAAGCTGCGCGGGCTCATCGGGTTCGTGGCCCCGCTGCTGGGGGTGCCTCTGTTCACGATGGCCCTTGCGGGCCTTTACGTGGCGGCGGGCGGCTTCGGCCGCACCGGCGGAGTTGAGATCTCGGAAACCGCCCCCGGCGGTCTCGGCCGGGTGGTCGCTCCGGTGCTGCTGCCCGAGGCCGCGCTGCTGCTGCCCCCGGTGACACTGGCGTTCGTCGCGTTCTGCATCATGGTCGGTCTTCAGTGGAGCCTCAAGAGCAAGGGGACGATCGCCTCGGTGGTGGCCACGGTGGGCGTTGTCGGCTCGATCGGCGGGGTGATCGGCCTGTGCGGGTGGCAGGCCGCGGGGGCGGTGCAGGTGGTGGGTCCGGTGATCGCCGCGGCGAATCCGCTGACGCTCGTGTACGCGTCGGTTGAGCCGCTGGGGGCGTTCGCCAAGACCGCGTCGCAAGCCGATCTCGTGGCGGCACGGATCGCCATGGCGGTCGGGGTCGCGCTGGCGGTGGCCCTCTACGCCGTCATTGTCACCGGCATGCGGGCCTCGATGGTCCGCACGTTCGACGTGACGACCCGCCGCCTGGCGGGCTCGGCCTGAGAGCGTTTCCGCCCGCGAGATTGGTGCCGCGAGCGGGCCGGGTGCGAAAGGGACAAGAAGTCCGGCGTGGGCGGCGTGGGCGGGGTGGGGGGCGGGCGTTAGAACTGCTTGCGCAGGCGGGCCGGTGGGATCTCGAGCTGATCGCGATACTTGGCGACGGTCCGGCGGGCGATGTCGAGCCCTCGCTTCTTGAGCTCGGCCGCGATCGCCTCGTCGCTGAGCGGACGCGAGCGGTCCTCGCTGTCCACGACCTCGCGCATCGCCGCCTTGATCGCCTCCCAGCTCACATCCTCCCCCGACTCGGTCTGGGTGCCGCCGGTGAAGAACTTGCGGAGCGGGAAGATCCCGCGCGGGGTCTGGAGGTACTTGCCGGCGACCGCTCGCGAGACCGTCGCCACGTGGATGCCCAGCTGATCGGCCACCTGCGTCATCGGGAGGGGGCGGATGGCCTGCGGGCCCAGATCAAAGAAGTCCCGCTGCGCGTCGAGCACCACGCCGATGACCCTGAGCAGCGTCTGGCGGCGCTGCTCGACCGCCTCGATCAGCCACTGGGCGTTAGTGATGTTGGTGCGGATGAACTCGCGGTCGCCCTTGGGCAGCGCCCGATCGGCCGCGAGGCGCGCGTACTCGCGGTTGAGCCTCAGGTTCGGGAGGCGTCCGTCGGTCAGGTACGCGAGGTAGCGGTCTTGGTCGTCGTCGTACTCCACGATGGCGTCGGGGACCAGCGAGGGCTCGGACTCCCGGATCAGCTGCCGCGCCGGCTTCAGGCTCAGCCGGCGCATCTGCTCGATCGCGGCCTTGATCTCGTCGAGGCTCAGGCCGGTCTTGGCCGCGATCTTGGGGATCCGGTTGTGGATCAGGTCATCTAGATGCTTGTCGATGAGCGTCCGCACCACAGACAGCGCCTGGGCTGAGGCCGGCTCCATCTCCTCGATCGCGTCGACCTGGAGCAGCAGGCACTCCCGGACATCGCGTGCGCCGACTCCCGGGGGTTCGAGGAACATCTGGACCGCCAGCAGCGCCCGGGTGAGCAGCTCAGCGGTCGGACGGTATCCATCCGGGCCCGTCGGAGCAGTATCCGCGATCGTCGTCAGGTCCGTGCGGATGTACCCGTCCTCGTCGACGTGCGAGATCAGCAGCTTCCCGGCTTCGCGCAGCTCGTCGCCGACGTCGGAGAGCGCCCACTGTTCGAGGAGCTGCTCGACGAGCGACTCGCCCCGGGCCGCGGTGTTCGCCATCGCGTCCATCTTGGCGTCGCGCTCGCCGGCCATCCGCGTGCGGGAGAACGATCCGTGCTCCTCGAAGCGGCTCGGGAGCCCGTTGCTCGGCGAGGCGTACTCGTCCTCGATCGCCTCGGCGTGCTCGGTCTCGAAGTTGTCGAGCCGGGCGAAGTCCTCCTCGCCGTGCTTCTCGTCGACCTGCATCGGCTTCTCGGCCTCGCGGGCCTCGGCGTCGGCCTCGGCGCGGCGCTCCTCGGCCTCCTCGCGGTCGTCGCCAGGCTCGAAGGTCTCCAGGGCGATGTTGCTCTCGAGCTCCTGCTCGATGCGCTCTTCCAGCGCGGGCAGCGCCAGCTGCAGGATCTCCATTGACTGGATCATCCTGGGGGCCAGCTTCATGTGCTGGCCGAGCTTCATGTGCTGGGACTGGTCGAACCTCATCGCCGAAGATGCTATTCGGCCCGACCGCGCCGGCTTCTTGATCCCAGGGTCCATCCCGGGCCGGTGGAGGCCGGGGGGTCGCCGGGACTCCCGCCGTTTTGGCAGCCGATGCCGCCGGATCGCCCTCCCGCGTCCGCTTATCGCACCGCCTGGCGGCCCTCGATCGCGTCGGCGAGCACCAGCTTGTTGGCGAACTCCAGTTCACGCCCCGCGGGCAGGCCTCGGGCCAGCCTGCTCACCGCGACGCCCCGCCTGTGGATTTCCCCGGCGAGATACAGGCCGGTTCCGTCCCCCTCCAGCGTGGGGTTGAGTCCGAGGATGACCTCGCGCACCCGCTCGCCGCCGCTGTTCGACCCCGGGTTGTCGATCCGCTCCAGAAGCCGCGAGATGGTCAGATCCCCCGGCCCCACGCCGTCGAGCGGGCTGATGTTCCCCAGCAGAACGTGGTACACGCCGCGGTAGGTGCCGACCTGTTCGAGAGCGATCAGGTCCTTCGGCTGTTCAACCACGAGCACCAGCCCTCGGTCGCGCGAGGGCGACTCGCACACGGCGCACCGGGCTCTCTCGGCGAAGTTGTAGCACACGTCGCAGTAGCGGACCGCGGTCTTCACCGCCGAGATCGCTTCCGCCAGCCGCATCGCCTGGGGCTTGTCGGCCCTGAGAAGGTGGAACGCGAGCCGCTCGGCCGTGCGGCGGCCGATGCCCGGCAGCCGCGCGAGCTCGCCGATGAGCCGGTCGACCGACTCGGGGTACACCGACCGCGTCTCTCGCACGGGCTCCGCCGGCCGCCCGGTCCTGCTGTCGCGGGACCGGGCCATCAGAACAGCTTGTCCAGGCCGGGAAGATCGGGCAGCCCCAGCTCGCGGGCCTCGCGAGCAGCCTCGTCGCGGATCACCTTCTGAACGCGCTCGAGCGCGTCGTTGGCCGCCTCGGCCAGGAGCGCCTCGGCCCGGGCCCGCGCATCGTCGCTCGCGCCCATGCCCGATGCCACCGACCGGTCGATCTCCACGCGCGTCACGCGCAGCGACCCGGAGATCGTCACCTTCACCGCGCCACCGCCGGCGGCACCGGTCACCTCGGTGGCGGCAAGACGTTCCTTGACCTTCGCCGCGGTCTCGCGGATCCGCTCCTTGTTCTTGAGGAGCCCCGCGATCGCCCCCATCGCCTTCATCTGCTCGAACATCCTTGTGCCTCCATGCCGGCGGCTACCCGCGCCGCTCCTCGATCTTTGTGATCCGGGCCCGGAACCACTCCTGGGCCTTGTGCACGAGCGGCGGAAGATCCTTGTCCGACAGCGCGAACGTTTCCCCCGCGGTCGGATCCGACGCCGGGCGGTCTCCGCCGCCCCCGTCGTCGAGCTTCACCCGCACCGCGCCGCCCGACGCCCGGCTCAGCAGCCCCTCGAGCCACTCCACCCTTCCCTCGGCGATGGCGCGGAACCCCGGGTCGCGCAGCCCCACCGTGGCAACCCCCGAGGCCAGCGACTTGAGCTCGAGATGCTCGAGAAACGCCGCGGCGCCGCTGCTCGAGCCGACCAGCTCGTGGGCCCGCGCCCATATCGCTCCCGTCTCCGGCGGCGTACCGCGGGCTGGCGCCGCCGACGGGGCCGGTGGCGACCCCGGCGAGGCTGAAAGGACGGGCGTCGGCGGGGGCGGCGGCGCCTTCACCGGGTCTCTGGGGGGCGGCGGGCTGGCGGGGGCGGCCGGGCCCCCCCCCGGGGGCGGGGGCGGCCCCCCCCCCCCCGCCTTCTTGCCCCCGCCCCCCCCCGCGCCCCCCCCCCCGCCCCCCCCACCGCCCCCCCCCCCCCCCCCCCCCCCCCCCTCCCCCCCCGCCCCCCCCCCCCGCCCCCCCCCCCCCCCCCCCGCGCACCCCCCTG
>JACVCL010000118.1 GCA_016742075.1 Phycisphaerales bacterium
GGGGGGGGGGCGGGGGGGGGGGGGGGGGGGGGGGGGGGGGGGGGCGGGGGGGGGGGCCGGGGGGGGGGGGGGGGGGGCGGGCTGGGGGGGGGGGGGGGGGCGGGGGGGGGGGGGATGATGGGCGTGCGGATCCCCGACGACGCGGAGGTCATCTTCGAGGGTCGGTTCTACCGCGTGTTCGAAAGGCCGATGCGCTGAGCGCCCGGGCCCGCGGCGGTGCGGTCACTCGCGACGGCCGATGAGCATGTCGGGCGGGTGCGTCGGCGGGTCATCGGGCAGAATCGAGGGCGATCCCGTGCCGAGCCCGTGCCCCGGGCTGGCGGTCGGCTGGGCTTGCCCGTGCCCCGGACCCTGTGTCGGACCGGTTCCATGCCCGTTAGCGTGGCTGTGACTCTGGCCGAGAAGGCCGTTGGCCGGCGCCTCGGCCCGGCCCTGGCCGTGGCCGTTGCTGGGCCCGTGGCCGTGGCCGTTCGAACGCTGGCCCGAGGGGTCGGCCTTGCGCCGGCGCGAGCGTTTGGTCTTGGTCTGCCCGGCGGGGCCGGTCTCGGGGGCCTTGGGGGCGTTCTCTTCCAGCCCCTCGCCGCCGCGGTAGTAGCGGCTCGGCCGCTCGTCGAGCAGGCGCTGGTTGAGCTTCCGCAGGGCCTCCACCTCGATCTGCCGCACGCGCTCGCGGGTGAGGCCGATCTCCTCGCCGATCTGCTTGAGCGTGAGCGGCTCCTTGCCGTCGAGGCCGAAGCGCAGCCGCAGCACGCGGGCCTCGCGCTCGTCGATGGCGTCGAGCAGGCGGTACACCGTGCTCAGCTCGTCGCGGCGCAGCACCGGGTGATCGGGGTCCTCGGCCTTGGGGTCGCTCAGCACCTCGGCGAAGCTCAGCGCCTCGCCGTCCTCATCCAGCGGCCCCTGCGACGCCGAGAACATCGCCCGGCCCGCGCTGCGGATGATCGCCAGCTTCTTGGGCCCCAGCCCCATGAGTTTCGAGAGCTCATCGGTGGTGGGCGGACGGCCGTGCTGGTCCTCGAAGCGCGCCGAGGCCTGCTTCCACTTGGCGATCAGCTCCACCATGTACGCCGGCACGTGGATCGGCTGCGACGCGTTCATCAGCGCCCGCTTGATCGCCTGCTTGATCCACCAGCTCGCGTACGTGCTGAACCGGGCCCCCTGCGCCGGGTCGAACCCCTCCACCGCGCGGATCAGCCCGATGTTCCCCTCTTCGATCAGGTCCGTCAGCGACAGCCCGCGGTTGGTGAAGTGCTTGGCGATCGACACCACCAGCCGCAGATTCGCCCGCACCAGATGCTCCCGCGCCTCGGGGCAGTTGTCGTTGATGATCCGCCAGCCGAAGTCCTTCTCCTGCTCGCCCGTGAGCAGGGTGATGCCGTTGATCTGCTTGAGATACAACTGCAGATCGGTCTCGAGCTCGACCTTCGGCATCGAACAGACTCTCCTCGCGCCGACCGGATGCGTCCCCGCGGCGGACCCTTGCCTCCTCCGCCGCGAGACCTGATGCTAAACCTCAGCCCAACACGCCGCAAGAAAAAAAGCCGCGACGCTAGGCCATGATTCGGCCCTATTTGCGTGCAGGTGCCGTAAGGACGCCCGGATCGGGGCCGATCGAGCCTGCCCGCCCCGCGCCGTCGGCACGGCCGGCGATGCAGGGCATATTCGGACCTCTTCCCCGCCCCGCCAACGCCCCCCGGTAGGGGGCCGTTCAGCACCGCCCCAACGACTATTATGCCCGGCTTTCCCGAGGAACCGCCCCTTTGGACATCGCCCGCCTCCTCAACGAGTGGCCGTACGAGCCGGGGCAGATCAACGTCCGCGTCATCGAGGGCGAAGACGGCAACCCCAAAATCCAGATGCGGCTCGACCTGGGCCTCCTTCAGATGGAGATGACCGGCCGGCCCGACGGCCAGCGGCCCAGCGGCTACGAGTCGTACCTCGAGTACTGCGAAGCCCTGCTCGACGAGGCCGGGCCGGTCCCGTCCGAGAACTTCGACGGCGACGAAGGCGACGCCGATGACGAAGAAACAGTTGTCGATTCACCAGAAGCCCCGGGCGGCGTCGCACCCGCCGAGCCCCCCGGACCGGCCGGGGAAGAGCCCGGCGCCGGCACGACCGACGCCCCCGACGCCGGCCGCGAGCTCTCGGGCGACGATTGCCGCATGCTCCGCGAGGAGGCGGTGCAGTACTACCACCGCTACATCAGCCTGCTGGTGCTGGGCGACTACCAGGGCGTCATCCGCGACACGTCGCGCAACCTCCGCGCGCTCGACCTCTGCCGCAACCACGCCGCCGACGAGGACGACCGCGAGGCCCTCGAGCAGTTCCGCCCCTACATCCTCATGATGCGGCACCGCGCCGTGGCGCTGCAGGCCATCGCCGACAACGAGCCCAAGGCCGCCCTCTGGGCCATCGACGAGGGGCTCGAGGCCGTCCGCGGGGCCTTCGCCGCCCAGTCGCGGCTCGACGAGTTCAACGAGTCGACCGAGGTGCAGCTGCTCCGCGGCATGCGCGACGAGCTCACCCGCAAGCTCCCCGCCTCGCAGGCCAGCGAGCTCCGCGAGCGCCTCCAGAAGGCCATCCAGCAGGAGAACTACGAGCTGGCCGCCATCCTCCGCGATGAGCTGAAGACCCTCAAGGACTGACCCCCGTGCGCATCGCCCTGTGCGTGTGGCAGTTCCCGGTCCTCAGCGAGACCTTCGTGCTGAACCAGATCACCTGGCTGCTCGACCGCGGCCACGACGTGCAGATCTTCCCCAAGCGCTGGATGCGGCCCCCGCACCACGCCGACGTGGACCGCTACCGCCTGCTCGACCGCTGCCACTTCCGGGCCCGGCGCGCCGGCGGCACCTACGGGCCTCCCGGGGCGCGGCGCGGCCCCGGCGTGGCCGCGGTGCTGCGGGCCCCCGCCCGAGCCGCACGCCTGATGAACCCCGTGGCCCACGGCGCCTCGGCGCTCTCCCTCAAGCTCCTCACCGCCGCGGCCCCCTTCCAGGGCCAGGCGCCCTTCGACGCCGCCCTCTGCCACTTCGGCCCCGCCGCCGCCACCGCCGCGCGCCTGCGGGCCTGCGGCGTGTTCGACGCCCCCATCCTCGCCTTCTTCCACGGCGGCGACCTGCTCGACACCCCCGCCGCCGACAAGCGGTTCCTCTTCAACGCAGCCGAGCGCATCGCCGCCGTCTCCGAGCGCATGCGCCAGCAGCTCGTCGGCATGGGCTCGCCGCCGCAGCGCACGGTCGTCCACAAGATGGGCGTCGACCTGCGGGCCCTGCCCTTCCGCGACCGCGGCGCCGCCTTCGCCGAGCCGCTGCGGATGATCTCGGTGGCCCGCCTCGTGCCCATCAAGGGGCTCGAGTGGGCCCTGCGGGCCGTTGCGGCGCTCGCGCCCGGCGAGCGGGCGCGGCTGTGCTACACCGTCGTCGGCGGCGGGCCGCTGGAAGGCCCGCTCAGGGCGCTGGCCTCCTCCCTGGGCCTCACCGGCGTCGTCCGTTTCACCGGCCCGCTGCCGCACGACCGCGTGCGCGAGGAGCTCGACCGCTCGCACCTGTTCCTCTTCCCCTCCACCACGATGCCCGATGGCCGCCAGGAGGCCATGGGCGTGGCCGCGATGGAGGCCCTGGCCTGCGGCATCCCCGTGATCGCCAGCCGCACCGGCGGCATCCCCGAACTGGTGGTCGACGGCGTCTGCGGCGTGCTGGTGAACGACCGCGATCCCCTGGGCATCGCCGCCGCCATCCGCGCGGTGCTGGCCGATCCGTCCATGCTCTCCCGCCTGGGCGCCGGCGGCAGGAGCCACGTCGTGGCGCACCACGACCTCGACACCCAGAACACCCGGCTGGAGGCGATGCTCGCCGGGCTGGCCGCGGAGGCCGCGCGATGAAACTCAGCGAACTGATCACCGGCCGGTTCGTCTGGCAGTGGCTGCGCCGGGCGGCCCCGACGCGCCGCGCCGCGTTCACCGCCATCTACCGCACGCACTACTGGGGGAAGAAGGGGCCGGGCCAGTCGGTGAGCGGGTCGGGCTCGAACCTCGACGCCACGGGGGTGGTGCGGGCCGAGTTGCCCGGGCTCATCCGCGAGCACCGCGTACGCACGATCCTCGACGCCCCGTGCGGCGACCTGTTCTGGATCCGCCACGCCGACCTGGCCGGCGCGGCGTACACCGGCGCCGACATCGTCGGGCCGCTCGTCCGCGCCAACCGGCGCGAGTTCCCCGACCGGCGCTTCGAGGAGCTCGACCTGGTCTCGGCCCCCGCGCCCGCCCACGACCTGGTGCTCTGCCGCGACTGCCTGGTGCATCTTCCCCTCGCCGATGCGCTCCGGGCCCTGGCCAACATCTCGGCCGGCGGGTCGCGCCTGCTGCTGACCACCACGTTCCCCGACGTTCCCGAGAACGCCGACCTCGCCAAGCCCGGCCTCTGGCGGCCGATCAACCTCCAGAAGCCGCCCTTCAACCTGCCCCCGCCCATCCGCCTGATCGACGAGCAGTTCCACGACCGCACGCACGGCCGCAAATGCCTGGGCCTCTGGGCGCTGCCGCTGGGGCCGGGGTCGATCGGCGGCCCCGCCGGAGGCGGCGGGTGAAGGTCTACCCGTTCATCGTGACGCATCAGACGCGGTACCTCGACCTGGTGCTGGCCGGGCTGGCCCGCCAGACGCGCCGGGCCGATCACATCGTGGTCACCTGCGACACCGACCGGCAGGACATCGGCGACCTGGTGCGGTCGTGGGCGCCGCGCGTGGGCGTGCCGATCTCGTGGGTGCGGCGGGCGCACCACGGCATCGCCCGCTGCGCGCAGGTCCGCAACAACGCCCTCCGCCATCTGGTGAACGACCTGGGCGTAAGCGAGGGGCTGGCGGTGCAGCTCGACGGCGACATGCTGGCCTCCCCCGGCCTGCTGGAGGGCCACGCGCGCCTGGCCGCCGACGCCGAGCTGGTGTACGCCCACCGCGTCGACGTGCCCGAGGGCGAGAGCGGCGCCCTCTGCGGCGAGCGGGTGCTGGCCGGCGAGCAGATGCCGGCGTTCACCGACGACGCGCGGCAGCGCCTGGCCGCCCGCCAGCGCCGGGCCCGGCGGCAGTTGGTCCTGCGCAGGCTCAGGCTCGGGCCGCTGCACAAGCCCAAGCTGCTGGGCAGCAACTGGTCGGGCCGCATCGGCACGTGGCTGGCGGTCAACGGCTTCGACGAGCACTTCCAGGGCTGGGGATTTCTGGATGACGAGTTCGCGCGCCGGGCCGCCCGCGCGGGGGCCCGCTGCGCGCTGGGGCTCGACACGCTGATCAGTTTCCACCTCTACCACCCCACGCGCCAGCCGAGCGGGCCGATGACGGCCAACCCGAATTACGCGCGCTTCGCCGACCGCTCGCTGCCGGTGGTCGCCGAGCACGGCCTGACCAACCCGCTGCCCCAGCACCCGGTGCGGGCCGACGTGTTTGCGCCCTGAGCCTCGGCGCCGGTGCGCGGTCATGCCAGCAGCCCCACGCCGGCGCGGACGAAGGCGAGGATGGCGCCGAGGGTGTCTTCGAGGCTCGCGGCTCGCCGGAGCGACTCGGCGAGGGCTCGGCGCGCCGCCTGGCCGGCGGCGAAGTCGTAGCCGTTGGCCGGGTGTGTGCCCCGCGCGGCGGCCAGGGCGGCGCGGGTGTGGGCGTCGATGGCGGCCAGGTCTTCGCCGTGGCTGGCCAGCAGCGCCGCCTGCAGGGCCAGCAGCGACTGGGCCGCGGCGAGTTCTTCCAGGGCCCGGGCGAGCAGGGCGGCCTCGGCGGGTGTCAGCGTGGTGCTCTCGGCGCGGGCGAGGCGCTCGGCGAGGGCCAAGGTGTCGGGGGGCGTCGGCTGGGTGTGCGCGTCGGTCATGATCCCACCTCCTGTGACGGGTTGATCGGTGCGCCGGCCGGGGCCGGCGCGGCGAGGATGAGCCTGATGAGTTCCTCCGCCGCGGCCCGGCGCGAGGGGTCGTCGATGCGTGCGGCGAGCTCGGCGGCGAGGAGCGAGGCGGCCCGGCGGGCGGTTGCGGGGCCGTCGGGGCGGAAGGCGGCGAAGTCGGCAAGGGCGCGGCCCGAGTTGTCGAGCTCGGCGAAGAGGCGGCGGGTTTCCTCGGCGCGGCGGTCGAAGGCCGCGAGGAGCGACCTGGCCGAGGCGTCGAACCGCTGGACGTCGGCGAGGCGTCCGAGCAGGCGGGCGCGGGTTTCGGCGGGGTCGGCCATGCGGAGCGCCAGCGCGTAGTCGGCGAGCCAGGCGCGGGCCTGCTCGCGGGTCATTCGGCCTTCGCGGATTTCTCGCGGCAGCGCCCCGGCCTGGGCGGGGTCGGCGAGGTCGCGTTCGAGGGCGTCGGCGTCGGGGCGTCCGTCGGGCGTCAGCAGCCCGCGGGCGAGCAGGTCGCGGTGGACGCGGCCTGCGAGGATGGTGCGCTGCACGCCCAGCGCGTGCTCGGCCTGGGTGCGGAGCAGGGCGTGGTCGAGCGCGGCCGACTCGGCGAGCACCGCGACGGCCTGTTTCTGTGAGGCCACGACCGGCGCGATGGCGGCGGGCGGCGGGGCGCAGCCCCCGAGGGCCGGCAGGCCCAGCAGCAGCGAGCGGGACACAATGGCGGAGGCGCAGCGACACCTGGTGAGCATGGAACCCCTCCCACGGGGCCCGGTTCGGCGCTGCGCCGGCGTCGGCGCGGCGGGCGGGCCCTCGACCCACACTGTGCGCACGGCCGGCCCGCGTGCAAGCGCGGCGGCGCGATTTCGCGCGCGAAAGCCGAGAAAATCAGACGATGTGTGCGGTCTGAGCGCTCAGGGCGCTGCGATCGGTTTCGGGGTAGTGCTCGTCGACGGCGCGCTCCCACTCCTGCGTGGTCTTCACGGCGATGAAGCGGAGGCGGACGGCCTCGCCGTCGGGGTGGTGGGCGGCGAAGCGGACGCCGAACTTCCGCATGCGCATGCCGGCGGTGCGCTCGCCGTCGAGCAGCACGGCGAGGCGGAAGTGCTCGAGGAGCACCTGCCGTTGCTCGGCGAGGGTGGGTGGGCGGGGGGGCAGCCCGGCCATCATGTCGCGGGCCTGGCGGAAGATCCACGGGTTGCCGATGCAGCCGCGGGCCACCGAGACCGCGCGGACGCCGGTATAGGCGATCATGCGGAAGATCTCGTGGACGTTCCAGACATCGCCCGAGCCGAAGACGATGCGGTCGGGGTTGCGGCCGACGAGATCGCGGAGGAACGTCCAGCGGGAGGGGCCGACGTACTTCTGCTCGACGGTGCGGCCGTGCACGGTGGCCCACGCGTAGCCGAGGTCGTAGACGGCGTCGTAGATGCGGAAGAAGTTCCGCTCGGCCTCGGGCGAGTCGTCGGAGCCGCGCCGGAGCTTGACGGTGGTGGGCACGCTCGGCGGGAGGGCGTCGCGGACGGCCTTGAGGATGGCGATGGCGCCCTCGGGCTCGCGGAGCCAGTGCCCGCCGCGGGCCTTGTTGGAGATCTTCTTGACCGGGCAGGCGAGGTTGACGTCGATGGTGGCGAAGGAGCGGGCGGGGGCGGCCGCCGGGGC
>JACVCL010000119.1 GCA_016742075.1 Phycisphaerales bacterium
TTCTTCGCCGCCGCGGCCACCTTGGCCGAGAGCTTCCGGGGCGGCCTACTCGGCGACGTCGATCCAGCGGGCGTCGCTGCCGCGGATCAGACCCTTGGCCTTCGGGTGCGCGGCCTTGAAGGCCTCGAGCGCCCGCTCGAACTCTTCGCGGGCCTCGATCAGGGCCTGCCGGTCGTCGGTGTCCCAGTAGCCGCCTTCATCCTCGACCTCGAGCTCGGCCGTGTACGGCTCGACGGCCCGCAGCAGGCCGATGGTCTCGATGTGCACCTCGGGCGGCGCGAACTGCGTTTTCACGAAGTTCTCGAAGGTCAGGTCTTCGTAGAACTGCATGTAGAAGGGGTCCGGCCCTTCGTCGAGCAGCAGCAGCGACGCCAGCGGGTACTTCGGGTTACGCCTGAACAGCCAATTGTTGGCGGCGGCCTGGCGTTCGAGCATGTCGATCACGGCCGCGGCGTCTTCGGCAGACTTGGCCCGGCCCCGGAAATGAACGGTGACGCCCATGGGGCGGAGTGTGCCGGGTGCCCTGAACGGGGGCTCAACGCCCGGCCCAGAACTCGGCCGAGGTCTGCACCGGCGTGACCGTGAAGTTCACCAGGTCGCGCCAGTTGTTCATCCACGGCTCGAGCGCCGCGGCCGAGGGAGCCTCCATGATCTGGTAGCAGCCCGAGCCGTCGGCGAACATCCAACTGGCGACATAACCGATCGGCGCCCCCTCGGGCATGAGCCGGCCGCGGGCCTTGAACCGAGCCCCGACCTCGTCGGGCCGGCCGGAGCGGAAGTGTTCGATGACCATGAAGAGCATGGGATTCCCTGCGCGGCACGCTCCGCGGGCGCGGCGTTACGTCTCGCTCAGGGTACAGAGTTGTGCCCGGGCGGCTTCGATGATCGACGCCGGGGCGTCGGGGAGGTTGATGACGGCGGCGAAATCGGTGGCCGCGAGGGTGCTCCGGCCCGACATGCGGTTGGCCGATCCGCGGTGAAGGAGAGCGTCTGCCGTGCAGGTGGCGGTGACGCCCGGACGGTTGATGACGGCGGTGTAGTCGGCGATAGCCTCCTCGCGACGTCCTTCGACAAGCCTGTGAAACCCGCGGGCGAGCAGGGCCCGGGCGGTCCACTCGGGCGGGGCGTCGGGGAGGTCGATGAGCGCGTCGAGGTCGGCGAGCTCGAGGTGGAGCCGGCCCGCTTCGCCGTGCGCTTGGGCGCGCGAGAATAGCGCTTCGGCGGTGTGCTCGGCGGTGCCGCCGTTGAGGTGCAGGACTCGGGTGTAGTCGGCGATAGCGTCGTCGTGCCGGCCGAGGCGGGCGTGCGTGAGGCCGCGGTTCAGCATGGCGCGGCCGATCCACTCGGGGTCGGCCCCGGGGAATTCGATGACCCCCGAGTAGTCGGCGATGGCGGCGTCGGCCCGGCCGGCGCGCTCGTGCAAGTTGGCACGGTTGTGGAGCGACTTGAGGGCCCATTCGGCGGGCGCGCCCGGGAGCTCGATGGCGGCGGTGTAATCGGCGATGGCGTCGTCGTGGCGGTCGAGCTTGAAAGAGAAGAGTCCGCGCATGAAAAGGGCCTCGCCGACCCACTCGGCGGTAGCGCCCGGGAGTCCGATGACGGTGTCGAGATCGGTGATCGCATCGCTGTGGCGTCCGCACTCGACATGTTGACAGGCGCGAAGGAGCAGTGACATCACGATGCGTTCGCGTGGCGCACCGCGGAGGCCGATGGCGGCGGAGCAGTCGGCGATGGCATCGCCGGCCCGCCCCGCGTAGGCGTGGGCACGGCCGCGGTGATAGAGCAGCATCGCGACCCCTTCGGGTGAATTGCCGGAGATCTTCAGGGCGGCGGTGAAGTCGGCGATCGACCGGTCGAGATCGCCGATGTCTTCATGCACGATGCCTCGGAAGAAGAGCCATCGGGTGCGGTCGTAGTCGGTGAGGGCGTCATCGGCCAGGATCTCGTCGATGAGGGGGAGCGCTCGGCGCATGTCGGCGCCGTTGTAGAGATCTTCGGCCCGGGCGATGAGGTCGGAGAGGTGGGGTGTGTATGAGGTCATGAAGGATGCGCAGCGGCGTGATGGTCAGCGGCCTGGTCGCGGCGGCTCGGCGGTGTTGAGGTGTTCGAGGCGCTCGCGGGCGAGGGCGACGCCGGGCTCCGGCGCGTCGGGCAGGCTGATGACGGCTCGTAGGTCGGCGACAGCGTCGTCATACCGGCCGAGCCTGGAGTGCATGTCGGCTCGGCCCAGGAGTCCCTCGGCGATCCTCTCAGTCGTCGCACCCGGGAGGCCGATCGCGGTGTCGAGGTCGGTGATCGCCTCGCCGTCGCGCCCGCAACAGGCGTGCTGGTGAGCGCGCAGGAGCAGCGCTCCGGCGACGAGCTCGCGGGGTGCGCCGCGGATGTGGATAGCGGCGGTGCAGTCGGCGATGGCCTGTTCGGGCCGTCCGGCGCGGGCGTGAGCATGGCCGCGACAGCAGAGCAAGTACGTGACCCGCTTGGGTTGGCCGCCTGGGATCTTCAGGGCGGCGGTGAAGTCGGCGATCGACCGATCGAAGTCTCCGATCTGGTCGTGCACATGGCCGCGTGAGTAGAGCCAGAGAGCGCGGTCGTCGCTGGTCAGCGTGGCATCGGCGAGGATCTCGTTGATCAGGGGGAGCGACCCGTGCATGTCGGGGCGGTTGTAGAGATCATCGGCCCGAGCGATGAGTTCCGAGAGTTTGGGGGAGTAGGTGGACATCTGAGGATCGGTCGCGGCGCGGCGGTCAGGCTTCGGGTTGGGGCGGCTCGGTGGCGTTGAGGTGCTCGAGGCATTCCCGTGCGAGGGCGATGATGGCCGCGGCGTCTTCGGCAGACTTGGCCCGGCCCCGGAAATGGATGGTGACGCCCATGGGCGGAGTGTACCGGGTGCCCCGAACGGGGGCTCAACGCCCGGCCCAGAACTCGGCCGAGGTCTGCACCGGCGTGACCGTGAAGTTCACGAGGTCGCGCCAGTTGTTCATCCACGGCTCGAGCGCCGCGGCCGAGGGAGCCTCCATGATCTGGTAGCAGCCCGAGCCGTCGGCGAACATCCAACTGGCGACATAGCCGATCGGCGCCCCCTCGGGCATGAGCCGACCGCGGGCCTTGAACCGAGCCCCGACCTCGTCGGGCCGGCCGGAGCGGAAGTGTTCGATGACCATGAAGAGCATGGGGGGTCCTCGATGGGTGGGAATACCGCGGGTAGTGGAAGGACACGCGTTCGTGAAGGATGTCGATATCCTGTCTTCCAATGAAGCACACGGGTCGAATCGATGAGAAGGGTTTGGGGGCCCGCGCCTATTTCGGCACCAGCATATCCGAGTTTCGGACGTGCTCGGATGACTCGATCCTCGCAGCGCTCGTGGAGGCCTCGCCATTTGCGATCGAGACCACGCAGCGGGATGCGTGGCGGCGGCAGATCTCGATCATGCGAGACGCGGTGGTCGCACTGGCGGGGAATGGGCTCATTGCCTTTGAGTTTGCCGTTCCCCGCATGGGCAAGCGTATCGACGTCCTGCTCGTCGTCGGTGCGGTGGTCTGTGTGCTGGAATTCAAAGTCGGAGAGCGTGAGTTTACCAGCGACGGACTTCGGCAGGTGTGGGACTACGCGCTCGACATGAAGAACTTCCACAGCACCAGCCACCAGCGGACGGTCGTGCCGGTGCTCGTGGCGACAGAAGCGCAAGGTGTCGGTGAGACGGCTGCACTCGAGATCGATCACGACGGAGTGGTCCGTCCGCTGCGAGCGACCGCGCGCACGCTCCGGCGTGTGCTTTCCGACGTATCGGGCCGGTTCACCGGGCCATCGATCGACACGTGCGAGTGGGCGGCGGGTGCGTACAAACCAACTCCCACCATCATCGAGGCGGCATTGGCGCTGTACGGTGGGCACCGGGTGGAGGAGATTTCACGCCGGGAAGCCGATGCCATCAACTTGACGCAGACCACCGCGAGGATCGACGAGATCATCGCGGAGGCGCGAGCCGCGCGGCACAAGGCTATCTGCTTCGTCACGGGAGTGCCCGGAGCGGGCAAGACGCTGGTGGGGCTGAATGCGGCGACCAAACACCACGACAAGGCCAGCGAGTTGTACAGCGTATTTCTCTCGGGGAACGGTCCGCTTGTGAAGATCCTGTGCGAGGCCCTGGCGAGAGACCGCGTCGATCGTGCGCGGGTGTCTCAGAGTCGATTGTCGCTCGGCGAAGCTCGCAGCGAAGTGCGGGCGTTCATCCAAAACGTGCACCATTTCCGAGATGAGTGCTTACGAGACCGGGAACGGCCACCTGTCGAGCATGTCGCACTGTTCGACGAGGCTCAGCGGGCGTGGAACCAAGAGCAAACCGCGAGGTTCATGTTGCAGAAGAAGGGCCATGCTGGATTCGCCATGTCGGAACCGGCCTTTCTGATCTCGTGTATGGACAGGCATCGCGACTGGGCGGTGGTCGTTTGTCTCGTGGGTGGCGGCCAGGAGATCAACACCGGCGAGGCTGGCATCGGCGAGTGGTTACGGGCTGTGCGATCAGAGTTCCCGCATTGGCACGTTCACGTGTCCCCGCATCTCAAGGACTCCGAGTACGCGGCCGGTGAAGCACTTGGGCTGCTCAGCGGCCACGCCCACGTGCACACGCACGAGAGCCTGCATTTGGCGGTGTCGATGCGATCGTTCCGGGCCGAGCATGTGTCGGCCTGGGTGAAAGCCGTTCTCGATCTCGACCGAACTTCAGCCGCCTCGGCCCTGGCGAGCATTCAGGATCGGTATCCCGTTGTCATCACTCGGGATGTGGCGGCGGCAAAGAACTGGGTCCGCGCACGAGCCCGCGGCAGCGAGCGGTTCGGGATGGTGGTGTCGTCGCAGGCGCAGCGGCTGAAGCCGCACGCGATTGATGTCCGCGTGAACATCGATCCCGTTCACTGGTTCCTTCATCCGCGAGAAGACGTCCGGAGTTCGTTCTATCTCGAGGATGCGGCCACCGAGTTCGATGTACAAGGACTCGAGATCGATTGGGCGTGCGTAGTGTGGGACGGCGACTTGCGGTACACCCCTGCGGGATGGCAGCACTGGAGCTTCAGGGGCAGCCGATGGCAGCGGATCAACAAGGAGGATCGCAAGAGCTTCCTGAAGAACGCCTACCGGGTGCTGCTGACACGGGCGAGGCAGGGCATGGTGATCGTGGTGCCGCATGGCGACGCGCATGATCCGACCCGTCGTCCGGAGATGTATGACCGCACGTTCGAGTATCTTCGCTCTCTTGGTGTGCCTGAGGTCAGCAGCGATTGAACAGCCTCGCGCTGGTCGGGGCTGCGGCTTGCCGCAGTGAGGCAATCAAAGTCGGCTGAGGAGCTCAACACTCGGAGTATCCTCGGCGTCGACAGCTCTCCACTCCTACGGCGAGGTAGGTCGGGTTAGTTCGTCGCCCACGGATGTCGCATCTGCGGTCTTTGCTGCGTCGTCGCTTCGCCTGTGGCAGCACTCGCGCGTGTTGCTGGGGCGGCGTGCGAGCGGCTCCGCTTTATCCCGCCGCCCCCGCGGCCCCTCACACCACCCGCTCTTCATCCTTCGAGATCCCCAGTGCCGGCCGCACGTCGAGGGGGACGAGGACTTCTCGGCCGGCCCGGGTGGCCTGCAGGTTCTTGGCCGCGTCGGGGTCCACGTAGTCGCTGTGGCAGGAGGCCTTGGCGCCGGTGTCGGCGCCGACGGCCTTGCGGGTTTTGCTGGCGAGCTGGTGGATCTCATCGGGGGAGAGCACGCCGCGTTTGTTCAGGATCTCCTGCTGCTCGGCGGTGAGGGCGGCGGAGCGGACCGGGGCGCCGGCGCGGCCGCCGGCGCCGATGCGCTCGAAGCCCTCGGCCTTGCCGCTGGCGAAGTCCTGGATTTCCTTGGAGATGCGGACGCTGCACCAGTCGTGGCCGCACATGGCGCAGAAGTCGGTGTCGACGTCGAGGTCTTCGTCGTGGTAGGCGCGGGCGGTGTCGGGGTCGAAGGCGAGGTCGAAGTGCTTCTCCCAGTTAAGGGCGGCGCGGGCCTTGGTGAGCTCGTCGTCGCGGTCGCGGGTGCCGGGGATGCCCAGGGCCACGTCGGCGGCGTGCGCGGCGATCTTGTAGGCGATGCAGCCCTGCTTCACGTCGTCTTTCTTGGGCAGGCCCAGGTGCTCCTTGGGGGTGACGTAGCAGAGCATGGCGGCGCCGTGGTAGGCCATGGCGGTGGCGCCGATGCAGGAGGTGATGTGGTCGTAGCCGGGGAACATGTCGGTGACGAGGGGCCCCAGGACGTAGAAGGGGGCGCCGTGGCAGAGGGTGCGCTGGATCTTGGCGTTCCACTCGATCTGGTCGAAGGGAACGTGGCCCGGTCCCTCGATCATGACCTGCACGCCGCGGCGCCAGGCGCGCTCGGTGAGTTCGCCGAGGGTTTCCAGCTCGGCGATCTGGGCGGCGTCGGTGGCGTCGGCCAGGCCGCCGGGGCGGAGGCCGTCGCCGATGGAGAAGGTGACGTCGTACCGGCGGAGGATGTCGCAGATGTCGTCCCAGCGGGTGTACATGATGTTCTCGCGGTTGTGGACGAGCATCCACTTGGCCAGCAGGCTGCCGCCGCGCGAGACGATGCCGATGAGCCGGTTGCGGACGTGCCGGAGGTGCGCGAGGCGCACGCCGGCGTGGATGGTGAAGTAGTCGACGCCCTGGCGGGCCTGGTGGTGGAGGGAGGCCTCGATGGCGGGCCAGTCGAGGTCCTCGATCTTTCGGCCGATGATCATCGAGTAGATGGGGACGGTGCCGATGGGGACGGTGGAGTTCTCGATGATGGCGCGGCGGCACTCGTCGAGGTCGCCGCCGGTGCTGAGGTCCATGACGGTGTCGGCGCCCCACTTCTCGGCCCACCGGAGCTTCTCGACTTCCTCGTGGGTGCCGCTGCTCACGGGGCTGGCGCCCATGTTGGCGTTGACCTTGGTGCGGCTGGCGCGGCCGATGCACATGGGGTCGAGGCGGTGCTTGAGGTGGTTGATGTTGGCGGGGATGACCATGCGGCCGGCGGCGACCTCGTCGCGCACGGCCTCGGCTCCGCGGCCGGGGAACAGGGCGTCGAAGTGGGGCTCGCGCTCGGCGACGCGGCGCATCTGTGGGGTGACCATGCCCAGGCGGGCGTGCTCGAGCTGGGTGATCGGGGTGAACCCGGCGGGCACGGTCACGCGGCGCCACTGGCCGCGGGCGCTTTCGAAGACGTAGTCGGTGGTCAGCGACGACCGGCAGGCGCAGCCGCCCCGGCAGTGCGACGCCGCGGCGGGGGCTTCGATGAGCTGGGTGGACCAGCCGTCGGGCAGGAAGTCCCAGGCGGTCTTGCCGCTGGGGGCGGGCATGCCGGGGGTGTCGGGGCTGGCGAACATGAGCGGGCCGCCGACATCGGGCGCCAGCGCGAAGGAGCCGGGGGTGGTGACGGTGGGCTCGCGGCCGGGGTTGAGGGCGCCGTGGAGGGGCAGGCGGGAGGACGCCGAGGGG